>NZ_JAAGNW010000016.1:28567-49719 GCF_010645215.1 Burkholderia multivorans | reverse complement strand
CAGAAGAGCGATGAGACCGCTGTCTGGTCGAACAACAAATTATACTCAGAGGCTCAGGATGCGTTGACGGGCGGCGACTGGGGCAAGTGCGCGAAGTACTTCGAGTCGCTGCAGGGCCGTGACCCGTTCGGTCGTTTCGCGCAGCAGGCGCAGATCAACGTCGCCTACTGCAACTGGAAGGATAACGAGCCGGCCGCCGCCGACCAGGCCGTCGACCGCTTCCTTCAACTGCACCCGGATCACCCGGACATCCCCTACGCGTACTACCTGAAGGGCATGATCCACTTCAACGACGACCTGGGCCTGTTCGGCCGGTTCTCGGGCCAGGACATGAGCGAGCGCGATCCGCAAGCGCTGCGCGAATCGTACGACGCCTTCAAGGTCGTGGTCGATCGTTTTCCGAAGAGCAAGTATGCGCCCGACGCCGCCGCGCGGATGCGCTATATCGTGAATGCCCTCGCCTCGCACGAAGTGCACGCGGCCGATTATTACTATCGCCGCGGCGCCTACGTAGCCGCGATCAACCGCGCGCAGCTCGCGATCAAGGAATACAAGAACGCGCCCGCGATCGAGGATGCGCTGCACATCATGACGCTCTCGTACACGAAGCTGAACCAGCCGCAGCTCGCCGACGACACCAAGCGCGTGCTCGCGTCGACGTTCCCGGACAGCCCGTACGTCACCGGCCGCTCGCGGCCCGGCGCGAAGAAGTCCTGGTGGCAGTTCTGACGGCAGCCGGCCGGCGCGCCGCGCGCCGCCCGGCCCAGGCAATAAAAAACCCGGCCTGGCGCCGGGTTTTTTATTGCCTCGGGCGAAGGCGCCGCTCAGGCCTCCTGGGCCGCGCGACGCTCCGTGAAGAACTCGCGCACCAGCTCGATCTCGCGCGTACGCTTGAACGGCGGCAGGCTTTGCCAGATGCGCCGGCCGTACGGCTTGTCGACGAGCCGCGTGTCGCAGATCATCAGCACGCCCCGGTCGGTTTCCGCGCGGATCAGGCGACCCGCGCCCTGCTTCAGCGTGATCACGGCCTGCGGCAGCTGATGCACGGCGAACGGGCTCAAGCCCTTCTTCGTCAACGCTTCGAGCCGCGCCGCGAGCACCGGATCGTCGGGCGGCGCGAACGGCAGCTTGTCGATCACGACGAGCGACAACGCGTCGCCGCGCACGTCGACCCCTTCCCAGAAACTCTGGCTGCCCACCAGGATCGCGTTGCCGTACGCACGGAACCGGTCGAGCAGCTCGGTGCGACTCGCGTCGCCCTGCACGAGCAAGGGCGTCGACCAGCCGCGCGACTCGATCGCGTCGCGCAGCCGGTTCGCGATCCGGTCGACCGCGCGCAGCGTCGTGCACAGCATGAAGACGCCGCCGCCCGCCGCTTCGATCGCCGGCCATGCGGCCTCGAACACCGCATCGGTGAACGCGGGCGACGACGGTTGCGGCAGATTGCGCGGCACGTACAGCAAGCCCTGGTTCGGATAATCGAACGGACTCGCGAGCGTCATCGAGCGCCGCGCGCTGAGCCCCATCTGCGCCGCGTAGTGAGTGAAATCGCCGCGCACCGACAGCGTCGCCGACGTGAAGATCCAGGCGCGCGGCACGCCCGCGCGCTGTTTCGCGAAGATCGGCGCGACCGACAGCGGCGTCTCGTGCAATTGCACCGTATGCGAGAACACCTCGACCCAGCGCACCTTTTCGTTCGGATCGCCGGATTCCGTCGCGGGCGCTTCTTCGGCGGCGCCCGACGCACCGGCGCCCGACGTAGCGACGCCCGACGCGTCCGGCACGACCCAGCCCGCCAGCAGATCCTGCAATTCGCGCGCGCGCCGCAGGCACGCGCCGAGCGATTCCGCCCGCTCGGCCTGCCCGGCCAGCGCCGCGGCGAGCGCATCGAGCGCCGCGTCGAGCGTATCGAGCGCCGCGAACAACGGATGATCGCCGTCGAGCTGGGACAGCGCGACCCGCACGATCGTATCGTCGGCGAAGGCGAGCCGGACATCGCGCGCCGCACGCTCCAGCGCACCGCCCAGCTTCACCCATTCGACCGCGTCGCGCGCATGGCTCAGGCCTTCCGCCACCGCGTCGCGCGCGAGCTCGAGCAACTGCGTGGTGGACAGCGTTTCGCCGAAGAACAGCGTCGCCGTCTCCGGCAGCTGATGCGCCTCGTCGAAGATGATCGTGTTCGCGCTCGGCAGCAGCTCGGCCATGCCGGTGTCGCGCAGCATGATGTCGGCGAAGAACAGATGGTGATTGACGACCACGACGTCCGCCTGCTGCGCCTCGCGACGCGCCTGCATCACGAAGCATTCCTTGTAGTGCGGGCATTCCTGGCCGAGGCAGTTGTCGCGCGTCGACGTGACCATCGACCAGACCGGCGCGTTCTCCGGCACGCTCGCGAGTTCGGCCTTGTCGCCGCTGCGGGTGATCTTCGCGAAGCGCACGATCTCCTGCAGGTAGGCGGTATCCTGCCGCGACGGCAGGCGGCCGTTGTCGGCCGTGCGCTGCAGGTAGTAGTGGCACAGGTAGTTCGCGCGCCCCTTCAGCATCGCGACCGACACCGGCACGGCGAGCGCGTCGCGCACCGTCGGGATGTCGCGCTGGAACAACTGGTCCTGCAGGTGCTTGGTGCCGGTCGACACGATCACCTTGCCGCCCCACAGCATCGCGGGCACGAGGTACGCGTAGGTCTTGCCGGTGCCGGTGCCCGCCTCGACGATCAGCGTGTTGTCGGCCTGGTCGGCCGCCGCGTCTTGCCCGGCCGCCGCCGCGCCGTCCGGCGCATCGGTCAGGCGGCGCGCGGGACGCTTGCGCGTATCGAAGATCTCGGGCTCGGGCATCAGCTTGCCCGACGCCTCCATCGCGGCGGCGACGGCCCGCGCCATCTCGATCTGCGACGCGCGGGACCGGTAACCGTCGAGCACGCGCGACAGCAAGCCGCCCTCGCCGAAGATGGCGTCGAGTTCATTGACGCGCTGCGGGCTCGGCGCATACGCGCCCTCGCCGGGCGCACGGGCCCGCGCGGCGGACGCGACATCGCGTCGCGCGTCGGGAGTGGCATCAAGCGGTGAATTCAAGGCAAGCGGTTCCTAGGTGTCCTGTCCGGCGCCTGCCGCGGCGCCGGCGCTTGCCAGGCCGCGCTCAGGCGCGCTTATCCGGTTCGAGCTGCGACTGCAGCATGATGATCTTGTCTTTGGCGAGCAGCTTTTCCTTCTTCAGGCGGTGCAGCGTCAGGTCGTCGATATCCGAACGGCCCTCTTTCTGTGCGATTTCTCGGGCCAGCTGGCTGTGCAGCTCCTGCAACGAGGCCAATCGGTTGTGCAACTCTTGCTGCGCGTCCACTTCACGGGTTTGCATACTCGCCTCCACACTGAGCGGCGCACGCTCGCGAAAGCGCACGCCCGAGACTCCCTGCCGAATCGACTACCCCCACGCCTGTGCGGTTACTGCCCCTGCTGCTGTTTTTGCTGCGCCTTTTCGGCGGCCTGCCGCTGCCGCTCCTCGACATCCGCCTTGTGCTGCGCAGCAGCCTGCTGCTTGTCCTGGTAACGCTGGGCGTTGTCCGCCCGTTCCTGCGCCTTCTGCGCGCCCTGCGCGCGGGCCTCGTCCAGCTTGCGCTGGTAGTCGGCCTGCTTCTGGTCGTAGGTCTGCTGGTTCGACGCGCGCTGCGGCCCCTCGGCATCGCGCTGCGCACGCTTCAGTGTGTTCTGCTGCTGCTTGTCCTCGTAGGCCGCGGCGTTCGCCGCGTCTTCCGCCGCGCGCTGCGGGGCATTCGCCTGCTGCTGCGCCTGCTTCAGGGCCAGGTCCTGGTCACGC
This sequence comes from Burkholderia multivorans, assembly GCF_010645215.1. Taxonomy (GTDB): domain Bacteria; phylum Pseudomonadota; class Gammaproteobacteria; order Burkholderiales; family Burkholderiaceae; genus Burkholderia; species Burkholderia multivorans_A. The sequence continues at coordinate 45,909 of NZ_JAAGNW010000016.1, read as the reverse complement.
TGCTGGGCGCGCACCGCGCGGTGCTCGTCGTTGAGCGCCAATTGCTCCTCGCTGATGCTCGAACGCTCGTCGCGCATCTTCACGCGCGCCTTGTCCAGGCAATAATTCACGAAGAACTTGCTGTAGCAGTCGTGCTGGGCCACGGCATAACGATAATCGTTTTCCGCCGTGCGTTGATCGAGCACTTTTTGACGTGCGTCGAAACTCAGCTCGTCGGCAGTCGTACGCGCGCCCGACGCGGGGACGGCGTCCGCCTGGGCGAAGGCCGGCGCGACCGGAACGGACAATGCGGCGGCGCACGCGGCGGCGAGCGCGACAAAGGATAAGCGGGAGGTTGGCAACGTCGTAGGAAAGCTGCGGGACATGTGTCAAATTCTATCATCCCCCGGCTGGACGCTTTCGCATTTATGGCAAAATGCCCCGCTCCATTCACCCGCCCGGACCGGCCCGCCCGCCACGGCAGCCTTGGCCCGGACGTTTTTGCCAGCAGGCCGCAGACGCACATCACGACATGACGGAAACCGTAGCACTCAAGATCGTACAGCGCATTGCCACCGAACTGACCGTTCAACCCCGCCAGGTCGCCGCGGCGGTGCAACTCCTCGACGAAGGCGCCACCGTTCCGTTCATCGCCCGCTACCGGAAGGAAGTGACGGGCGACCTGGACGACACGCAGTTGCGCCAGCTGGAAGAGCGCCTGCTGTACCTGCGCGAACTCGAGGACCGCCGTGCGACCATCCTCGCCAGCATCGACGAACAAGGCAAGCTGAGCGACGAGCTGCGCACCGCCATCGAGGCGGCCGACAGCAAGCAGGTGCTGGAAGACCTGTACCTGCCGTACAAGCCGAAGCGCCGCACCCGCGCGCAGATCGCCCGCGAGGCGGGCCTCGAACCCCTCGCGCTCGCACTGCTCGCGAATCCGCTGCTCGATCCGCAGGCCGAGGCGGCCGCCTACGTCGACGCCGACAAGGGCGTGGCCGACGTGAAGGCCGCGCTCGACGGCGCGCGCGACATCCTGACCGAACAGTTCGGTGAGACGGCCGAGTTGCTCGGCAAGCTGCGCGACTACCTGACGAGCCAGGGCATCGTGTCGTCGGCGGTGGTCGACGGCAAGGAGCACGAGGAAGGCGAGAAATTCCGCGACTACTACGACTACTCGGAAACGCTGAAGACCGTGCCGTCGCACCGCGCGCTCGCGCTGTTCCGCGGCCGCAACGCCGGCGTGCTGACGGTCAAGCTCGGCCTCGGCGAAGAACTCGACGCGCAGGTTCCGCACCCGGGCGAGGCGATGATCGCCCGCCACGTCGGCATCGCGAACCAGAACCGCCCGGCCGACAAGTGGCTGTCCGACGTCTGCCGCTGGTGCTGGCGCGTGAAGGTGCAGCCGCACCTGGAAACCGAACTGCTCACGCAGCTGCGCGAAACCGCCGAGCACGAGGCGATCCGCGTGTTCGCGCGCAACCTGAAGGACCTGCTGCTTGCCGCGCCGGCCGGCCCGAAGGCCGTGATCGGCCTCGATCCGGGCCTGCGCACCGGCGTGAAGGTCGCGGTCGTCGACCGCACCGGCAAGGTGCTCGCGACCGACACCATCTTCCCGCACGAGCCGCGCCGCGACTGGGACGGTTCGCTCGCGAAGCTCGCGCGGATCGCCGCGCAGACCCAGGCGGAGCTGGTCAGCATCGGCAACGGCACCGCCTCGCGCGAAACCGACAAGCTCGCGAGCGAGCTGATCACCCGCCACCCCGAGCTGAAACTGCAGAAGATCGTCGTATCGGAAGCCGGGGCGTCGGTGTATTCCGCCTCCGAGCTGGCCGCGAAGGAATTCCCCGAGCTTGACGTGACGCTGCGCGGCGCCGTGTCGATCGCGCGCCGCCTGCAGGATCCGCTCGCCGAGCTGGTCAAGATCGAACCGAAGGCGATCGGCGTCGGCCAGTACCAGCACGACGTGAACCAGCGTGAGCTGGCGCGCTCGCTCGACGCGGTCGTCGAGGACTGCGTGAACGCGGTCGGCGTCGACGCGAACACCGCGTCGGCGGCGCTGCTCGCGCGCGTGTCCGGCCTCAATGCGACGCTTGCCCGCAACATCGTCGACTACCGCGACGCCAACGGCCCGTTCCCCTCGCGCGAACACCTGCGCAAGGTGCCCCGCCTCGGCGACAAGACCTTCGAGCAGGCCGCGGGCTTCCTGCGCATCAGCGGCGGCGAGAATCCGCTCGACCGCTCGTCGGTCCACCCGGAAGCCTATCCGGTCGTGGAACGGATCCTCGCGAAGATTCGCAAGCGCATCGACGACGTGCTCGGCAATCGCGACTCGCTCGCCGGCCTGTCGGCCGCCGAATTCGTCGACGAGCGTTTCGGGCTGCCCACCGTGCGCGACATCCTGTCCGAACTGGAAAAACCGGGCCGCGATCCGCGCCCCGAATTCAAGACGGCCACCTTCCGCGACGGCGTCGAGAAGGTGTCGGATCTCGAACCGGGGATGGTGCTCGAGGGCGTCGTGACCAACGTCGCGGCCTTCGGCGCGTTCGTCGAGGTCGGCGTGCACCAGGACGGCCTCGTGCACGTGTCGGCCATGTCGACCAAGTTCATCAAGGATCCGCACGAGGTCGTGAAGGCCGGCCAGGTCGTGAAGGTCAAGGTGCTCGAAGTCGACGTCAAACGTCAGCGGATTGCGCTGACGATGCGCCTCGGCGACGACGTCGCCCCCGCCGGCGCGCAGCAGGAGCGCGGCGGCAATCCCCGCAGCCAGGGCGGCCAACGCCCGCCGCGCGCGCGCGAACCGGAACCGGCAGGCGCCATGGCTGCAGCGTTCGCGAAGCTCAAGCGCTGAGCGGCGCCCATCAGGCGTCCCGCTCGACACTCAAGCCCGCAGCCCACCCGCTGCGGGTTTTTTATTGCGCGCCGCGCATAAAAAAACGCGAACGGATCGGCACCCGTTCGCGTCTTGATTCAAGCGGCCCGACCCGCTTCAGATCTCGATCTTCGTTCCCAGTTCGACGACCCGGTTGGCCGGAATCGAAAAGAAATCGGTCGGCTTGGCCGCGTTCTGATGCATCCACGCGAACACGCGCTCGCGCCAGATCGACATGCCGGGCAGATGGGTCGGCACGACCGTTTCGCGCGCGAGGAAGAACGAGGTGTCCATCAGCTCGAAGGTCATGTCGTGGGTGCGGCCCACTTCCTCGATCACCGCCTTCACGTCCGGCGTCTCGTTGAAGCCGTATTCGGCCTTCACGATATAGAGCCCGCCGCCCGCCGCCTGCACGGTCACGCGCTCCTCGTCGCGCACGTACGGGATGTCGCGCGTGACGAACGTGAGGAACAGCGTACGCTCGTGCAGCACCTTGTTGTGCTTCAGGTTGTGCAGCAGGCTGACCGGCACGAGCGTGTCGTTGCCCGTCAGGTAGATCGCGGTGCCCGACACACGGTGCGGCGGATGCGCGAGCAGGCCCTGCAGGAACGGAGTCAGCGGGATACCGTCGGCCGCAGTGCGCTCCTTGACGATGTGCCGCCCCTTGTACCAGGTCATCAGCAGGAAGAACAGCAGCGCGCCGATGCCGAGCGGCAGCCAGCCGCCCTGCGCGACCTTGAGCAGGTTCGCGCCGAAGAAGCCGAGGTCGACCACGAGGAAGATCCCGATGATGAACCCGACCAGAAACTTGTTCCACTTCCAGACCTTCAGCATCACGACGCAGGCCAGCACGGTCGTGATCACCATCGTCGCGGTCACGGCGATGCCGTACGCGGCGCCGAGGCTGTCGGAACTCTTGAAGCCGATCACGATGCAGAGGATCACGAACAGCAGCAGCCAGTTGACCACCGGCACGTAGATCTGGCCGATCGCGAGTTCCGAGGTGTGCAGCACCTTCATGCGCGGCACGTAGCCGAGCTGGATCGCCTGGCTCGTCAGCGAGTACGCGCCGGAGATCACCGCCTGCGACGCGATCACGGTCGCGACCGTCGACAGCACCACGAGCGGCAACAGCCCCCACTGCGGCGCGAGCAGGAAGAACGGATTCTCGATCGCCTTCGGATCCTGGATCAGCAGCGCGCCCTGGCCGAAATAGTTGAGCACGAGCGACGGCATCACGAGCACGTAGGCGGCCAGCCGGATCGGCTTCGCGCCGAAGTGCCCCATGTCCGCATAGAGCGCCTCGGCGCCCGTCAGCACCAGCACGACCGAGCCGAGCACGACATAAGCCTGCAGCACGTGCTCGGACATGAAGGAGAACGCGTAGTACGGGTTGATCGCGGCGATGATCGTCGGCACGCGAACGATGTGGTACACGCCGAGCACCGCGATCGCCAGGAACCACAGCACCATGATCGGGCCGAACAGCTTGCCGACCGTCGCCGTGCCGTGCCGCTGGATCCAGAACAGCGCGATCAGGATCACGATCGTGATCGGCAGCACCAGGTGCGACAGTTCCGGCGCGGCGATCTGGAGCCCCTCGACCGCCGACAGCACCGAGATCGCCGGCGTGATGACCGCGTCGCCATAGAACATGCATGCGCCGAAGATGCCGAGCGCCATCAGGACGCCCGCGAGTTTCTTCTTGGGATCGAGCGGCCGCAGCGACAGCGCCATCAGCGCGAGCACGCCGCCCTCGCCGTTGTTGTCCGCGCGCATCACGAACAGCAGGTATTTGATGCCGACCACGAGGATGATCGCCCAGAACAGCAGCGAGATCACGCCGAGAATCGAACTCTGCGTGAGCGGGATGCCGTGGGAGGGACTGAATGCCTCCTTGAGCGAGTACAGCGGACTGGTGCCGATGTCGCCGAAGACCACACCGATTGCGGCTATCGCGAGCGATTGCAGAGAATGCTGGCGCGTGGACGAGTGGTTCGTGTCGGTCATAAAAAGCGAGGTAGATCCGTTCTGGGGTCGGAAAAAACGAGCGCTATTCTAACTGGGCACGCAAAAATGCCGTCTCGCGGTGTTGTCAGCGCACCACGCGAAACGGCGAGCCAGTGTAGCACGCCCCTCCTGGCGCCCCGCGCCGTCAAGGCGCGCAGGCCTTGCCGAGGCGATTCGCGAGGCGATCCGCGAGGCGTCAAGTCGGCAGGGAAAGCGTAAACAAAAGGAAAAAAAACGGCGCCTGAGGGGCGCCGTTTCGAACGTCAAGCTGACGACGGGCTTACGCACCCGCGTCTTCGCGCTGCGTATTGCCGCGCTTGATCCACGCGCCGAGGTTGTGCGGACGCACCGTGTCCCACTCCTCGAACGGCTGGTGAATCCACGGATTGGTTCCCAGGTACTGCACGTGATAGTCGGGCTTCACCTTCGAGCAGCCCTTGTACCAGAGCACGGCCGAACGCACGGCCGTCACGGCCGGGTAGCGTTCCTTCAGATGCTGCTGGACGCGCGCGAGCGTCACGCCGGAATCGACGAGATCGTCGACCAGCAGCACGTTGCCGGTCAGCTCGCCGCGCGTCATCGTGATGTACTGGCCGATATCGAGATCGCCCTGCTCACGGCCCGCTGCTTCGCGGTAGGAACTCGTTGCGAGGATCGCGAGCGGCAGGTCGTAGATGCGCGACAGCTGGTCGCCCACGCGCAGGCCGCCGCGTGCGAGACACAGGATCTTGTCGAACTTCCAACCCGACTCGTGCACCGCGAGCGCGAGCAGTTCGATCAGACGGTGATACTCATCCCAACCCACCCAGAGATTCTTCTCGTCATTGCGCGGGTCGGCCATTTCCAGCATTGGCAGGGAGTGTTGCGTCATCGGGCATTACACCTTGAACGGATGGCGCAGCAGGATCGTCTCGTCGCGATCCGGGCCCGTGGACACCATGTCGACCGGCACGCCGGCGACTTCCTGGATGCGCGTCAGGTAGGCGCGCGCATTGGCGGGCAGCGCATCCCAGGTCTTGATGCCGACCGTGCTTTCCTTCCAGCCGCCGAAGGTCTCGTAGACCGGCTCGCAACGCGCCACCTCGGCTGCGCCGCGCGGCAGGATGTTGAGATCCTTGCCGTCCATCTTGTAGCCGACGCACAGCTTCACTTCTTCGAGGCCGTCGAGCACGTCGAGCTTCGTCATGCACAGGCCCGACACGCCGTTGATCTGGATCGAGCGGCGCAGCGCGGCCGCGTCGAGCCAGCCCGTGCGGCGCGGCCGGCCCGTGACCGAGCCGAATTCCTTGCCGACGTTCGCGAGCGTGACGCCCACCTGGTCCTGACGCTTGGGATTGTCCGCGTCGTACAGTTCGCTCGGGAACGGGCCCGCGCCGACGCGCGTGCAATAGGCCTTGGTGATGCCGAGGATGTAGTTGAGCTTGTGCGGGCCGACGCCCGCGCCCGCCGACGCAGCACCTGCGACGCAGTTGCTCGAGGTGACGAACGGATAGGTGCCGTGGTCGATATCGAGCAGCGTGCCCTGCGCGCCTTCGAACAGCAGGTTGTTGCCCGCGTTGTTCTCGTCGTACAGACGCAGCGACACGTCGGTCACCATCGGCTTGAGCCGGTCCGCGTAGCCGAGCATCGTGTCGAGCGTGGACTGGAAATCGACGGCTGCGCCGCCGAGATACTGGGTCAGCACGAAATTGTGGAAATCGAGGTTTTCGCGCAGGCGGTCGGCGAAGGTCTTCGCGTCGAACAGGTCCTGCACGCGCAGCGCGCGGCGGCCGACCTTGTCTTCGTACGCAGGCCCGATGCCGCGCCCGGTCGTGCCGATCTTGCCCGCGCCGCGGCGTGCTTCGCGCGCCTGGTCGATCGCGATGTGATACGGGAGGATCAGCGTGGCTGCTTCGGAAATGAACAGGCGGCTCTGCACGTCGAGGCCGGCCTCTTCCAGCTCGCCGATCTCCTTGAACAGCGCCTCGGGCGACAGCACCACACCGTTGCCGATGTAGCAGGCGACGCCTTCGCGCATGATGCCCGACGGGATGAGGCGCAAGATCGTCTTCTTGCCGCCGATGATGAGGGTGTGGCCGGCGTTGTGACCGCCCTGGAAACGCACGACGCCCTTGGCGTGGTCCGTCAGCCAGTCGACGATCTTGCCCTTGCCTTCATCACCCCATTGAGTACCCACGACGACGACGTTGCGCCCGGGAGTCACATTCACTGCGCTGGCAGACATGTTGATTCGTTAGCTGGTTAAAAACGTATTCTACCTATGTTCGCCGCCGGTTCCGAATTTTTCCGTTTCACTTCAACGATGTGGAACTCCAAGGAACCATCGGCGCCCGTGCCGGCGCCCGTATCAGCGGGGCTCGACCCTCCACGCGCCGCCCTGTTCGACCAGCGCGCGGTCGCAGGCGAACTCGTCGAGCACGTGATCGTGCCCCGGCAACGCCTGGATCACCACTTCGCCCGCGTCGCGCAACGCGGCCACCGCCGCGCGCAGCGCATCGTCCTGCTTCCACGGCGCGAGAATCGCCGTGCCGCGCGCCTCGACCGGGGAAATCCGCGCGACTTCGCGCAGGTCGAGCGAGAACCCGGTCGCCGGGCGCGCCCGGCCGTAGGCCTGGCCGACGTGGTCGTAACGGCCGCCGCGCGCGACCGCGTTCGGCACGCCGTCCACGTATGCGGAGAACATCGGACCGCTGTGGTAGGCATAGCCGCGCAGGTCGGCAAGATCGATCGTCACCTCGGCGCCCGTGACCTGCGCTGCGAGGCTCGCGAGATCGTCGAGCGCGCGCGTGATCTCCGGCAGGGCCGGCAGCAGCCGGCGCGCGTCGTCGAGCACCGACGCATCGCCGTACAGCCGCGGCAGCGCGCGCAGCGCGGCGCGCGTGTCGGGGCTCAGGTCCTCGGTCAGCTCGTTCAGCAGCGGCACGTCCTTGGCCGCGAGCGCATCGTAGAGCGCCTCGCCGCGCGCGGCGGCGGCGGCGTCCCGCGAGAACAGCGCACCGAGCACGCCGGCATGGCACAGATCGAGGCGGACGTTCGCGAGACCCGCGAGGTGCAGCGCGTCTAGCATCAGTTGCTGGACCTCGAGATCGGCCTCGAGGCCCGCGTGGCCGTACAGTTCCGCGCCGATCTGGATCTGCTCGCGGGTCGCGTGCAGGCCGCGCGGACGCGTATGCAGCACGTTGCCCGCATAGCACAGGCGGGTCACGCCCTGACGGTTCAGCAGATGCGCGTCGATCCGCGCGACCTGCGGCGTGATGTCCGCGCGCAGCCCGAGCGTGCGGCCGGACAGCTGGTCGACGAGCTTGAAGGTGCGCAGGCGCAGATCGTTGCCGCCGCTCGTGAGCAGCGACTCGAGATATTCGAGCAGCGGCGGCATCACCATCTCGTAGCCATAGGCCCGGAAGCGGTCGAGCAGCCTGCGGCGCAGCTCCTCGATCTTGCGCGCTTCCGACGGCAGTACGTCGGCGATATTCTCGGGAAGTAACCAGGTCGACATCGTTGCGATCCTACGATGGAAAAGACGGCGCGGCAGCGCGCCTCGGATTGAATCAAGTCTGGACAGCGGGCCGCAGCGGCCCGCGCCGCGAATAGGCAGACGAATGCTCAGGTCGCCAGCAGCAGCAGCACGAGCCCGAGCATGATGGCGATCAGGCCGCCGATCCGGATGTGATGCGGGGGCCGCTCCGCTATTCTACGAAACGTATCGCGCCACGCGACCGGGAATACGAACGGAAAGATCCCTTCGATAATCAGCATCAGCGCGAGCGCGAGCAGGAGTGTGCCGGCGAGATCCATGCGATCGACGGCGCCGCGCGACGCGGCGCCCCTTGTACGTCAATGTTTGCGGGGAGCGGGCGCCGGCGTGGGCGCGCCGCCCGTCGGGCTGCGCATGAAGCGGAAGAACTCGCTGTCGGGGTCGACGACGATGATGTCGTTCGGCTTGAAGCTGTTCCGGTACGCCTGCAGGCTCGCGTAGAACTGGTAGAAGTTCGGATCGCGGCCGAACGCGTCGGCGGCGATGGCAGCCGCTTTCGCATCGCCCTCGCCCTTGATCGTCTGCGCCGAGCGGTACGCATTCGCCAATACCGCCTGTTGCTCGCGCCCCGCGTCCGCCTTGATCTGCTCGGCCTGCGCCGCACCTTCCGCGCGCACGTGGTCGGCCAGCTGCTGCTGGGCCGCCGACATCCGCTGGTAGGCGGCATCGGCCTGCGCGGCGGGCAGGTCGACGCGGGTCAGCCGCACGTCGACGACCTCGACGCCATAGCGCGACGCCTCTGCGCGCAATGCCGTCTTCACCTCGTCGGCGATCGCGCGCTGGCCGGCGATCGCATCGTCGAGCCCACGCTTGGCGAGTGCACCGCCCAGCGCGCCCTTCAACGCGGCGGCAAGCCGGTCCGCGGCGTCGCGCGGCGCGCCGCCCGTTTCGCCGTAGTACTTGAGCGCATCGGGATGTCGATGGCCGTCGCCATTTGCAGCGGAGGCGGCAGCTTCACGTGCAGGCCGGGACCGACGAGCGACGGCGCGGCGCCGTCACGCGCGGACAATACGACCGCATGACGCGGATCGACGACGAACACCGTCGACGACGCGATGAACGCCACGACCACGATGGCGACGACGAGCGCAATGATTCGATTCATGAGTAGCGCTCCTGGTTACTGCAGATCGTCTTCGCGCATGCGGCTGCGAAACGCCTCGCGCGAACGCAGCGCATCCGCGCCGCTGGCCTGGCTCGCGGCCGATGCCGCGACCGCAGCGGCCGAGGCCGGCGCCACGGCCACCGCACCGCTCGCCGGCGCGGCCGTCACGGCGCCCGCGGGCGCCGTCGTGTCGCCGGCGCGTTGCCGGCCCTGTTCGACGATCTTGTCGAGCGGCAAGTACAGCATGCTGTTGCCCGACTTGTTGCCGACATAGACCTTGGTCGTGTTCGCGTAGATTTCTTGCATCGTCTCGAGATACATGCGCTCGCGAATCACCGCGGGCGCCTTCGAATATTGCGCGTAGACCTGCTTGAAGCGTTCCGCGTCGCCTTCCGCCTGCGCGACCACGCGATCCGCGTAAGCCTTCGCTTCGTCGGTCATCTTCGCGGCGTCGCCCTGCGCGCGCGGCAGCAGCTCGCCCGCGTAGGCCTGCGCGGCCTGCTTGGCCGCCAGGGCCTCGTCGCGCGCCTTCCCCACCGAGTCGACGGCCGCCTGCACCTGCTCGGGCGGCTGGATGCCCTGCACCGTCACGCCGGTCACGACGAGCCCCGTCTGGTCGCGATCGAGATCGCGCTGGATCGCCTGGCTCAACTGCTCGCGCAACGCGTCGCGGTCCTGGTTCAGCACGTCGTCGGCGCTGCGCGCGCCGACGAACTCGCGGATCGCCGCCTGCGCCGCCTGCGCCACGCTGCGCTCGGGGTCGGCGGTGCGGAACAGATAGTCGGTCGCCGAACGGATCCGGTACTGGACCGCAAAGCGCACGTCGACGATATCGGCCTCGCGGGTCAGCATCGACGCATCCTTGACGTTTGCGAGCCGCACTACGTTGTTGCGGCCGACCTCGATCGAACGCGCCTGCGCGGTGTCGACGATCTCGTGCGACTCGATCGGATACGGCATCCGCCAATGCACGCCCTGGTCCACCGTGCCCTTGAGGCGGCCGAACTGCAGCACGACGCCCGTCTGCCCGTCGGGCACGATGAAGGTGCCGCTGCCCGCATAGATCGCGATCAGCACGCCGGCGAGGATGCCGACGCCGCGTCGCGCGGCCTGGCCGTTGTCCGGACGCAGGCCACCGCCGCCGCCCTTGCCGCCGAACAGGCCGCTCAGGCGGCGATTGAAGTTCCGCCACATTTCGTCGAGGTCGGGTGGGCCGTCGCCGTCGCGGCCTTCCGGGCGCTTCGGTTGATTGGCGCGCGGCTTGTCGCCGTTGCCGTCGCCACGCCCCCAACGGGGATCGTTGATCGACAACAGGGCGCGCATCCGCAGCCAGGTACTCCGCTCGTTGTAATCGTTCACCTGTGTTTTGTTCACCAGATTGGGCGCCGGCTTACCGGCCTGGCCGGTTAGCGCCCGTGTTCGGAAACCGTGTGGTCTTCGTGTGGTTCTGCCGGCAGGCCGTCGAACGGCTCGGCGCCGGAAAGATGTTCCGCGGCAGCGATTTCGGCGATGGCGGCGCGCAGCGCGTCCAGGCCCTGGCCCGTGCGCGCGCTCAAAAAGACGCGCGAAATATTACCATACTCATCCCGCTCGACCGCCTCGCTGCGGGCCGCCAGCTCGGGAACGGCATCGATCTTGTTGAATACCAGCACCTGCCGGATCGAATCCGCCCCGATTTCACGCAGCACCTCGTTGACCTGCTCGATCTGCTCGAGCCGCACCGCGCTCGACGCATCGACCACATGCAGCAGCAGATCCGCGTGGATCGTCTCCTCGAGGGTCGCGCGGAACGCCGCGACCAGCTGGTGCGGCAATTCGCGAATGAAGCCGACGGTGTCGGACACGACGATCTGACCGACGTCGTCGCCGAGGTAGACGCGCCGCGAGGTGGTGTCGAGCGTCGCGAACAACTGATCCGCCGCATACGCCTGCGCCTTCGTCAGCGCATTGAACAGCGTCGACTTGCCCGCGTTCGTATAGCCGACGAGCGACACCGACATGATCCGGTTGCGCGCGCGCTGACGCCGCTGCGTGCCGTGCTGGCGACGCAGCTTCTCGAGCCGCGACTTGAGCATCTTGATGCGATCGCCGATCAGCCGGCGGTCGGTTTCGAGCTGGGTTTCGCCGGGGCCGCGCAGGCCGATCCCGCCTTTTTGACGCTCGAGGTGGGTCCAGGCGCGGATCAGGCGGGTGGACAGATACTGCAGCTGCGCGAGTTCGACCTGCAGCTTGCCTTCATGGCTGCGCGCGCGCTGCGCGAAGATATCGAGGATAAGGCTCGTGCGATCGATCACGCGCCGGTCCAGCAGGCGCTCGAGATTGCGCTGCTGCGCGGGGGCGAGCGCGTGGTTGAAGATCACGACCTCGACGTCGTGCGCCTCGCAGGCGAGCCGCAATTCGTCGGCCTTGCCGCTGCCGAGAAACAACGCGGCATCGGGACTCGCTCGGCGACCGGTCAGGGTAACGGTGGGATGGGCGCCCGCGCTGGTGGCGAGCAGGCTGAGTTCTTCGAGACTGGCTTCGAAGTCGGTCTTGCCGAAATCGATGCCGACTAACGCTGCGTTGATCAAATTGTCGGATGTCAAGATTGGGCGGCTGGCATGTAGCGCCGACGGCGACCGGACGCCAGCCGCGGCATGGGGTTAGGACGAGGCTTCCGCGTCCGGGTGGAAATTCACCGGGCGGGCCGGCACGACCGTCGAGATGGCGTGCTTGTAGACCATTTGGGTCACGGTGTTACGGAGCAACACGACGTACTGGTCGAACGATTCGATGTTCCCTTGAAGCTTGATGCCGTTGACCAGGTAGATCGAAACCGGCACGTGCTCTTTGCGCAGTGCGTTCAGAAACGGGTCTTGTAACAATTGCCCTTTGTTGCTCATGGCGTACTCCATCTTTTTTTGCAGGTTGATCTAGATTGGCGACGAAGAAAAAGAGATCCGCCGTCAATCGCTACACTATAGCCGATTTTGCTCTTCGCACCCGGCTCCGGCCGTTCGGCCGAGCCCTTGCCGGACGGGCCGTTCAGTCCTTGTCCGCGTATGGGTTGTGCGACGAACGAAACTCTATTCGCAATGGAGTCCCCGTCAGCGAGAAAGTTTCGCGGAACCGGTTTTCGAGGTAGCGCTTGTAAGTTTCGGTAACGGCATCGAGCGCGTTGCCATGGATCACGATGAGCGGCGGATTCTGCCCGCCCTGGTGCGCGTAGCGCAGCTTCGGCCGCACCGGACCGCGACGGCGCGGCTGCTGGAACTCCACCGCCTCGATCAGTGCGCGCGTGAGCTTCGGCGTCGGCAGCTTGGCCATCGCCGCCGCGTACGCGTCGTCCACCGAGCGCAGCAGCGCGCCGATGCCGGTCTTCTCCGCCGCCGAGATGAAATGGAACTTCGCGAACTCGAGGAACTTGAGCTTGCGCGTGAGATCGGCCTTGGTGCGTTCGCGCGTGTGCGCGTCGAGCCCGTCCCACTTGTTCACGCCGACCACCAGCGCGCGGCCCTGCTCGACCACGAAGCCCGCGATCAGCGCATCCTGGTCCGAAATATCCTGACGCGCATCGAGCAGCAGAATCACCACGTTCGCGTCGGAGATCGACTGCAGCGTCTTCACCACCGAGAATTTCTCGATCGCCTCGAACACCTTGCCGCGCCGGCGCAGGCCCGCCGTGTCGATCAGCGTGTACGGCTTGCCGTTGCGCTCGAAGTCGACGTAGATCGAATCGCGCGTCGTGCCGGGCATGTCGAACGCGATCACGCGATCCTCGCCGATCAGCGTGTTGACGAGCGTCGACTTGCCGACGTTCGGACGGCCGACGATCGCGATCTTGACGCCGCGCGTCGCGGCCTCGTCCTCGCCTTCCTCGGGCTGGCCCGCGTAGGCCACCTCGAGCGCCTCGTTGATCATGTCGGTCACGCCGTCGCCGTGCGCGGCCGAGATTGCGCGCGGATCGCCGAGCCCGAGCTCGTAGAAATCCGTCGCGACCGCCGTGTACTTCATCCCCTCGGCCTTGTTGACGACGAGGAAGATCGGCCGGCCGGTCTTGCGCAGATAGTCGGCGATCGACTTGTCCTGCGGCGCGAGCCCGTTGCGGCCGTCGACGATGAACACCACCACGTCGGCCTCCTCGACGGCCTGGCGCGTCTGGCGCGCCATCTCGTGCAGGATGCCGTCCTTCGCGACCGGCTCGAAGCCGCCCGTGTCGACGACCAGGTACGGACGCTCGCCGACCCGCCCCTCGCCGTAGTGGCGATCGCGCGTGAGGCCGGGAAGATCGGCGACCAGCGCATCGCGCGAGCGCGTGAGCCGGTTGAACAGCGTGGATTTCCCCACATTGGGGCGCCCAACGAGGGCAATGACCGGTTTCATCTGATGTCGTCTTCGGTGAAACGCAGCGGAGGGAGGCCTGCTCCGGCAGGCGACTGCGTTTAATGAAAATTAGCACGAAATTCGCGCCGCTCCCGAAGGACGGCGCCGCGGCGCGCAATCTGGCGCCGCCTGTTCTGGCACTACTCTATGGCGATGGGCGACGGACCGGACGCGTAGCCGGGCGGCCGGCCGCCGTCGTTCGCCTGCGAAAAAACAACGCGCGGCCCGCACCAGGCGGAGCCGCGCGGATACCGCGAGCCGGGCTTAACGCGGGCGGAAGCCGTAGATTCCGCCGTCCTGGGTTTGCACGACGAGCGTATTGCCGGCCAACACCGGCGCGGCCGTGATCGCGCTGCCGTCGGTCTTCATCCGGGCGCTGAACGAGCCGTCGTCGCGCGACAGGAAATGCACGAAGCCCTGGTAGTCGCCGAGCACCACCGCGCGGCCGAGCAGGTACGGCACGCCGACGTCGCGGCTCTTCAGCTTGTCGTTGCGCCACAGCTGGTTGCCCGTCGCCGCGTCGTATGCGGTCACGACCGACCAGTCGTCGCCGCCCGCCACCACCGTTTCATCCTGCGCAATGCCGCTGCGGCTCGAGAACGGCTTCTCCCACGCCGCATGCCCCGAGTTCGCGTCGAAACAGCCGAGCTGGCCCTGGAACGTGACGGCGCAGGTCTCGGCGCCGACCAGCGTCGGCGGACCGCTGACGTCGTTGATCCGCTCGACCTCGGTCACGCCCTTCGGGAACGACACGGGCGTCTGCCAGAACGGATCGCCCGTCTTCAGATCGAGCGCCACCAGCCCGCCGCCCGGGAAACCGGCCAGCACGGCCGCGTCGCCCGCGAAGGTCATGCCGGCCGAGACGCGCAGGTTCAGCGGCACGGCGCGGTTGCGATAGACCCACTTCTGCTCGCCCGTGTCGGCGGCGAACGCGATCACCTGGCCGTCGATCGTGCGCACGATCACGAGACCGTTGCCGACGAGCGGCGGCGAGAAGACCTCGCCCTGCACCGTGGTCTTCCACAGCAGCTTGCCGTCCGGGCCGAGCACGAACAGGCCGCCCTTCAGGGCGCCGACCGCGGTCAGATTGCCGTCGCTGCCGACGCCGGCCGACAGGTCCGAGCCGACCTTGGTGCGCCAGACTTCCTGGCCGGTCTTCGCATCGATCTTCTCGACCGCGCCGTTCGCGCCCGCGACGTACACCGCGTCGCCGACGGCCACGGGCGAGAACGCATAGCGGCCGCCCTTGGGCACGCTCGCCTTCCACACCTGCTGAACGTCGAGCACGGGTTTGATCTCGGTGAGCGGCGTCGGCACGCGGCGCGCGTCCTTCGTTGACGAGCAGGCCGCCAGAACCAGGACGGCCGCCGCGCAGGCAGCGGGTGCAGCGTAACGTTTCAGCAAATTCATCGGTGAGCGAAGCAAAGAGTTAGGTTGTGGTACGGAGCGTGGGCAATCAGCCGCCGAGCGCGTCCAGCTTGAACTGCACCAGCTGGCGCGCGGAGCTGTCGTCCTTCGGCAGCGCGTCGAGCGCGAGCTTGTACGCGGCGCGGGCGTCGTCGGTCTTGCCCTGCGCGGCCAGCAGGTCGCCGCGGCGATCCGCGACGACCCCCTTGAAGCCGTCGGACGACGCCCCGGACAGCAGCGCGAGCCCTGCGTCGTAGGCCTTTTCGTCGAGCAGGAGCGTGGCGAGGCGAAGCTTCGCGACCTGCTTGTACTCGTCGTCCTTCGCGTGATCGACCGCCCATTGCAGCTGCGCCTTCGCGCCCGCCAGATCGCCTGCCGCATACAGCGACTTCGCGGCCGCGAGCGCCGTCATCTGCGCGTAAGCCGTGCCGCCGAACTTGTCTTCCATGTCGGACGCGACCCGCGCCACCTTGGTCTTGTCGTTCGCCGCGACGGCCTGCTGCATCTGTTCGTACAGCACCGACGCCTCGGCCGCCTGACGGCGCTGCCAGTAGTTCCAGCCGTTCCAGCCGGCCGCGACGACGAGGGCGGCAATCGCAATCCAGGTCGTCAGGTTGCCCCAGCGGGCCCACCAGGCTTTTACGCTTTCAATCGATTCTTGTTCGTCGTGGTAACTCATCGCTTAGCGATTCGGTCAAGCCTTCGACCGGAACGGTGTGCTGAACGTTCTTCTCGCCCTCCGCACCCGCGCCGCGCAACGCCTTCACGCCCGCGGTGCCGTTCGCGACCTCATCCTCGCCGAAGATCACCGCGTAGGCCGCGCCGCTTGCGTCCGCGCGCTTCATCTGCGACTTGAAGCTCGCGCCCGCGCCGTCCGCGCTGCAATGGAAGATCACGTCGAGACCCGTGTCGCGCAGCCGCTCGGCGAGAATGAACGCCTGCTCGCGCGCCGCCTCGCCCTGGTGCACCACGTAGATGTCGACCCCGTCCTGCTCGGGAACGAGGTTGTCCTCCTTCAGCAGCTCGAGGATCCGCTCGACGCCCATGGCCCAGCCGCACGCAGCCGTCGGCTTGCCGCCCAGCTGCTCGATCAGCGGATCGTAGCGGCCGCCCGCGGCCACCGTGCCCTGCGCGCCGAGCTTGTCGGTCACCCATTCGAACACGGTCAGGTTGTAGTAGTCGAGGCCGCGCACGAGACGCGGATTGACCGTGAACGGGATGTTGTTCGCCTTGAGCAGGCGCTGCAGCCCGTCGAAATGCGCGCGCGATGCCTCGCCGAGGAAGTCGATCAGCTTCGGCGCGCCTTGCACGATGGCCTGCAGCGCGGGGTTCTTCGTGTCGAGCACGCGCAGCGGGTTCGTGTACAGGCGACGCTTCGCGTCCTCGTCGAGCTGCTCCGCGTGCTGTTCGAGGTACTTGATCAGCTCGACGCGATGCGCGGCGCGCTCCTCGGCGAGCCCGAGCGAATTGAGTTCGAGACGGATGCCCGTCAGCCCGAGGTCGTCCCACAGGCGCTGGCACATCATGATGATTTCCGCATCGGCGTCCGGCCCCGCGAAGCCGAGCGCCTCGACGCCGACCTGGTGGAACTGGCGATAGCGGCCGCGCTGCGGACGCTCGTGACGGAACATCGGGCCGACGTACCACAGGCGCTTCGGGCCGTCGTACAGCAGGTTGTGCTCGATCGCCGCGCGCACCACGGCCGCGGTGTTCTCCGGACGCAGCGTGAGATGCTCGCCGTTCAGCGCGTCGGTGAAGCTGTACATCTCCTTCTCGACGATATCGGTCACTTCACCGATGCCGCGGGTGAACAGCTGCGTAGGCTCGACGATCGGCGTGCGGATGTTCTGGTAGCCGTATGCGCGCAGCAGCGACTTGACGGTCGCTTCGAAGAACTCCCACAGCCCGGCATCCTGCGGCAGGATGTCGTTCATGCCCTTGACGCCGGACAGCTTCTCGATCTTTCGCTTTGGTTCTGTCATCTGTATTCGGTTGACGTTTAATTCGCGGCCGCGGCGCGGCCATAGTTACGCTCGACGTATTCGCTGACGATCTGCTGGAATTCTTCCGCG
>NZ_JAAGNW010000016.1:20580-28557 GCF_010645215.1 Burkholderia multivorans | reverse complement strand
CTTTTCGCCGTCGATGAACACCGGCGCGGCCGGGTTCTCGCCGGAGCCCGGCAGGCTGATGCCGATGTTCGCATGCTTCGATTCGCCCGGCCCGTTGACGATGCAGCCCATCACTGCGACGTTCATCTTCTCGACGCCCGGATGGGTCTTGCGCCAGACCGGCATCTGTTCGCGCAGGTAGGTCTGGATGTCCATCGCCAGCTCCTGGAACAGCGTGCTCGTGGTGCGGCCGCAGCCCGGGCATGCGATCACCATCGGCGCGAACGCGCGCAGGCCCATGGTCTGCAGGATCTCCTGGCCGACCACGACCTCGCCCGTGCGCGGTGCGCCCGGCTCCGGCGTCAGCGAGATGCGGATCGTGTCGCCGATCCCTTCCTGCAGCAGCACGCCCAGCGCCGCCGTCGACGCGACGATGCCCTTCGAGCCCATCCCGGCCTCGGTCAGGCCCAGGTGCAGCGCGAACCCGCAGCGACGCGACAGCTCGCGATACACGGCGATCAGGTCCTGCACGCCGCTGACCTTGCACGACAGCACGATCCGGTCGCGCCCGAGGCCCAGCTCGACCGCGCGCTCGGCGGAACCGATCGCCGACTGGATCAGTGCCTCGTACATCACGCTCTGGGCTTCCCACGGAACCGCGCGCGCGCCGTTCTCGTCCATCATGCGGGCGAGCAGATCCTGGTCGAGGCTGCCCCAGTTCACGCCGATCCGCACCGGCTTGTCGTACTTGGCCGCGAACTCGATCATCTGCGCGAACTGCGTGTCGCGCTTCGCGCCCTGGCCGACGTTGCCCGGATTGATCCGGTACTTCGACAGCGATTCCGCGCAGCCGGGGTGGTCGCGCAGCAGCAGATGGCCGTTGTAATGGAAATCGCCGACCAGCGGCACCATGACGCCCATCCGGTCGAGCTGCTCGCGAATCGCGGGCACGGCGGCGGCGGCGGCCGGCGTGTCCACCGTGATCCGCACCAGCTCGGAGCCGGCGTTCGCGAGCTCCTTGATCTGGATGGCCGTACCGATCGCGTCCGCGGTGTCGGTATTCGTCATCGACTGCACGCGCACCGGCGCGGCGCCGCCGATCGTCACGAGCTGCCCGCCCCAACGGACATCCACCGCGTGCGACACGCGCCGCGGCGCGTGTCCGCCGAACACCGGCTCGGTTGAACAAATCTGACTGTTGCGGGGGGATTGAGCTTCGGATTGCATCGATAGATCCATTTACGCCGGATGCGCCGCCTGCCCGGCGACGCGCGAATTGAAAAAGCGCCGTGCCCGGTCAGCCACGGCGCTTACCGTCAGGGCAACGTGAACCGCGCGACGTTGCCCCGAGCCGTCGAATATTTTGCCGGATCGACGGGTTTTCCGTCGACCGTTATCGCGTCGAGCCCGGCCTTGTTGCCGATCGTGACCTTGAGCGGCGCATCGCCAGCGACCTGCTTGCTCTCGCCCGCGCGCACCAGCGCGGAGAAGACTTCCTTGCCGTTCTTGTCGCGCACGCTGAACCAGCAATCCTGCGTGACCTTCAGTTCGACGAGCGACTGGCCCGCGGCCGCGACCACCGCGCCCGTTGCATCGCTCGCACCCGTCGTGCCGGCGACGACCACCGGCGCCGGCGCGGAAGCGGCGGGCGCGGCCGAAGCCGGCGCCACCGCGACGGGCGGTGCGGCCGGCGTGCTGACCGAGACGTCGGCCGCGGCCGGCGTCGATCCAGCCGCATCGGAACCTGCAACCTGCGGCTCGCTCGCGATCGGCCCGCCGACCGTCGGCGCGCTCGCCTCGGTCGCACTCGCCTCCGGCTGCGCCTGCACCGCGGACGCGCCTTCCGCGCCGCCCGAGGACTTGAAGCGCGCGAGCCAGTTCGACGAATCGCCGCCCGTGTGCCACATCGCCGCCGCGACCACCGCGATCACGGCTGCCGCCACGGCCCACAGCCACGAACGATGGCGCGACGAGCCGCCCAGCGGAATCGACACCCGGCCGCGCGGCAGATCCGTGCCCGCCGACGCGGGCATCGACAGATCGACCTCGGGCGCGCCGCGCTCGCGGCGCAGCACCTGCGCAAACGGCTCCGGATCGACGCCGAGCATCTTCGCGTAGCTGCGCACCACGCCGACCGCGAACGCCGTGCCCGGCAGATGGCTGATGTCGCCCGACTCGAGCGCGCGGAGCTTCGGCGGCGCGACCTTGAGCCGCGCCGACACGTCGTCGACCGACCAGCCCTTCGCTTCCCGAAGCTGCGCCAGCCGGGCGCCGACCGCCGCCAGCGATTCCATGCCCGCCGGCGCCGGTTGCGGCCCGGCATTCGTCTGTGCGCCCTGTGACGGCTGCGGCTCGCTCATCCTAATCCTCGCGTCGATTCTTCTTCAGTTGCGCGCTCGCGCCGGCGTGGCCGGACCAGAAGGCGCAATATCGTTGTCACACAATGCACGGCGCCATCATGCGCCGCATCCGATCGCTGTTCGCGTGTTGACTGCTGAGTTCCGGGCATCCCCGTCAAACCGCCCGGACCTCGATGATTTTTCCTGCGCCGGTCCGCTCGGCAAGACGCGTGCGATCCTTGACCGCCCCTGCCAGCTGACCGCATGCGGCGTCGATATCGTCGCCGCGGGTCTTGCGTACCGTCGTCACCACGCCCGCCTCGATCAGGATCTGCGCAAAGCGCTTGATCTGCTCGTTCTTCGAGCGCAGGAGGCCCGATTCGGGGAACGGATTGAACGGTATCAGATTGAACTTGCACGGCACGTCGCGCGTGAGCGCGAGCAGCTCGCGGGCATGCGCTTCGGTGTCGTTGACGCCGTCGAGCATGCAGTATTCGAAAGTGATGAAATCGCGCGGCGCGACTTTCAGATAGCGCTGGCACGCGGCCATCAGTTCGCGCAGCGGGTGCTTGCGGTTGAGCGGCACGAGTTCGTCGCGCAGCGCATCGTTCGGCGCGTGCAGCGACACCGCGAGCGCGACCGGCAGCTCGGCGCCGAGCCGGTCCATCATCGGCACCACGCCCGAGGTCGACAGCGTGACGCGCCGGCGCGACAGGCCGTAGGCGTTGTCGTCGAGCATCAGCCGCATGGCCGGCACGACCGCCGTGTAATTGAGCAGCGGTTCGCCCATGCCCATCATGACGACATTGGTGATCACCCGTTCGGCCTTGCCGTTCGGGCCCGGCGCACGCCCGAGCGACGCCCGCAGCGCGAATTCGGCCATCCGCAGCTGGCCGATGATCTCGGCCGTCGACAGATTGCGGGAAAAACCCTGTTTGCCGGTGGAACAGAAACGGCAGTTGACCGCGCACCCCGCCTGCGAAGACACGCACAGCGTGCCGCGCGTCTCCTCGGGGATGTAGACGGTCTCCACCGCATTGCCATTACCGACATCGATCAGCCACTTGCGCGTACCATCGGTGGACACGTGATCGCTGGCGATGTCCGGCATGCGGATCTCGGCTCGGCCCTTGAGCTTTTCGCGCAAGGACTTCGCGAGATCGGTCATGCCGTCGAAATCGGCGGCATTGTATTGATGGATCCAGCGCTGCAGCTGCTTGGCCCGAAACGCCTTCTCGCCGAGGCTGCCGCAGTACGCGACCAGTCCCTCGGCGTCGAAGTCGAGAAGATTGACGGAAGATTCGCTCGCCATGATGCCCTGCCTTGCTGCTGCGCCGGATCCAGCCACTCGCTTAACGCGAGTAGACGTTCATTTCCGGGAAGAAGAACGCGATCTCGCCGCGCGCCGTTTCAACGGCGTCCGAGCCGTGCACTGCGTTCGCGTCGATGCTGTCCGCGAAGTCGGCGCGGATCGTGCCCTTTTCCGCCTTCTTCGGGTCCGTCGCGCCCATCAGGTCACGATTCTTCAGAATCGCGCCTTCGCCTTCCAGAACCTGAATCATCACCGGGCCGGAGACCATGAAATCGACGAGGTCCTTGAAGAACGGACGCTCTGCGTGCACCGCGTAGAACTTCTCCGCTTCGCCGCGCGACAGATGCGCCATGCGCGCTGCGATGACCTTCAGGCCCGCGCCTTCGAAACGGCTGTAGATCTGGCCGATCACGTTCTTTGCCACCGCGTCCGGCTTGATGATCGACAGGGTGCGTTCGATTGCCATAAAAACTCCAAGAAATTAAGAGGTTACGTTTTCAAATGAATCCGCTATTGTAGCACGATCCCGTGTATCATTGCGATTGAACCCTTACACAGATGAAAGGTTCCAAAAACATCGGTTTTGACGCCCAAGCCATTGAAACCTAAGGCCTCGAAACCTATCTTAGGTGTAGCAGCATCGCGGATTGCTGCAGCGCACACCGCGCCCGGAAGTCCGCGCTTCAAACGTTTCCACGTTCAATGTTAGGAGAAAGCATGAACGACTATCCGTACAACTTCGGCCGCGGCGGCGCCGTCGGCACGGCCGAAACCCGCAACCGCGTGCTGCGCAACACCTACTGGCTGCTCGCGCTGTCGATGGTGCCGACCGTGCTGGGCGCGTGGGTCGGCGTCGCCACCGGCTTCTCGCTGTTCGCGGCCACGAGCCCGGCCATGAGCCTGCTCGCGTTCTTGGCGATCGCATTCGGCTTCATGTTCGCGATCGAGCGCACCAAGAACAGCAGCGCCGGCGTGTTCGTGCTGCTCGGCTTCACGTTCTTCATGGGCCTGATGCTGTCGCGCCTGCTGAGCTTCATTCTCGGCTTCTCGAACGGCCCGTCGCTGATCATGCTTGCGTTCGGCGGCACCGGCATCATCTTCGCCGCGATGGCGACGATCGCCACCGTCAGCAAGCGCGATTTCTCGGGGCTCGGCAAGTGGCTGTTCATGGGCGTGATCGTGCTGCTGCTCGCCATGGTCGCCAACATGTTCCTGCAACTGCCGGCGCTGATGCTCACGGTCTCGGTGCTCGCGATCGTGATCTTCTCCGCGTACATGCTGTTCGACGTGCAGCGCGTGGTGAACGGCGGCGAGACCAACTACATCACGGCCACGCTCGCGATCTACCTCGATCTGTACAACGTGTTCACGAACCTGCTGGCGCTGCTCGGCATCTTCGGCGGCAACCGCAACTGATTGCGCCGCGCGCGACAGAAAAAACCGGCCCTCGGGCCGGTTTTTTTTCGTCCGCGCAACGCCGCGCGGCGCGTCAGTCGCGCTCGAACACAGCGATCGATTCGACGTGCGACGTATTCGGGAACATGTTGACCACGCCCGCGCCGAGCATCCGGTAGCCCGCCTCGTGCACGAGCAGGCCCGCGTCGCGCGCGAGCGTCGCCGGATTGCACGACACGTAGACGATCCGCTTCGGCAACGGCCCCACGCCGCTCTGCGCGATCTCGGCGAGCGCCTTGGAGACCGCGAGCGCCCCTTCGCGCGGCGGATCGACCAGGAATTTATCGAACGCGCCGAGCGCGCGCAGATCGTCGGCGCTCACCTCGAACAGGTTGCGACACGCAAACGACGTATGGCCGTCGACGCCGTTCTCGCGCGCATTCGCGAGGGCGCGCGTGGTGAGCGCCTCGCTGCCCTCGATCCCCACCACCTCGCGCGCACGCCGTGCGAGCGGCAGCGTGAAGTTGCCGATCCCGCAGAACAGGTCGAGCACCCGGTCGTCGCGGCGCGGCGCAAGCAGCCGCAACGCACGTCCGACCAGCACGCGGTTGATCTGATGATTGACCTGGGTGAAGTCGGTCGGCTTGAACGGCATGCGGATATTGAATTCCGGCAACGTGTAGTCGAGCTGCGCGTCGAGCGGATAGAACGGCACGACCGTATCCGGCCCCTTCGGCTGGAGCCAGAACTGCACGCCGTGCGCGTCCGCGAACGCGCGCAGCAGCGCTTCGTCATCCGCATTGATCGGCTCGAGCACGCGCAGCACCAGCGCGGTGACCGTCGAGCCCACCGCCAGCTCGATCTGCGGCATCCGATCGCGGATCGACAGACCCTCGACGAGCCGGCGCAGCGGCACGAGCAGCGCGGACACGTGCGGCGGCAGCACCTCGCAGCTCGTCATGTCGGCCACGTAGCTGCTCTTCTTCTCATGGAAGCCGACCAGCACGCCGCCCTTCTTGACGACGTTGCGCACCGTCAGCCGCGCGCGGTAGCGATAGCCCCACGACGGCCCGTGGATCGGCGCGAAGATCGTCTCCGCGCGCAGCTTCGCGAGATGCCACAGATTGTCTTCGAGCACCCGCTGCTTGATCGCGACCTGCGCGCGCATCTCGAGGTGCTGCATCGAGCAGCCGCCGCAGGTGCCGAAGAACGCACACTTCGGCGTCGTGCGCATCACGCTCGGGCGCAGAATATCGACGACCTGCGCCTGCTCGTAGCTCGGCTTGCGGCGGTAGCTCGCGTACGTCACGCGCTCGCCGGGCAGCGCGCCTTCGACGAAAATCACCTTGCCCGGCTCGCCGTCCTCGTTGACGACGCGGCCGACGCCGCGGGCGTCCATGTCGAGGGAGTCGATCTCGAGAATCGGGGCGCCAACAGGCGCGGCGGACGCGCGCTTCGCGTCGCGCGCAGACGGGGGAACGGCTTCAGTCACCAGCTTTTCCTGACGAACGTTTGTGGGAAGGCGAGATTGTAGACGAATGACCGCGCTCGAACGGAGATTCACCGATGCGACGGATCAATTGGAATATCCAATGGAGCCGGCACGCGCACGATGACGTGAGTCTCGCGACGCCGGCCGATTTCGACGCCCTTGCATGCCGAAGCTGACGCGCGGCTTCCAGGCGCTGCTGCCGGCGATGCGGTGTACGACGCGATCGCGGTCGATCTTCCGCCGTATCAGGCAGGCGGGCGCCGTCGGTTCGGCAACGCGCTATCCGTCTATCCGTCGAACGCATGGCCCGCCCTGGCCCGCCTGCGGCGCTGCCTCGCAACGCGCTCGACACGGCGCTACGCTGCGCGCGGCGGTCACGCATCTGGCGTACTACGTCACGGCCCGGCTCGCATACAGATCGAAGCGCGCGCAGCCTGCACCGCGCAGGCGGCCACACCCGGCGCTGCCCGAAACCGTTTCCAGCGCATTCTCGCCGCCTTTGCGCGCCGCCGGCACGATCCGGCGCATCGACTTCGACGCCGATCGATGACGCGCCTACGTTCGTCGACGCATCGACGCATGCGTATCCCGACGCAACGCGGCCGTCGCACTGATAAAGGGAAGGACGGCCCGGCGAGCTGCGCTTTCGCGTGCACCACCGCACCGTTGTCGAGCGAATCGTACGCGACGAGATCGACGGCGCGACGCAGGCGTCGGATCACCGGCCGATCGGGCTGGAACTATGCAAGCTCCAAGCCCGTCATGCGCCAAAGGCTGCGAGATATTCCGCCCAGTGCGGCGCCCCCTCCAACTGGAGCGCCCGCTTGACCAGCGCGATCTCGTCGGCATACGCGCCCGCGCTCAGGCTGCCGCGCATCTGCTGGAACCGGCAGTACAGCAGATAGGTGTTGACGACGTCGGTTTCGCAATAGTTGCGGATCGCATCGATCTGGCCGGCCTGGAACGCATGCCAGACCTGCCCGCCGTCCATCCCGAGCTTGCCCGGGAAGCCGCACAGCTTGGCGAGCGCATCGAGCGGCGCGCTTGCGCGCGGCTGGTACAGCGCTAGCACGTCCATCAGGTCGGTGTGGCGCGAGTGGTAGCGCGACAGGTAGTTGTTCCACTTGAACTCGCGGTCGTCCTCGCCCATGTCCCAATAGCGCGGCGCGGCGACGCCGTGCACGAGCGCACGGTAATGGAGCACCGGCAGGTCGAAGCCGCCGCCGTTCCACGACACGAGTTGCGGCGTGTACTTCTCGATCACGCGATAGAACGACTGGATCAGCGTGATCTCCGGATCGTCGGGCGTGCCGAGCGAACGCACGCGGAACCCGGAATCGTCGCGGAACACGCAGGAGATCGCGGCGATCCGCTGCAGGTGATGCGGCAGGAAATCGCTGCCGGTCTTCTCGCGTCGCGCGGCGAATGCATGCTCGGCGACCTCGGCATCGCTCAAGTCG
>NZ_JAAGNW010000016.1:12661-20570 GCF_010645215.1 Burkholderia multivorans | reverse complement strand
GGGAATCGTTTCGATGTCAAAAACCAGAATCGGAATCATCAGTGAATTACAGTACGGCGTCCTTGCGTACGCCGTTGGAGGCAAAGAATCGTTTGAGACGCACGAGCGCTTCCTGCTGGATCTGGCGGACGCGCTCACGGGTCAGGCCCATCTCGTCGGCCAGCTCCTCGAGCGTCGCGGGTTCGATGTGGTTGAGACCGAAGCGGCGCTCGATCACGTGGCGGTGCTTGTCGGAGAGCCGCGACAGCCACGCGCGCGTGAGTGTTTCCAGCTCGCGGTGCTGCACCTCGGCGTCGGGCGACTGGCTCTGGTCGTCCGGCAACAGATCGAGCAGGCTGCTCGCCGGATCGAGATCGAGCGGCGCGTCGAGCGAAGCGGTGTGTTCGTTCAGCGCGAGAATGTCGGTGACTTCCTCGGCCGTCTTGCCGGTGAGATACGCGATGTCGTCGATGCTGGCTTCGCGGCGCTCGGCCGCCTCGCCCGTCGACATCGAGTTCTGCTCCAGGTGACGCTTCGCGCGCAACACCTGGTTCAGTTCACGGATCACGTGCACCGGCAGCCGCACCGTGCGCGCCTGATTGAAGATCGCGCGCTCGATGCTCTGGCGGATCCACCAGGTCGCATAGGTCGAAAAACGGAAGCCGCGCGTCGGATCGAACTTCTCGATCGCATGCATGAGCCCGAGGTTGCCTTCCTCGATCAGATCGAGAAGCGGCACGCCACGGTTCAGATAGCCTTTCGCGATGCTGACGACGAGCCGCAGGTTGCGCTCGATCATCACCTGGCGCGCCTCGAACTCGCCCGCCTTCGCGAGCCGCGAATAACGCTGCTCTTCCTCGACGGTCAGGAGCGGCTTCACGCTGATGCGATTCAGGTAGTGCTGGATCGTGTCGGCGGTCAGTTCCGCCTGCAGCAGTGCCCGGAAATCGTCGAGCTCGGGCGGGGCCTCGCGCTCCTCGGCGGCGTCTTCGTCGCCGTCACGGGCCTCACGAGCCTCACGGGCGTCGTAGTCGCGTTCTGCGTCAGCGGCATCGTCGTCCTCGCCGGTCGAAGCACCCTTCCGTTCCACCGATGCTTGCGTGGCACGACTGAGGTTCTCAGATTCGGCTTGCGGCTCGTGGCGCTTCGATTTCGGCATGGTCGTCTCGTCTATTGAGGCGGCAAATACTTCAGCGGATCGACAGGTTTACCCTGCCGGCGAACCTCGAAATGCAGCATCACACGGTCTGAATCGCTATTGCCCATCTCTGCGATTTTCTGGCCTTTCGTCACCGCGTCCCCCTCTTTTACCATCAAAGCGCGGTTGTGTGCATATGCGGTGAGATAAGTCGCGTCGTGCTTGACGATAATGAGATTGCCGTAGCCGCGCAGGCCATTGCCCGCGTACACCACGCGACCATCCGCGGCCGCCTTCACCGGGTCGCCCGCCGCGCCGCCGATATTCACGCCTTTGTTCTTCGCGTCGTCGAATGTGTTCAGCAACGGGCCACGCACCGGCCACATGAACGACACCGCGCCGCCCGCCGCCGACGCGCCCGCATCGCCTGCCGGCGCTGCCGCGGGCGGCGGCGTCGCCGTCGAACCGGACCCATATACGGGCGCCGTGGCCGGGCCGCTCGACAGCGGCGCCGTCTGCACCGCGGCGCCCGCGACCGGCGCCGTCGCGACGCCTGCCACGCCGGCGCTCGCACCCGGCGGCGCGACGCGCAGCAATTGATCGACTTCGATCTGATTCGGATTGGTGAGGTTATTCCACGTCGCGATATCGCGATAATTCTGGCCGTTTTCGAGCGCAATCCGATATAGGGTGTCGCCCGGCTTTACCCGGTAATAACCGGGCGGCGGCGGACCCAGCGGAACGGCCGGCTGGGCCGTGCCCGCGGTGGTGCCGAGCGCGCCGGAGCGGTCGACGACGGGCGCCTGGTCGAGGCGCGTCGCACATGCGCCAAGCAGAGTGAAAGCAGCCACACAGATCGCGCGCTGAGCGAGCGAGAGCGGAATCTTCGAACGATTGTTTTGCATCGCGTGCAACATACTCATCGGTGTCAAATCACTCCGGATTTTAAAGGGACAAAGAAAACGCGATCAAGCCGCGACTCGCGCCACTGCGCAGCCGCGACCCGTTCGACGAGCGTCAGCACCTGGGACTGGCCGTCCTGAGCGCCGACCGGAGCCACGAGCCGCCCGCCGATCGCCAATTGTTCAAGCAAGGCCTGCGGCACGTCGAGCCCCGCCGCCGCGATCACGATCGCGTCGAACGGCGCCGCCGATGGCAGGCCGACGCGCCCATCGCCGTAATGCAGCCGAATGTTCGGCACGCGCAACGGGCGCAGATTCAGTTTCGCCCGCTCATAGAGCGGCCGGATGCGTTCGATCGAATACACGTCGACCGCGACCTGGCTCAGCACCGCCGCCTGGTAGCCGCAGCCGGTGCCGATCTCCAGCACCCGCTCGAGCGGCCGGCCCGCGGACGCCAGCTCGATCATGCGCGCCACGACCGACGGCTTCGAGATCGTCTGCTGATGGCCGATCGGCAGCGCCGCATCTTCGTAGGCCTGGGCCGCGAGCCCGGGATCGACGAACATGTGGCGCGGCACGACGGCCAGCGCATTCAGCACGCGCGGATCGGTGATGCCATTCGCGCGCAGCCGTTCGACCATCCGTTCGCGCACGCGTTCCGACGTCAGCGCGAGCTTGCCGCTCAAGGCGACATTGGGAGCGGCCGGCTTAGGTGCAGCCGGCCTGGGCACAGCCGCCGGCTTAGGTGCGACCGGTTTAGGCACGGCCGGCCTAAGCACGGCCGGCTTGGACACGGCCGGCTTGGGCGCTGCCGACGGCGAGGCGGCCTGCCGGGGCGAACCCGGCTTGGGCGCGGTCTGCCCGGGCTTGGCGGGCTTGGAAGCCGCCGCTCCGGTCGCAGGCTTCGATACGCGCCCGTCCGCCTGCGAAGCGCTGCGCGCCGTGGCCGAACCGAGCCGCTGGCGCGCAGCGTCGCCCGCCGCCTGGCGCTCGCCCGCCAGGCCTTCCGGCTTGCGCGGCTCGCGCTTGAGATCTTCGAGCGCAAGCGGAAACCGCTTTGCGCGCTCGCCGCTCATGAAGCGTCGCTCCTCGCGCTCGCCCAATCGTGCGTCGCGGCCAGCATCTGGGTATGGGTCAGGTCGAGCCGCAGCGGCGTGATCGACACCTCGCCGCGCGCCGTGGCATGGAAATCGGTGCCTTCGCTCGAGTCCAGCGCCTCGCCGGACGCGCCGATCCAGTAGATCGGCTCGCCGCGCGGGTTGATCTGGCGGATCACCGGCTGCGACGGATGACGCTTGCCGAGGCGGGTAACCGCCCACGGGCCCAGCGCCTCGTACGGCCGGTTGGGAATATTCACGTTCAGCAACGGCTGGCCCGGCAGCGGATGCGCGAGATAGTGCCGTACGACCTCCGCCGCCACGCGCGCGGCGGCGTCGAGATGGGCCCAGTCCTTGTCGACGAGCGAGAACGCGATCGCGGGCACGCCGAACATCACCCCTTCGGTGGCCGCCGCGACGGTGCCCGAGTAAAGCGTGTCCTCGCCCATGTTCTGGCCGTTGTTGATGCCGGACACGACGAGATCCGGGCGCGCGTCGAGCAGGCCCGTGAGCCCGAGGTGGACGGAGTCGGTCGGCGTGCCGTTCACGTAGTAGAAGCCGGTGCTCGCCGAACGCTGCAGCGACAGCGGCCGCGACAGCGTGAGGGAATTCGACGCACCGCTGCAATTCTGCTCGGGCGCGATCACCGTGACCTCGCCGAGCGGCAGCAGCGCTGCATGGAGCGCCGCGAGGCCCGGCGCAAGGTAGCCGTCGTCGTTACTGAGTAGGATTCGCATCCGGCGATTGTAACCGAGGAAAGATGGCGCGCGAACGACAGTCCGGTCACGCGCACGCGGCGTTCAGACCACCCGTTTGTCGCGCAACGCGCGAATCGCCTCGGGCGTGTAGCCCAGCGAGCCCAGCACCTCGTCGGTATGCGCGCCGAGCTCGGGGCCGAGCCAGCGCGTATCGCCCGGCGTGTCGGACAGCTTCGGCGTCACGGCCGGCAGCGGGATCTCCGCGCCGTCGGCCAGCTTGAAGCGCTCGATCATCTGGCGCGCGATGAATTGCGGATCGCTGAACATGTCGGCCACGCTGTAGATGCGCCCGGCCGGCACATCCGCCGCATTGAGCACGGCGAGCGCCTCGTCGATCGTGCGCGTCGCGAGCCAGGCGGCAATCGCAGCGTCGATCTCGCGCGTGCGCGGCACGCGCCCGTCGTTTTGCGCGAGCGTCGGATCGTCGGCGAGATCGGGCCGCTCGATCGCCGCCATCAGGCGCTTGAAAATCGGATCGCTGTTGCCGCCGATCACGATGCTGCCGTCACGGCACGGATAGGTGTTGGACGGCACGATACCGGGCAGCGACGCACCCGTGCGCTCGCGCACGAGCCCGTACACGCCGTACTCGGGCACCACGCTCTCCATCATGTTGAAAACCGCCTCGTACAGCGCGACGTCGACCATCTGCCCCGCGCCGCCGTTCGTGTTGCGGTGATGCAGCGCCATCAGCGCGCCGATCACGCCGTGCAGCGCCGCGATCGAATCGCCGATCGAGATGCCGATCCGCGGCGGCGGCAGGTCCGGGTAGCCGGTGATGTGCCGCAGGCCGCCCATCGATTCGGCGATCGCGCCGAAGCCGGGGCGGTCGCGATACGGCCCGGTCTGCCCGTAGCCGGACAGGCGCACCATGATGAGGCCCGGATTGTCGGCCGACAGCACGTCGTAGCCGAGCCCGAGCTTCTCGAGCAGGCCCGGACGGAAATTCTCGATCACTATGTCGGCCTCGCGCGCGAGCCGCCGCGCGATCTCGCGGCCCTCGTCCGACTTCAGGTTGAGCGTGACCGATTTCTTGTTGCGCGCCTGCACCGACCACCACAGCGAGGTGCCGCCCGCCTCCGGATACAGCTTGCGCCACTTGCGCAGCGGATCGCCGCCGTTCGGATCTTCGATCTTGATGACTTCGGCACCGAACTCGGCAAACAATCGCGCCGCGAACGGCCCTGCGATGAGCGTGCCGAACTCGAGTACCTTGACGCCCGCGAGCGGGCCCGGGGTTGCGTGCATGTCGCTTCCTCGACGTGATGCGAAGGCTGAAGCCGCCATGCGGCGGACAGCTCAGTGCGGCGGTTCCGCGTGGCGGTTACAGCGTGCGGCGATCGAGCATCGCGCGCGCGATCGTGCCCGCGTCGACGTACTCCAGTTCGCCGCCCACCGGCACGCCGCGCGCGAGCCGCGTGACCGCAAGACCGCGCGCCTTGAGCGTCTGCCCGAGGTAATGCGCGGTGGCTTCGCCTTCGTTGGTGAAATTGGTCGCCAGGACCACTTCCTTGACGATTCCGTCCGATGCGCGCCGCACCAGCCGGTCGAAATGAATTTCCTTCGGGCCGATGCCGTCGAGCGGGCTCAAGCGGCCCATCAGCACGAAGTACAGGCCGCGGTAGGTCATGGTCTGTTCGAGCATGATCTGGTCGGCCGGGGTTTCCACCACGCAGAGCAGCGTGGGATCGCGTTCCGCGTCGCTGCAGACCTCGCAGATCTGCGCCTCCGTGAACGTGTTGCACTTCTCGCAATGCTGCAGATGCTCGGTCGCGAACAGCAGCGAACGGCCCAGCCGTTCCGCGCCGTCGCGATCGTGCTGCATCAGGTGATACGCGATGCGCTGCGCCGACTTCGGGCCGACACCGGGCAGCGCGCGCAGCGCCTCGACGAGCGCGGACAGGGCGGAAGGCTGTTTCATACGCGGATGGGCAACGACGCGGCGGGACTCAGAACGGCAGCTTGAAGCCCGGCGGCAGCGGCAGGCCTGCCGTCATGCCGCCCATCTTTTCCTGCGAGGTCGCCTCGGCCTTGCGCGCCGCGTCGTTGAACGCCGCCGCGACGAGATCCTCGAGCATGTCCTTGTCGTCCGCGAGCAGGCTCGGGTCGATCGTCACGCGGCGCACTTCGTTCTTGCAGGTCATCGTGACCTTGACGAGACCGGCGCCCGACTGCCCCTCGACTTCGATGAGGGCCAGCTGCTCCTGCATCTTCTTCATGTTTTCCTGCATCTGCTGGGCTTGCTTCATCAGCCCTGCGAGTTGGCCTTTCATCATGGACGTGCTCCTTCGTATACGTTTGAAAACCGGCGCGATCTTAGCGCCGGATCCGGGATAAGGGAATGGGGCGCGGCGCGCCCTCCTCGCGCGTTCAGTGCAGCGTCGGCGCCGCGCCTTCCGCCGCCGGGCCGCCGTCCGCCGCCAGCGGGCGCACCGAGCCTTCGACGATGCGTGCACCGAACTCGCGAATCAGCTGCTGGACGAACGGGTCTCCGCCGATCTCCTGCTCCGCCTCGCGCTGCCGCTGCGCGCGCGCCGCGGCGTCGAGCGCGGCCGCGGTACGGCGCGCAGCGCCGACCGTGACCTCGACCTCGACCGGCTTGCCGAGCGTGTCCGCCAGCGCGGTCTTGAGTTTCGCGACCTGCGCGGCGTCCGCGTACTGCGGCACGGGCACCGACAATTTCAGCACACCGCCGTCGACCGCAGTCAGTTCGCTGTTGAACGCCAGCTGGTACGCCACCCCCTTGAGCGGCAGCGTCGCGGCCAGCGCAGGCCATTCGCCGTCGTAACCGATCGCGTCGAGCGCGATCGCGGGCGGCAATGGCCGGGCGTCGACGGGCGCCGCCGGCGCGGGCTTCGGCGCAACCCGCACATCGTCCGGACCGCTGTCGAACACCGGCACGAAGCCGTCGTCGAGCGGCGCGCCGAACATTTCGTCCGCCGACAGCGGCACGTAGTCGTCCGGCGGAATGTCTTCCCAGGGCGGTGCGTCGCTCGACGCACCGCTGGCCTGCGGCACCGCGCGCGGCGTAGGCACCGGCACGTTGACCCGGGGCCCGGGCTTCGCGGCCGCGGCCGGACCGGCCGGCGGCGCAGCAGGCGCGCGGCCGCGATCCGTCGACACGCGCATGCCGGCGTTGCGCAGCACGTCGAGCGCGGCCGCCGCGCCGCCCGCGCGGGCGGATGCGGCCGGCGCAGGCCGCACGGCGGGCGGTTCCGCCGGCTTCGCGGCCTCCACGGGTTGAACCGGTGCGGGCTCGACGAGCGGAGCGACCGGCTCGGGCGGCGCGATCTCGGCGACGGGCGTCGCCTCGGCAACCGTTTCGCCCTGCGCGGGCGCGCGCGCTTCAGGCGGCGCGGCGATGATTTCCGGGGTCTCCGCACGCGGGGCGGGTGCGGGGATCACAGGTGAAGATACGGGTACAGGTGCGGGCTCGGCCGCGACCGACGGCTTGGCCGGAACCGGCCGAACGCCGGCCGGCTGCGCGCTCGCCGCCGAGGCGGCGGGTTGCGCACTGCGCGCTGCGCTTGCGCGCCCCCCGGCGGCCGGCAGCGCGCCCGGCGCGGAACCTCCCGCGCCGGCGGCAGCCGGCTCGAACGCCAGCATCCGCAGCAACGTCATCGTGAAACCCGCGTATTCGTCCGGCGCGAGCCCCAGCTCGTTCCGGCCGACCGTGGCGATCTGGTAGTAAAGCTGCACCTGCTCCGGGCTCAGCGTGTCGGCAAAGCGACGCAGATCGCCCGCCTCCGGCCATTCGTCGAGCACCGACGCCGGCGCGAACTGCGCCCATGCGATCCGGTGCAGCAGCCCGGCGAGATCCTGCAGCGCGGTCGAGAACGACAGGCTGCGCAGCGCCATTTCATCGGCGATCGCGAGAATTCCGGGGCCGTCGGCCGTCGCGAGCGCGTCCAGCAGGCGGACCATGTAGGTCTGATCGAGCGCGCCCAGCATGCCCGACACCGCCGCCTCGGTCACCTGATTCGCCGAATAGGCGATCGCCTGGTCGGTCAGCGACAATGCATCGCGCATGCTGCC
>NZ_JAAGNW010000016.1:10447-12651 GCF_010645215.1 Burkholderia multivorans | reverse complement strand
GCTCGAACGCGATGTGCTCCTCGCCGAGGATCCGCTCGAGATGCGACACGATATGCCCGGCCGGCATCTGCTTCAGGTTGAACTGCAGGCAGCGCGACAGCACCGTGACGGGAATCTTCTGCGGATCGGTGGTCGCGAGGATGAACTTGACGTGCGGCGGCGGTTCCTCGAGCGTCTTCAGCATCGCGTTGAACGCGTGGTTCGTCAGCATGTGCACTTCGTCGATCATGTAGACCTTGAAGCGCGCATCGACGGGCGCGGCCACCGCGCGCTCGAGCAGCGCGGCCATTTCATCGACGCCGCGATTGCTCGCCGCATCCATTTCGACATAGTCGACGAAGCGCCCCTCGTCGATTTCGCGACACGCGCGGCAAACGCCGCACGGCTGCGACGTGACGCCCGTCTCGCAATTGAGCGCCTTCGCGAAGATGCGCGACAGCGTGGTCTTGCCGACCCCGCGCGTACCGGTGAATAGATAGGCATGATGCAAACGCCCGCCGTCGAGCGCGTGCGTAAGCGCCCTGACGACGTGCTCCTGGCCGACGAGCGAAGCGAAATCCTTCGGACGCCACTTGCGTGCGAGAACTTGATAGGTCATCGGGAAATTGTATCAGCAACGCCGCGTCGCGCCGACAGGCGGAATGCGCCGGACGCGCGTGTACGCACGAACCGTATCGCGGGCAAGGGGACTTTCGGGGGGATGGGGTAAAACAGAAAAGGAAAGGTGACGAGCCTGACCCTCGGCACTGGTGGAAAACGGCTGTGGCTGCTTCGTTCCCGACCTGACCAGGTTGACCGCCCCTCCATGCGAGGAGGCCCGTCACGGCGAATTCTATCACCGCTCGCCGCGCAACGCGACCCTTATCTCGCAATCGGCGCGAATCGCGATTGAATCACGCTTGAATCGCGGCCCCCTTGTATTTGCGCGCGCCGCCATTATTTACGGTCATGACGTGGATCAACCGGGCGCCACACCCCTACTCGCGTAAAGGCTACTATCGCCATCCACGGCGCATAGCAATTTAAGCTAATATGACGCCCGAATGACCCGCGAGCCGCGCGACGCAGCGCTCACGCCCTTCTTCCCCGGAGAGCGGAGTTGTCTGCCCGAGCGGCCGGCCGCCCGGCGGCCGGCACGCCGGCAAGGCGCCTGCAGGCAGTCCCCGAACTGAAAGAGGTATTGACCCAATGAGCGAACTGATCAAACACATCAACGACGCATCGTTCGAACAGGACGTCGTCAAATCCGACAAGCCCGTGCTGCTGGATTTCTGGGCCGAATGGTGCGGCCCGTGCAAGATGATCGCCCCGATCCTCGACGAAGTCGCGAAGGATTACGGCGACAAGCTGCAGATCGCGAAGATCAACGTCGACGACAACCAGGCGACGCCTGCGAAGTTCGGCGTGCGCGGCATCCCGACGCTGATCCTCTTCAAGAACGGCGCCGCCGCCGCCCAGAAGGTCGGCGCATTGTCGAAGTCGCAACTGACCGCGTTCCTCGACAGCCACCTCTAAATCAGACGTGCCCGCACGTGTTGTCAGCCGACAACACGTGCGCCGCGAAGCCGCCGATCGGCCACTCAAGCCAGAATCGGCCTATGCTAGAATCAAAACACGTCGATAAGACGCAGTTAAGTCTCTGAGCGTTTCCGCTCGCCCTCCTCCCTATTTCTTTCGTCGCATCTTCTCCTCCCTGGCGGGATCTCCGTATGCATTTATCCGAGCTCAAGTCTCTGCACGTCTCCGAATTGATCGAAATGGCCAATGGCCTGGAGATCGAAAACGCGAACCGCCTGCGCAAGCAGGAGTTGATGTTCGCCATTCTCAAAAAGCGCGCCAAGACGGGAGAAACGATCTTCGGCGACGGTACGCTCGAAGTGCTGCCGGACGGTTTCGGTTTCCTGCGCTCGCCCGAGATGTCGTATCTCGCGAGCACCGACGATATCTATATCAGCCCGTCGCAGATCCGCCGCTTCAACCTGCATACCGGCGACACGATCGAAGGTGAGGTGCGCACGCCGAAAGACGGCGAACGCTATTTCGCGCTCGTCAAGGTCGACAAAGTCAACGGGCAGCCGCCCGAGGCCTCGAAACACAAGATCATGTTCGAGAACCTCACGCCGCTGCACCCGAACAAGCCGCTGTCGCTCGAACGCGAGATGCGCGGCGAGGAAAACGTCACCGGCCGCATCATCGACATGATC
>NZ_JAAGNW010000016.1:9201-10437 GCF_010645215.1 Burkholderia multivorans | reverse complement strand
CGCGCATGCGATCAAGCAGAACCACCCGGACGTGATCCTGTTCGTGCTGCTGATCGACGAGCGCCCCGAAGAAGTGACCGAAATGCAGCGCTCGGTCGCAGGCGAAGTGATCGCCTCGACCTTCGACGAACCGGCCACGCGTCACGTGCAGGTCGCCGAAATGGTGATCGAGAAGGCCAAGCGCCTCGTCGAAATGAAGCACGACGTCGTGATCCTGCTCGACTCGATCACCCGTCTCGCACGCGCCTACAACACCGTGATCCCGGCATCGGGCAAGGTGCTGACGGGCGGTGTCGACGCCAACGCGCTGCAGCGTCCGAAGCGCTTCTTCGGCGCCGCGCGCAACATCGAGGAAGGCGGCTCGCTGACGATCATCGGCACCGCGCTGATCGAAACCGGCAGCCGCATGGACGACGTGATCTACGAAGAGTTCAAGGGCACCGGCAACATGGAAGTGCACCTCGAGCGCCGCCTCGCGGAAAAGCGCGTCTATCCGTCGATCAACCTGAACAAGTCGGGCACGCGTCGCGAAGAAATGCTGATCAAGCCCGAGATCCTCCAAAAGATCTGGGTGCTGCGCAAGTTCATCCACGACATGGACGAAGTCGAGGCGATGGAATTCCTGCTCGACAAGATCCGCCAGACGAAGAGCAATTCCGAGTTCTTCGACCTGATGCGTCGCGGCGGCTGATTCCGCACCGCGCGTCACCCCGCCGAGCCGCCCCGATGGGCGGCTTTTTTCATGCCCGGCAAACGCACAGGTGAACGTTTACGTTAACCTTGAAGCCGGCCCAGCGAATCGCCGCCCTCCGGCGGCCTGCCCCATGACCCAAGACACCTCCACCCTGTTGCTGACGGTGCGCGACGCCGCCGAGCGGCTCGGCGTGACCCCACGCACGCTCAAGTACTACGAAGAGCGCGGCCTCGTGACGCCGAGCCGCAGCGAGGGCCGCTATCGCCTGTACGACGAGGCGGATCTCGAACGCTTCGCGCGGATCCTGAGGCTGCGTGCGATCGGCTTCTCGCTGCACGGCATCACCGAGATGCTGAAGCGCCCCCTCGACGACGCCGGCGAAGACGGCCGGCAACGCTATTCGGACGCGTCGCTGCGCGACATCCACGAGAATCTCGCGCAGCAGATCGCCACCCTCGACGCCCGGATCGAGGCCGCGCAGCGCGAGCTGAAGGAAGTGCGCGCGCTCAAGCAGGAACTTCAGCACGACATCGACTACATCG
>NZ_JAAGNW010000016.1:1815-9191 GCF_010645215.1 Burkholderia multivorans | reverse complement strand
ACGGCGACTCGCGGGCGAACCGCGCGACGCGCTGATCGCGCAACGCCAGGCCGCCGCCCGCCGCCGGTCATGAGCGCCGAGCCGGGCCAGCCGACCCGCCCGGGCCTCGCGCGCCTGCGCGCGGATCTGTTCCCGTGGACGCTCGCGCTCCTCACCGGCCTCGACTACTTCGACAACGCCACCTTCGCGTTCTTCGCGAGCTACATCGCGGGCGGCATCAATGCCTCGCCCGACGAGCTCGTCTGGTCGTCGAGCGCCTACGCGGTCACCGCCGTGCTCGGCATCCTGCAGCAGCAATGGTGGGTCGACCGGCTCGGCCACCGGCGCTATCTCGCCGCCTGCATGCTGATGTTCTCGCTCGGCGCGCTCGCCGCGGCGCTCGCCGACACCTCTCTGCAACTTGCGTTCGCACGCGGTTTCCAGGGCTACTTCATCGGCCCGATGATGGGCGCGTGCCGGATCCTGATCCAGATCCGCTTCGCGCCGGCCGAGCGAGCGCCCGCCACCCGCGCGTTCCTGATCCTGCTGCTGCTCGGCAGCGCGCTCGCGCCGATCGCGGGCGGCCTGCTGGTCGCGCATTTCACCTGGCGCGCGCTGTTCGCGTGCACGGTGCCGGCCGGCATCGCATGCGCCGGCATCGCGCTGCTCGTCGTGCCGGACGGCGGCGAGACGCCTCCCGACGCGCGCGGCAGCGCCCATTTCTGGCCCTACGTGATCTTCGCGTTTGCACAGGGCGCACTGCAGATCGTGATGCAGCAGGTGCGCTTCCAGCTGTTCGCCGGCTCCCCGCAACTGATCCTGCTGACCGTGGGCGGCCTCGGCGCGCTCGCCTGGTTCGTGCATCACCAGTGGCGCCACCCCGCGCCGCTGGTGCGGCTGCATGCGTTCCGCGAAAGCACGTTCCGCGCCGGGCTGCTGCTCTACATGTTCTATTACTACGAGACCACCGGCTACAGCTACCTGATCGCGCGCTTCCTCGAATCCGGGCTCGACTATCCGGTCGAGAACGCGGGCCGGCTGGTCGGCACGATGTCGCTGATCTCCGCGAGCGCGCTGTTCGTCTACCTGCGCTATGCGAAGCGGATCACGCACAAGAAATGGATCATCGTGCCCGGCTTCGCGCTCGGGGCCTTGGCTGCGCTGTGGATCACGCGCCTGCCGCCCGATGCCGGCGAAGCCGCGCTGATCATGCCGCTGCTGCTGCGCGGCCTGCTCCTGCTGTTCATCGTGCTGCCCGTCGCCAACCTGACCTTCCGCGTCTTCGCGATCGACGAGTACACGCACGGCTACCGCCTGA
Organism: Burkholderia multivorans; assembly: GCF_010645215.1. GTDB lineage: Bacteria > Pseudomonadota > Gammaproteobacteria > Burkholderiales > Burkholderiaceae > Burkholderia > Burkholderia multivorans_A. The sequence goes on along the minus strand of NZ_JAAGNW010000016.1, from coordinate 7,894 downwards.
AGAACATCGTGCGCCAGCTCACGATCTCGTTCGCCACCGCGTCGGTGATCATCGTCGAGCAGCCTCGCCAGGCGCTGCACCAGACCCGGCTCGTCGAGCAGGCCAACGTCTACAACCCGATCTTCCAGCACAGCGTCGACGTGCTCACGCGCCACTTCGCCGCCGCCGGCCACGCCCTCGGCGAAGCGCACACGCTCGCGCTCGTCTCGATCAGCCAGACGATCGCCCGGCAGGCCGCGTTCCTGACCTCGCTCGACGGTTTCTATTTCCTCGCCGCGGTCGCGATCTGCGGCGGCGTGTTCGCCGCCTGGCAAAAAGAGATCGATTGAGGTAGGTTAGGCGCCTGTCTCCACCGCCTCCCGCCCGACCTCCCGATGCTCGCCAAATTCGCCCAGTGGTTCGGCGCCCGCCGCCGCGACCGCGCGCTGCGCGCCCACGCGATTCCCGACCCGCTGTGGCAGTCCACCGTCGAACGCCTGCCGTTCCTCGCCCATCTGTCCGCCGACGACCTGCAACGCCTGCGCGAGCTGACCAGCCTGTTTCTCGCCCGTAAATCGTTCTCCACCGCGCACGACCTCGAGCTGACCGACGCGATGACGGTCGGCATCGCCGCCCAGGCCTGCCTGCCCGTGCTGAACCTCGATCTCGACCTGTATCGCGGCTGGGTCGGCGTGATCGTGTATCCAGGCGAGTTCGTGATTCGCAAGACCGTCGAGGACGAGGACGGCGTCGTGCACGAAGTCGAGCAGGACGCGAGCGGCGAAGCCTGGGAAGGCGGCCCGGTGATCCTGTCGTGGGAGGACGCGCAGATGACCGACGGCCGCGACGCCTACAACGTCGTGATCCACGAGTTCGCGCACAAGATCGACATGATCAACGGCGCCGCCGACGGGCATCCGCCCCTTTTCCGCCGCTGGCACGCGCCGTTCATCGACGCCGAGCGCTGGTCCGACGTGTTCGATCATGCCTACGACCAGTTCTGCCGCCGCGTGGATTCGGTGCCCGATCGCGCCTGGGCCCGTTTCGAGCGGGATTCGCTGATCGATCCCTATGCGGCCGACCATCCGTCGGAGTTTTTCGCGGTCTGCAGCGAGGCCCTGTTCGTGCGGCCGCACGCGTTCGAGTCCGAGTTTCCCGAACTGTACCGGCTGCTCGCGCGCTACTACCGGCAGGATCCGGCCGGAAGCGGCGCGCTCGCGGCGCCGGCGTGAGAAAAACTCGTCAAGCTTCTGATTCTCTGGCATAATCGCGAGCTTTCGACCTCAGGCAAGTGGCTCGCGCAGGGCTTTTGGTATCGATCACACCTCCTCACGGGGCGTGCGATAGCGAAAGCGGCGGGTTGGCTACCGCTCTCACCCAGGAAAAATCATGAAAGAAGGCATTCACCCGAATTACCGCGAAGTCGTTTTCCAAGACATGTCGAACGGCTTCAAGTTCGTGACGCGCTCGACCATCCAGACGCGCGAAACGGTCGAACTCGACGGCAAGACCTACCCGCTCGCCAAGATCGAAGTGTCGTCGGAATCGCACTCGTTCTACACCGGCCAGCAGAAGATCATGGACACGGCCGGCCGTGTCGAGAAGTTCAAGAACAAGTTCGGCTCGCGCGCGAACGGCAAGGCGGCAAAGTAAGTGCCGCACCGCAACCGGCAGCCGTATCGCCGGTTCAGCAAAAAGGGCAGCCCAGGCTGCCCTTTTTTGTCGCCGCGCGCCGCCGCGCGAAATACCGCCAGATCCGCTGACGCGCACCGCCCGCCGCGTCTACAATGCCGGATGCTCCGAATCACGCCCATCCAGCGCGCCTCACTGCGCGCCTGGCCCCTCTCCTGCCGCACATCTGCATGAAGCCTGTCGTCCGTCTCACCGCCTCCGCCACCCGCGCGCTGCCGCGCTGGCTGCTGCTCACGCTCTGCATCGTCTATGCGGCGTTCGGCCTGTTCGGCCGCGACCCGTGGAAAAACGAGGATGCCGCGGGCTTCGGCGTGATGTGGACGATGGCCGAAGGCAAGCTGCATGACTGGCTGCTGCCGAACCTGCTCGGCAAGTTCATCACCTCGGACGGCCCGCTCGGCTACTGGCTCGGCGGCCTCGCGATCCGCGCGCTCGGGCCCTGGGTCGATCCGAGCAACGCCTCGCGCGTCTACACCGGGATCCTGTTCTGCGTCGCGTGCGCATTCGTCTGGTATGCCGCGTATCTGCTCGGCCGCCGCCCCGAGGTCCAGCCGTTCAAATATGCGTTCGGCGGCGAACCCGAGCCGCGAGACTACGGCCGCACCCTCGCCGACGGCGCGCTGCTCGTCCTCGTCGCCTGCTTCGGCCTCGCCGAGCGCGGCCACGAGACTACCCCGCAACTCGCGCAGTTCGCCTGGATCGCGAGGTTCGTCTACGGGCTCGTGCGTTCCATCGACAAACCGCTGCAAGGCGCGCTCTGGTGGGGCGCCGCGCTCGGCCTCGTCGCGCTGTCCGGCAACCCGGTGCTGGTCGGCGCGCTGCTCGTCGGCACCGCGGCGCTCGTCGCGTTCGCGCCCGAGCTGCGCAACCGCTGGCTGCCGCTCGTCGGCCTGCCGCTCGCGCTCCTCCTGTTCGTCGCCTGGCCGCTCGCGGCGCTCACGCTGTTTCCCGACGACGCGAACTGGTTCCTCAACCAATGGTTGTACGGCAGCCTGATGCGCTTTTCAGGGCCGCCCACCGCAGTGCTCGGCTATGCGGCGAAAAACCTGCCGCTCTTCACCTGGCCGGCCTGGCCGCTCGCGCTGTGGGCCTGGGTCAGCTGGACCGGATTCCGACGCCGGCCGCACATCGCCGCGCCGCTGTCGGTGATCGTGCCGCTCGTCGCGCTCGTGATCCTGCATAGCCAGCAGACCAACCGCATGTATCTGCTGATCCTGCCGCCGCTCGCGGTGCTCGCGACCTTCGCGCTGCCTACCCTCAAGCGCGGCGCGATCAACGCGATCGACTGGTTCGCGGTGCTCAGCTTCACGATCCTCGGCAGCTTCGTCTGGCTCGTCTGGCTCGCTTCGCTCACGGGCTTCCCGTACCCGCTCGCGCGCAACCTCGCGCGGCTCGTGCCCGGCTACGAACCGCATTTCAAGGTGCTGTCGTTCGCATGCGCGCTCGCCGTGACGGTGTGCTGGGTGCTGCTCGTGCGCTGGCGCATCTCGCGGCAGCCGCAGGTGCTGTGGCGCAGCGTCGTGCTGTCGAGCGCGGGCACCACGCTGATGTGGGTGCTGCTGATGACGCTGTGGCTGCCCTTCGTCAACTACAGCCGGACCTATCGCGACGTCGCGCAGCAGATCGCCGCGCACCTGCCGGCCGACTACGAGTGCATCTCGCCCGTCCGGCTCGGCGACGCGCAGGTCGCGACCTTCGCGTACTTCGGCGACATGCACTTCTCGTTCACCGACGACTGCGACGTGCTGCTGCGCCAGGACCGCGCCGACTACGGCGAGCCCAGCTCGATCTCGCAATACGTGTGGCGCCTCGTCTGGGAAGGCCGACGCATCGCCGACCGCGCCGAGCGTTTCCGCCTCTACGAGCGGATCGAACGGCCGAAGCCGCCCGTCAAGCGCCGGCCGGCGCGCCCCGCCCGGAACTGACCGATGCTCGACGACCTGCGCCGGATCGTCGGACTCGCCTGGCCCGTGCTCGTCGGGCAGCTCGCGTTGATCGCGTTCGGCAGGATCGACACCGCGATGGTCGGACGCTTCTCCACGGTCGACCTCGCCGCGCTCGGTCTCGGCGCCTCGATCTACATCTCGGTCTTCATCGGCCTGACCGGAATCCTCTCCGCGTTGCAGCCGATCGCCGGGCAGTTGTACGGCGCGCGCCGCCCCACCGAAATCGGCGAGGAAGTGCGCCAGGCGCTCTGGCTCGCCGCGCTGCTGGCCGTGCCCGGCTTCCTGCTGCTGCATTTTCCCGAACTCCTGCTGCGCCTCGCGCATGCGCCCGACGAACTGCATGCGCGCACCGTCGACTACCTGCGCATCCTGTCGTTCAGCCTGCCTGCCGCGCTGCTGTTCCGGATCTACAACGCGCTGACCAACGCGGTCGGCAAGCCGCGCCTCGCGATGATCCTGCAGGTCGGCGCGCTGCTGCTCAAGTTTCCGCTCAACCTGTGGTTCATCTTCGGCGGCCTCGGCGTGCCCGCGCTGGGCGGGCCGGGCTGCGGGCTCGCGAGCACGCTGATCAACTGGGGGCTCGCGCTGATCGGCTTCGTGCTGCTCGCGCGCCACAAGGTGTTCGCGCCGCTCGCGATCTTCACGCGTTTCAGCTGGCCCGAGTGGCGGCGTCAGAAGGCCCTGCTCGTGCTCGGCGTGCCGATGGGCCTGTCCTACCTGATCGAAGTCACGTCGTATGCGTGCATGGCGCTCTTCATCTCCCACTTCGGCACCACCATGCTCGCCGGCCACCAGATCGCCGCGAATCTCGGCGCGGTGCTGTACATGACGCCGCTCGCGATCGGCGTCGCCTCCTCGACCCTCGTGGCCCAGGCGCTCGGCGCGGGGCAACCCGCGGCCGCGCGCGCGCTGTCGCGCCACGCCATCCTGTTCGCCGCGGCGACCGCATGCTGCTACGGACTCCTCGTGTTCATGCTGCGGCCCGTGCTCGTGCTCGGCTATACCTCGAACCCGGAGATCGCCGCCGCGGCGCTGCCGCTGATGGCGATCGTCGCCCTCTATCACGTATTCGACGCGGTGCAGATCAGCACCGCGTTCGTGCTGCGCGCGTACCGGGTCGCGATCGTGCCGACCGTGATCTATGCCACCGCGCTGTGGGGCGTCGGCATCGGCGGCGGCTACCTGCTCGGCTTCGACATCGTCGGTTGGACGCCCGCGTGGCTCACCGGCGCGCGCGGCTTCTGGTGCGCGAACATGACGAGCCTCGCGGTCGCCGGCAGCGGGCTCGTGCTGTACTGGCGGCACGTCAGCCGGCAACGGCTCACGGCCGACTGATTCCAACACGGGGCGCTGAAGCCCAGGTCGGCGCAACGCACGCTTCCGGACCGCCCCGCCCGCGCGCCACGCCCTCGACACGCCATCCTCCGCCCCAACCCGCCCGATCATCCACACAATCGGCGCGCCCTCCCCGCAGGCAACGCCCTGACGCATCGGCATCCCGCCGCACTCCGTCAAGAATGGTAAAAACCGGCCGCGAATCGACGTCCCGCCCTTTACAGCGGACAGCCCATTGCGCAACACTCGGCCGTCTGTCTTAAAAAGGGCACGCGTTTGTCCTATGCTTGAACGCAGCACGCCGCCGTACGGCGGCCGTTCCAACAGCCATTCATCCGTTACAAGGGAGTCCTTGCCATGCTGAAAAAGCTGCTGATGCTGTTCGTCGCGCTGTCCCTGTCGCTGTCCGCGGCGTTTGCCGCGGCGGTCGAGGTCAACACGGCCGACCAGGCCGCGCTCGAATCCGTGAAGGGACTCGGGCCGGTGAAGTCCAAGGCGATCATCGACGAACGCACCAAGAACGGCCCCTTCAAGGACGCCGACGATCTCGCGAGCCGGGTCAAGGGCCTCGGCACGAAGTCGGTCACGAACCTGGAAGCTGCCGGTCTGACCATCGGCGGCGCATCGACGCCGCCGACGGGCGCGAAGGCGAAGACCCCTGCCGCGAAATCCACCGCCACGACGACCGCGCCAAGCACGACGGGAGCGTCGGCGACCCCTCCTGCACAGGCGGCGGCCGCGAGCGACGCGGGCGGCAAGCCGGCCAAGGCAAGCAGGTCGAAGAAGAAGGCCGCCGCCGCGGCAAGCGCCGCGACCGACGCGAGCGCGCCGGCCGACGCTTCGGCCCCCAAGGCGAAGAAGAAAGGCAGGAAGGCCAAGGCGGCGTCGGCAGCAGCTGCGTCCGGCGCCTGAGCATCACGCCGCGCCCCGCGCGCGGATTTACCACCCCAGCGGCGCCGCACGGGCGGCGTCGTTCAACCTAGCGAGTACATCATGGGTCTCCTCGACATCGTTGGCGGTCTGATCGGCGGCCAATCGGGCGGCAACAACCAGAACGCCCTGCTCTCCACCGCGCTGGAGTTCATCAACAACCAGCCGGGCGGCCTCAACGGCCTCATCGAGAAGTT
>NZ_JAAGNW010000016.1:0-1805 GCF_010645215.1 Burkholderia multivorans | reverse complement strand
GCGATCCGGCGCAGGCTTCCGGCGTCCTCGCACAGGTGCTGCCGCATATCGTCAACGGCGCGACGCCGAACGGCGAAGTGCCGGCGGGCGGCCAGGTCGACACGTCGAACGTGCTCGGCACGCTGACCCAGCTGGCCGGCCTGTTCGGCGGCAACAAGCAGGGCTGACGCACAGCAGCCCCACCAACGACAACACCCCGCCGAGGCGGGGTGTTGTCTTTTACGGCCGGCAACCTGCGCGCCGCGTCGCTCAGTGCACGACGCGATCGAACACGAACTTGCCGTCCTGCACGTCGACCGGGATCACGTCCTTCGGACCGAAACGGCCGGCCAGGATCAGCTTCGCGACCGGATTCTCGATCTCCTGCTGGATCGCGCGCTTGAGCGGCCGCGCGCCGAACAGCGGGTCGTAGCCCACCTTGCCGATCTGCTCGAGCGCCGTTTCCGACACCTCGAGCGCCATGTCGAGCTTCGCGAGCCGGTCGTGCAGGCGCGCGAGCTGGATCTTCGCGATCGACTGGATGTTGCTGCGGTCGAGCGCATGGAACACGACGACGTCGTCGATGCGGTTCAGGAACTCGGGACGGAAGTGCTGCTTGACCTCCAGCCACACCGCATCCTTGATTTCGTCCTGCGGCGCCCCTGCCATCGCCTGGATCACCTGCGAGCCGAGGTTCGAGGTCATCACGATCACCGTGTTCTTGAAGTCGACCGTGCGGCCCTGGCCATCCGTCATCCGGCCGTCGTCGAGCACCTGCAGCAGCACGTTGAACACGTCCGGATGGGCCTTCTCGATCTCGTCGAGCAGGATCACGCTGTACGGCTTGCGGCGCACGGCTTCCGTCAGGTAGCCGCCCTCCTCGTAGCCGACATAGCCCGGCGGTGCGCCGATCAGCCGCGCGACGCTGTGCTTCTCCATGAACTCGCTCATGTCGATGCGGATCAGATGATCTTCCGTATCGAACAGGAACGACGCCAGCGCCTTGCACAACTCGGTCTTGCCCACGCCCGTCGGCCCGAGGAACAGGAACGAGCCGTACGGCCGGTTCGGATCCGAGAGGCCCGCGCGCGAGCGGCGGATCGCGTCGGCCACCGCGTCGATCGCCTCGTTCTGGCCGATCACGCGCTCATGCAGCTTTTCCTCGATGTGCAGCAGCTTCTCACGCTCGCCCTGCATCATCCGCGCGACCGGAATGCCGGTCGAGCGCGACACCACCTCGGCGATTTCCTCCGCGCCGACCTGGGTGCGCAGAAGCCGCGGCCGGGTCGGGCTGTGCTGCTCGCGCTCCTCGGCCTGCGTGACCTGCTTGAGCTGCGCCTCGAGCTGCGGCAGCTTGCCGTACTGCAGCTCGGCGACCTTCTCCAGCTTGCCTTCGCGCTGCAGGCGGACGATCTCCGCGCGCACCTTCTCGATCTCTTCCTTGAGCTGCGCGCTGCCTTGCACCGCGGCCTTCTCCGCCGTCCAGATCTCTTCGAGATCCGCGTACTCGCGACCCAGCCGCTCGATTTCCTCCTCGATCAGCTGCAGGCGCTTTTGCGACGCCTCGTCGGTTTCCTTCTTCACGGCCTCGCGTTCGATCTTCAGCTGGATCAGCCGGCGATCGAGCTTGTCCATCTCCTCCGGCTTCGAGTCGATTTCCATCTTGATCTTCGAGGCGGCCTCGTCGATCAGGTCGATCGCCTTGTCCGGCAGGAAGCGGTCGGTGATGTAGCGGTGCGACAGCTCCGCCGCCGCGACGATCGCCGGGTCGGTGATGTCGACGCCGTGATGCAGTTCGTACTTCTCCTGCAGGCCGCGCAGGATCG
>NZ_JAAGNW010000159.1:12454-15557 GCF_010645215.1 Burkholderia multivorans | reverse complement strand
CGAAGCGGTGATGGACAACAAGACCCAGTTCTTCGTGCGGGTGGCGGGGTATACGTCGGCGGACCTGTACGGGATCTCGACCGGGGTGTCGCTGCGTGTGCTGCCGATGGTGATCGAGGAAGGCGGACGCACGCAGATCAAGCTCGACGTGCGGATCGTGGACGGCGAGCTGTCGTCGCGCACCGTCGACAACATCCCGGTGATCAATTCGAGCGAGATCAGCACGCAGGCCTTCATCGAACAGGGGCAGGCGCTGCTGATCGCGGGCTACAAGGTCGATTCGCGCTCCAGCATGCTGGCGGGCGTGCCGCTGCTGTCGAAGCTGCCGCTCATCGGCGCGCTGTTCCGTTCGACGGACAAGCAGGACAGCCACACCGAGCGGCTGTTTCTGGTGTCGCCGCGGGTGATCGAGCCGTGATTCGGAACGGCGATGCGTCCCGCTCGCCGCAGCGCGCGGCGAGCGGGACCTTCCTCCCGGCGCGGTGATGCGCCCGCGCTTACTGCGTCAAGGCCGTGGCGCGGAAGGCGATCGGACCTTCACCGCTGTAGGTCATGCTGCCGTGGAACGTCTTGCCGCCGTCGCCGGAGGTGATGTAAAGCTCCACGACCTGCTGGCCCGCGCGGCAGCCGAGCAGCCAGGTTCCGCCCGGCTGCCACGGCGCGGACGTACCGCCCCACTGGTTCTGGACCGCGTAGTTGTTGCCGGTGGCCAGGGTTCCCTTGAAGCCGATCGGGCCTTCGCCGGCATAGGTCATGTTGCCGTTCAGCGTCTTGCCGTTGTCGGTCGAACCGATGCTCACCGCGACGGCGGCCTGGTCGCGTGCGCCGATCACCCAGACGCCGCCGTTATGCCATTGCGCGCCTGATCCGCCCCACTGGTTCTCGACCGCATACACGCCGCCGTCGGCCTGCTGGCTCTTGAAGCCGATGGGGCCTTCGCCGGCATAGGTCATGGAGCCCGCGAGCGTGACGCCCTTGTCGCCGGACTCGATGTTGAGCGCGACCACGTTCTGGTTGGTGCGGCCGCCGATCACCCACGTGCCGCCCGGATGCCACGGCGCCGTGTTGCCTCCCCACTGGTTCTCGACCTGGTAGGTGTTGCTTTGCGTGAGCGTCGCGCGGAAGCCGATCTTGCCTTCGCCGGCATAGGTCATGGTGCCGGTGAACGTACGTCCGCCGTCCGCGGACTTGATGTCGAGCGCCACGACGTTCTGGCCGGAGCGGCATCCGAGCACCCACATGCCGCCTTCGTTCCACGACGCCGATGCGCCGCCCCATTGGTTCTGCACGTGTTGAAGATTGTTGAAGCCCTTGCTGGTATTGGCCATTTTTATTCTCCATGGATGATGAGGCAAGCGTGGGAGGTCAGCCCACGTGCAAAGAACGATCCCGCGCACGGGTTGCCGTTGCTGAACGACATGAAAGACCGCAGGCGGCGACCGCGGGATCGCCCGGACGATCGATTCGCATTGCGCTCGCGGTCCGCGCCGGTGAGGCGCCGAGTGCGAACGGCAGCGCGATTCGCCCATCAAAATTAGAGTGCGATAGCAATCCTAACAACTACTAAAACATGTAGGCATGCGATGCATTTTGATGTGAATCACATTCGCTGGTTCGCATGGCGTGGAGGCGATCCGTTTGAACCGGTTCCCCGACAGATGCAGAAGGAATCTGGGCGAGTGCGACCCATGCGATCGTCGCCGCAAACGACCCGCGCAGCGATCATTGTTGACCGGATCAGGCATCCGGTTATTCCGGTTGCCCGGCTGTAAAAAATCCCTTCGATCGATCAGTCGAATAAATCGTTATTTGGTAACATGCCGTAAAGAATGAGATTGGGCAGTAAATCGTAATAATAATGTAATGAGTGGTTTGTATCAGAGCAGTCTAAATAACGCGTATTGCCGATGAGACCTTGTTTTGCCACGCCGAATGCGTTGCGTTTAGCCTGCGCGCTGCCTTTCTTTCTTATCCGGCAGATATTGGGGAAATTCGCCATGGCGCGGTGCCTGCGCTCGTTCGTCATCGCCGCGCTGCTGCTGCCCGCATTCCATGTTCCGCATGCGAATGCGGAGACGATCTATCGGACGGTCGGCGATGCGAAGGTGCCGTGGGCGCCCGCATCCGGCGAACCGCTGCAAGCGCCTTTCTGGATCCGGCTCGACGCCGGTATCGCGGGCAGCCGCCATATCGTTCCCGATTTCGTCGCGAACGGAATCTCCACCATGAAGCTCGCTTTCTCCTATCCGGACGACGCCCGGCGCGTCCGCGGGCTGGATGCGATCGGCTGCGGCGCGGACGTTGCGCGCCGCAGCAGCCCGGTGCCGTTGCGCGTGCGCGTATACGCACTGGGCGCACCGGGCGCACCAACGCCGACGTTGATCAGCGATACCCATGAAACGCAATCGATTTGCGAGGGCTGGAGCAGGCTCGACGTCGATGTCGTCCTTGGCGAACTGAAAGGGCTCGTCGATGGCCGGCACTACGCCATCGTGCTCGATACACTCGCGCGCCACCCCGAATTCAAGGCCGAAGGGGTTGGCGTGTATTTCCTGTTGTCGCGTTCTCACCATTCCAAATAATCAGAAATAGGACCGTTGCATGACATATTCCATCACCATCCATATGTCCGCGCCCATGACCCGGGAGTCGAATGGCGCGGCCTCGCCGACCGGGCACATGTGGTATTCGGTCGACGACGGCAGCGGCAAGGATCCCGCTTCGTTCGGCTTCGCCCCGAGCGACGAATACAACGGCCAGCCGTTCGCGCCGGGCAAGGTATACCGCAACGACAACAGCACCTATATCAACGAGAACGCGACGACGGGCGGCCCGAGCATCGTCACCCAGACCTACACGATCAGCGCGGACCAGTACAACGCGCTGCTCGCGTACGGCAACGAGCCGGGCAAGTTCGGCTTCGACGCGAACACCTACAACGGCCTGTCGAACAACTGCATCAACTTCACCTGGACCGCGCTGCAGACCGCGGGCATGAATCCGACCGGCTATCAGGGCACGTCGCTGCCGATCCTGAATCCGAAGGACGTCGCGTTCAATATGAGCGTCGTGAACTTCGCGAACCAGTTCATCGACGACCAGC
>NZ_JAAGNW010000159.1:11904-12444 GCF_010645215.1 Burkholderia multivorans | reverse complement strand
ATCGATTTCGAAAAGGTGCTGCTCGCGACCTACGGTACGAGCCAGGCGGCGTGGAACGTGCTCGACCGCAGCTTCAACCAGATGATGTCGGACCTCAGCAAGGAGGCCGTGGCCGCGCACATGACGCTGGGCCAGTACATCAAGTCGCAGTTCGCGGATCGGCTGAGCGCGGCGGAGGATGTGCTGAAGCAGGGCGGCACGCGCCTCGAAGACCTCGTGCGCGACGCAACGCCCGACATGAGCGGGTTGATTTCTCGTTTGCAGGAGTTGTTCCATTCCGCCTCGCAGCCGATGGATCCGCTCGTGCTGGACCTGTCCGGCAACGGCGTGAAGACGATCGGGATCGGCGCGGGCGTGCATTTCGACTACAACGGCACGGGCTTCGCGCAGCAGACCGCGTGGGTGACGCCCGACGAGGGCATCCTCGTGTGGGACAAGAACGGCGACGGGCAGATCGTCGGCAACGAATTGATCGGCAATGCCGGCACGAACACCACCTCGGCAGGCGACGCGGGCTTCACGGCGCTGGCGTCGCTCGCG
>NZ_JAAGNW010000159.1:11087-11894 GCF_010645215.1 Burkholderia multivorans | reverse complement strand
GATGCGAACGGCGATGGCGTGATCGACGCGAAGGACGCGGCCTACAGCCAGCTGCGCGTGTGGGTCGACGCGAACAGCGACGGCAAGGTCGAGACGGGCGAACTGAAGACGCTCGCGGAACTGGGCATCACCTCGGTCTCGCTCGCGCATACCGGCGAGAACGTGAAGGATGCGAGCGGCAACCTGCATCTCGCGATCGGTTCGTATGCGACCGCCGACGGCCGCACACATACGATGGAAGACGTGTGGCTGAACGTCGACACCGCACGCACCGTCAACCTCACGAACGTGCCGGTCAGCGCCGCGATCGCCGCGCTGCCCGACGTGCCGGGCTTCGGTAACGTGCACAGCCTGCGCGCCGCGATGGCGCTGGACGCGAGCGGCCAGCTGCAGTCGCTGGTGCAGGCCTTCATCGGCACGACGGACCCGGCGCGGCGCGCGCAGATCCTGCCCACGCTGCTGTACACGTGGGCCGGCGTGGCGCAGAACGACCCGAACGGCCGCGACAACAACATCTATCACCATGTGATCGACGCGCGCAAGATCGAGACGCTCGAAGCGTTCCTCGGCCAGCGCTACGCGGTCAACTACGGGCAGGGCGCGGATCCGAATCCGCGTCATGCGGGCGGGGAGATGCTGTCCGCCGCGTTCGACCAGCTGGCGCAGACGGTCGCGGGACAGCTGCTGGAACAGTCCGAACTGAAGGACTTGTATGCGAGCGTGAAGATGTCGATCGGCAGCGACGGCCTGCCGCGGGTCGACGTATCCGCGCTGGTCGCTTCGCTTCAGCAGACGTATCAGCGCGAT
>NZ_JAAGNW010000159.1:4982-11077 GCF_010645215.1 Burkholderia multivorans | reverse complement strand
GGCGTGGGGCGATGCGGTGCGCGCGGCGCTGACCGCGCAGGGCGACTGGAATCAGCCGGGGTTCTCGCGCCAGCTGGCGTCGCTGGGCTCGAACGTGATGATCGCGGATGCCCAGCACCTGTCCCTGAGCGGCCGCAACGATGTCGACAACCTGCTGGTCGGCGCGGCCGGCGCGACGCTGCGGGCGGGAGCGGGCGACGACATGCTGGTGGCAGGCGAGGGCGACGAAACCCTGATAGGCGGCAACGGACGCAATACCTTCGTGCTGTCCGACACCATCGGCAAGGTCGTGATCACCGAAAGCGGCAAGCTCAGCCGGGGCAACGAGGATATCGTGCGGGTCGGCGCGGGGCTGTCGGGCGGGCCGATCCAGGTCGTGCGCGACGGGGGCAACGACCTCGTGCTGCTGTTCGGCGGCGATCGTCGGGCGACGATTTCCGGCTATTTCACGAGCGCGTCGAACCAGCCGGCAATCGTGTTCGCGGACGGAACCCGCTGGGATTACCCGGAGGTGGCCGCGCGCATGGTCACCTCGGACCTGACGGGACGCAACCCGTATCTGTACGGCGTGCAGGGCGTGAACAACCGCATGGTCGGGGCGGCAGGCGACACGATCACGGCGGGCAACCTCGACGATACGATCACGGCAGGCAGGAACAACACGCTGAATGCGGGCGCGGGCGTGGATACGTTCATCGTGGGCAAGGGCCTGGGGCTCGTCACGCTGAACGAGACGTCGCAGAAGACGGCGCACGTGAACCAGGACGTGGTGCAACTCGGCGCGGGGATCACGGCGGCAGGCACGCAGATCGCGCGCGATGTGCAGAACAACCTGATCCTGAGTTTCGGCGACGGCGACCAGCTGAAGATCGCGAACTACTTCAGCCAGTCGGGCAACGGGCTGCAGCTGACGTTCGCCGACGGTACGCGCTGGGACTACAAGGCGATCACGGACCGGCTGGTGTTTACGGACACCACGGCCGGCAACCAGTACCTGTATGGCCTGCAAGGTGTCGACAACCGGATCGTCGGGGCGGCGGGCGACACGATCATGGCGGGCAATCTCAATGACACGATCACGGCGGGCCGCAATAACACGCTGAACGCGGGCGCGGGTATCGACACGTTCATCGTGGCCAAGGGCCTGGGACGCGTGACGCTGAACGAGCCGCCGACCAAGACGGGCGGCGCGAATCAGGACGTGGTGCAGCTGGGCGCGGGGATCACGGCGGCGGGCACGCAGATCGCGCGCGATGTGCAGAACAACCTGATCCTGAGTTTCGGCGACGGCGACCAGCTGAAGATCAACGGCTATTTCGACCAGCAAGGGCGCTGGCCGAAGCTGGTGTTCGCGGACGGCACGAGCTGGGATTACGCGGCGATCACGAGCCAGCTGGTGTTCGCGGACACCACGGCGGGGAACCAGTATCTGTATGGTCTGCGCGGCGTGGACAACCGCATCGTGGGCGCGGCGGGCGATACGATCATGGCGGGCAATCTCAACGATACGATCACGGCGGGCCGGAACAATACGCTGAACGCGGGCGCGGGCGTCGACACGTTCATCGTGGGCAAAGGCTTAGGGCTCGTGACGCTGAGCGAGTCCCAGGCCAAGACGGGCGGTGTGAATCAGGACGTGGTGCAGCTGGGCGCGGGGATCACGGCGGCGGGCACGCAGATCGCGCGCGACCTGCAGAACAACCTGATCCTGAACTTCGGCGACGGCGACCAGCTGAAGATCAGCAACTACTTCAGCCAGGTGGGCAGCCGGCCGAAGCTGAGGTTCTCGGACGACACGAACTGGGACTACGCGGCGGTGACCGACCGGCTGGTGTTCACGGACACGAGCGCGGGCGGCCAGTACCTGTATGGCCTGCAAGGCGTGAGCAACCGGATCGTGGGCGCGGCGGGCGACACGATCGTGGCGGGCAACCTGAACGATACGATCACGGCGGGCAGGAACAATACGCTGAACGCGGGCGCGGGCGTCGACACGTTCATCGTGGGCAAGGGCCTCGGGCTCGTGACGGTGAACGAATCCCAGGCCAAGACGGGCGGTGTGAACCAGGACGTGGTGCAGCTGGGCGCGGGGATCACGGCGGCGGGCACGCAGATCGCGCGCGATGTGCAGAACAACCTGATCCTGAGCTTCGGCGACGGCGATCAACTCAAGCTCGGCAGCTACTTCAACCAGACGGGGAGCCGGCCGACGCTGGTGTTCTCGGACGGCACGAGCTGGGACTACGCAGCCATCACCGACCGGTTGGTCTTCACGGATACGAGCGCGGGCAACCAGTATCTGTATGGCCTGAAGGAGGTGAACAACCGGATCGTCGGCGCGGCGGGCGATACGATCGTCGCGGGCAATCTCAACGATACGATCACGGCAGGCCGGAACAACACGTTGAATGCGGGCGCGGGCGTCGACACGTTCATCCTGAACAAGGGCCTGGGGCTCGTGACGTTGAACGAGCCGTCGAACAAGACGGGCGGCGCGAACCAGGACGTGGTGCAGCTGGGCGCGGGGATCACGGCGGCGAGCACGCGGATCGTGCGTGACCTGCAGAACAACCTCGTCCTGGATTTCGGGAACGGCGACCAGTTGAAGATCAACGGCTATTTCAGCCAGAACTGGAGCCGGCCGAAGCTGGCCTTCGCGGACGGCACGAACTGGGACTACGCGGCGGTGACCGACCGGCTGGTGTTCACGGACACGAGCGCGGGCGGCCAGTATCTGAGCGGGTTGCAAGGCGTGAGCAACCGGATCGTCGGCGCGGCGGGCGACACGATCGTCGCGGGCAATCTCAACGATACGATCACGGCAGGCCGGAACAACACGTTGAATGCGGGCGCGGGCGTGGATACGTTCATCATCGGGCAGGGCCTGGGGCTCGTGACGCTGAACGAGCCGTCGAACAAGACGGGTGGCGCGAACCAGGACGTGGTGCAACTGGGCACGGGGATCACGGCGGCGAGCACGCGGATCGTGCGCGACCTGCAGAACAACCTCGTCCTGGATTTCGGGAACGGCGACCAGTTGAAGATCAACGGCTATTTCAGCCAGAACTGGAGCCGGCCGAAGCTGGCCTTCGCGGACGGCACGAGCTGGGACTACGCGGCGGTGACCGACCGGCTGGTGTTCACGGACACGAGCGCGGGCGGCCAGTATCTGAATGGGCTGCAAGGCGTGAACAACCGGATCGTCGGCGCGGCGGGCGACACGATCGTTGCGGGCAATCTCAACGATACGATCACGGCGGGCCGGAACAACACGCTGAATGCGGGCGCGGGCGTGGATACGTTCATCATCGGGCAGGGCCTGGGGCTCGTGACGTTGAACGAGCCGTCGAACAAGACGGGCGGCGCGAACCAGGACGTGGTGCAGCTGGGCGCGGGGATCACGGCGGCTAGCACGCGGATCGTGCGTGACCTGCAGAACAACCTCATCCTGGATTTCGGAAGCGGCAATCAGTTGAAGATCAACGGCTATTTCAGTCAGCCCTGGAGCCGGCCGAAGCTGGCCTTCGCGGACGGCACGAGCTGGGACTACGCGGCGATCACCGATCAGTTGGTGTTCGCGGACACGAGCGCGGGCAACCAGTACCTGAGCGGCTTGCAGGGTGTCGACAACCGGATCGTCGGCGCGGCGGGCGATACGATCGTCGCGGGCAACCGGAACGATACGATCACGGCGGGCCGGAACAATACGTTGAATGCGGGCGCGGGCGTCGACACGTTCATCCTTAACAAGGGCGCGGGGCTGGTGACGCTGAACGAGATGGCGAGCAAGACGGCCGGCATGAACCAGGACGTGGTGCAGCTGGGCGCGGGGATCACGGCGGCGGGCACGCAGATCGCGCGCGATCTGCAGAACAACCTGATCCTGAGCTTCGGCGGCGGCGATCAACTCAAGATCACGGGCTATTTCAGCCAGCCGTGGAGCCGGCCGACGCTGGCGTTCGCGGACGGCGCGAACTGGGACTACGCAGCCGTCACCGACCGGCTGGTGTTCGCGGACACCGGCGCGGGCAACCAGTATCTATACGGTTTGCAAGGCGTGAACAACCGGATCGTCGGCGCGGCGGGCGACACGATCGCCGCGGGCAATCTCGACGACACGATCACGGCGGGCAGGAACAATGCGCTGCACGCAGGCGCGGGCGTGGATACGTTCGTCGTGAACAAGGGGATGGGGCTGGTGACGCTCTCCGAAGTGTCGAACAAGACGGGCGGCGCGAACCAGGACGTGGTGCAACTGGGCGCGGGGATCACGGCGGCGGGCACGCAGATCGCGCGTGACCCGCAGAACAACCTGATCCTGAGCTTCGGCGACGGCGACCAACTGAAGATCGCCGCTTACTTCGGCCAGCCGTGGAGCCGCCCGATGCTGGCGTTCGCGGACGGCACGCACTGGGACTATGCAGCCGTCACCGACCGGCTGGTGTTCGCGGACACCGGCGCGGGCAACCAGTATCTATACGGTTTGCAAGGCGTGAACAACCGGATCGTCGGCGCGGCGGGAGACACGATCGTCGCGGGCAACCTGAACGACACGATCACGGCGGGCAGGGACAACCGGCTGACTGCCGGCGCGGGCGTCGATACTTTCGTGGTGAATCCCGGCACGGGGCATGTATCGGTGTCGGAGACGCAGAGCAAGACGGCGGGCCTGAATCAGGACGTGGTGCGTTTCGGCAGCGGCGTCGCGAGCGACCAGCTCTGGTTGCGTCGCGTGGGCAACGACCTCGAAATGGACGTGATCGGCACCACCGACGCGCTGACCCTGAACGGCTGGTATGGCGGCGCGGGTCACGTGCATACCTTCGAGGCGGGCGAGGGCAAGGTGCTGACCGATACGCGCGTGGCGAATCTGGTCGATGCGATGGCGGCATTCTCGCCGCCGCCGGCGGGGCAGACGAGCTTGCCGGCTGCCGCCGCGCAGCAGCTCGGGCCGGTGCTGGCGGCAAGCTGGCAGAAGCCCTGACGAAGCGGCCCGGGCGCGCGCTTTGCTGCCCGGGTGCCGATGCGGCGCGCGGCCGAGAGGGGCGCGCGCCGCGGGCGGGCGCTTACGCGCCCGGCTTCGTATAGTCCGCGTGGAACCAGTGCACCGAGATCTTCGTGAGCGTGCCGTCCTGGCGCAGCGTATTGAGTGCGTTGTCGACGGCCGCCAGGAACTTCGGATTGCCCTTGCGGACCGGGATGCCCATCTGCGTTTCGCCGCCCTTGACCGTCGCGCCCGGTTTCAGCGGCAGGTTCGAGGTCTTGATCAGGTACGGCAGCATGAGCCGGTCGTCCATGCTCGCGTCGACGCGTTTCGCGGCCACGTCGCGCAGCTTTTCGGGCGCGCCGGGGTAGGTGAGCACGGTGACGCCGGGAATCGTCTTCGCGAGGTCCGCGAAATTGGTGCCGAGCGTCACGCCGATCTTCCGGCCGTTCATCGCGCCCGGCGCGCCGTAGTCGTGCGGATCGTCGGCGCGCTGGATCAGCTGCGCGGCGGAATACAGGTAGGGCTGGCTGAAATCGATCGCCTCGCGGCGCTGCGGCGTGATCGTCACCTGGTTGACGATCACGTCGAATTTGCCGGCCTGGAGGCCCGCGATGCCGATCTTCAGCACACCGCTCGATTTGACGGAATCGAGCGTGTCGGCTGCGTGTGCGGCCGGGGCGATAAGGCTCAGCGCGACGGCCGCGCAGCAGGTGGACAACAGGACGGACAGCGGTTTCATGCAATCTCCGGGGGAAGGGGAAGCCAGGGCCGGACAGGAGGCCGGCCGGGGAGATTGTCGCGCGTTGGGGAGGCGATGGGAACCCGGGAAAAAATCAGGTGGCCTGAGCGGATGCCGTCCGCCGTTCGCCTCCCGCGCATGGATTCAGCGCGCCGCCGTCGCCTCCTCGACAAACCCCGCCAGATCGCGATTGAAGCGCGCCGGCGTTTCGATGAACGGCGCATGGCCTACCTCCGGATACAGCATGCTGCGGATGTGCGGATTCAACGCCTTCGCGCGCGCGATCGCGGGCCCCGGGTTCACCAGCGCATCTTCCACGCCGTAAATCAGCAGAACCGGCACCTTGGCCCGGGCAAGCCCTTCGGATGC
>NZ_JAAGNW010000159.1:3165-4972 GCF_010645215.1 Burkholderia multivorans | reverse complement strand
GAACCGCGCGCTGCATATCCCACGACGCCATCGCCGCATTCGCCTGCAAGCGCGCGAAAGCGACCGGGTCCGGCAGGGTATGAAAGCAGCGTTCGAGAAACGCGCGCTCGCCGTCGAGATGCGTTTTCAGATCCTCGGACGTCATGTCGCGATACACCTGTTGATGCGCTGCGATCTGATCCGGCTTCAGTTCGATCACGCCGTCGACATACACCGCGCCGGCGATCCCGCCATCGCCATAGGCCGCGAGATAGTTCGAGATGACCGCGCCGCCGAGCGACCAGCCGACCAGAACCGGGCGGCGCGCATGCGAGGCCCGGATGACCGTCGCCAGATCGTCGGCCCAGCGGCGTCCGTCGCGGTAGGCGTCGAGGCCGGCCGGCTTGCCCGACAGCCCGTGGCCGCGAAGATCGTAGGTGATCAGGCGATAGCGCTGCAGCTGAGCGCTGTTCAGCTGCGCATCCCAGTTCAAGTGGCTGCCGAGCAGCCCGTGGATCAGGATGATGCTCGGGCCCTCGGGGTTGCCGGTTTCCTGGACGGCGAGCGTCACGCCGTCCGGTGCTGTGACGGTCCAGGCCCGGGGTTGGGCGCTGGCCGCCGTCGACGCGATCATCAGTGCGCCCAGGGCAAGCAGGGCGAGCAGCCTTGAAAAGAAGCGGCGGGGGAACATGAGCGGAACTCCATTCGGATGACGAGAGGCTCCACTCTCAACCCTCACGTCAATGTGAGGGTCAAGCGGAAAAGTGCTAGCCTTGCGCCATGTCCGAATCCATCGTTCCCCACCCGCTGAGCATAGGCGCACTCGCGCGCGCGACCGGCGTCAGCGTGCGCGCGATCCGTCACTACGACGAACAGGGTTTGCTCACGTCCGCGCGCGCGAGCAACGGCTACCGGGTGTTTCCGCGCGCGGCCGTGGCGCAGGTCAGGCAGATCCAAAGCATGATCGCGACGGGTTTCAGTCTCGTCGAGATCCGTTCGTTTCCCGACTGCATGCGGATGATCGAAGGCGCGAAATCATGCACCGAGACCACCGACGCGCAACGCAAGCGGCTCGCGTCCATCGAACGCCAGATCGCCGATCTCGAACGGCGTCGCGCGCGGCTGTTGAAGACCTTGAGCGAAGGACGGGTGCCGCCGCTGGATTGAGCAGGGCGGCCGGTAAGCACCTGCCGCTTGCTGCGGCAGAACGCGTGCCGGGGTCGGCTGACTCGACATCACGGGCAAGCGGCGTCGCTATAAACGACCAGCACGTTGGCGCCGCCGCCGAGCGGCTCGGAGCCGTTCCATGAAAGCTGGACAACCAGGACACTCGTACCCACGCCATATACCTGAGTCGTGCCAAGCACGGTGACGCCTTGCAAATACAAGGCAGCGATTTTCTTGGTCAGCGGGATGGTGACGTTTATCGTGTTGGTGCCTCGCGTAAACGTCACGTTGTAGTCCCGTGTGCCGGCGCCGGTATTTCCGATGTATTGAACGACAGTGCTGTAGCGGAATTGTATTCCGAACAGATCGGTCGTATTGGTGCTCGCCGCTGCATTGGCGTTGCCCGCTTTCACGGCCTTCTGGGTAATCCCCGTGTTCAATACCCCGCTCAGCGGCTTGTATTCGTTCCAGGAATTGGCGCCCGCTCCGGCGCCATAGATAAACGACTGGGTTTGATACTCGCCTCGCTCCAACCAGGTGTAGGTGAGGATATCGCCGGGGGATGCACTCGCCTGATCGATGTTCTGGATTGTCGGGCGGCTCTCCCCGTTGGCGGCGATCACCTTGTTGTAGCTGGCGGCGACTTCATCGCTGGCGTTGT
>NZ_JAAGNW010000159.1:2655-3155 GCF_010645215.1 Burkholderia multivorans | reverse complement strand
CCTTTGCGATGCGGCGAACTCGTAGCCCGCGTTCGGGAGAAGGCTCGACGGGTCGCCGGCGGCGAAAGTCTGCTGGGCCTGGCACAGCAATGCGGCAGTGCAGGCAATACTCAGGCAGATTGACTTCATATGCGAAATGGAAAATCTCGACATTGAGCGCTCCTAAGGCAGGTTGTCGGCACGAAGTTTTCAGGACGGCGAGAACCATGTTAAGTAAGAATTCCGAAATGTCGGTGACCGTGCGTTCTTTTTGGATTTTTGATCTGGTTCGGCAAACACCGTCAATGCAAAATTCGGCGAGAACTTCGCCTTAGTTGAGGAAATTGAGCCAAATATATATTTGCTGGTATTCAGGTGCCTCGCGCACGCGTAGCGAAACTGCAGGCGGACCAGCCGGCGTGGCGCGGCGGGGCCGATCGCCGTCGCCGGTTTACAAGCAAAACCGCCTATGGGAGTATCGGCGCATGGACACCCTCGATATGCGCATCGCGCTTCATCAC
>NZ_JAAGNW010000159.1:2085-2645 GCF_010645215.1 Burkholderia multivorans | reverse complement strand
CGCGCCGTGGTTCGTTACGTCCATAGCAGGAAGCAGGGAGGCAATCAGCCCGCCCCCTTCATGCTCACAACGACCCAGGCGCCCTCGGCGCCTTTTTTTATGTCCGCAACCAGGAGAATCGACATGACCATGATCCGTGGAACCCGTTTTGTCGTGGGCGAGGAAGCCGCCCGCATGCGCACGCTCGAAAATCGTTTCCGGAGCTACCTTCACTGAAGCCGGGGCGGAAGAGGCCATCGTGCCGGCCCTGTGGTCTCAGGACACGTTCGTCGACAAGGCCGGCGGCAGCGAGATCATCGACCAGATGTGGGCGTTTCCGGACAAGAAGGGGCGCCCGTGCTGCCTCATTCCCGAGGCGACGGCGCTGTTCCAGGAACGCTGCGTGGAATTGCTGGGCCGTCGGCGGGAACGGCAGTTGTTCTATGTCGCGCGATGCTATCGCTATGAGCGGCCGCAGGCCGGACGCTATCGCGAGTTCTCGCAGCTGGGCTTCGAATGCCTCGGCCCCGATCCCGAGCGCGCCTTGGCGCGCAGCCAGACGCTTGCGACCGGCTTTCTCG
>NZ_JAAGNW010000159.1:0-2075 GCF_010645215.1 Burkholderia multivorans | reverse complement strand
GACCGCTCGGCAAGGCGGGGGCTCAGCTACTACCTGAACGGGCGGGGCTTCGAGATTCGCTGCGCCGAACTGGGCGCGCAGCAGCAGGTGGTCGGGGGCGGGGCGTATCGCGAAGGCGCGGGCTTCGGCATCGGCGCGGAGCGGCTGGCGCTGGCGATGGCGAATCAAGGCCTGTCATAGGCGCGAGGGGGCTGCGCGTTCGCGCGTGCATGAGCGTGCGGCTCTATGAGGCGGGGGGCAGGGCGCGGAGGTGCCGCAAGACACGACCACGCGCATCAAACCGGCCCCTCATCGTCATCCTCCTTGCTCCGGATCACCAGTTCCAGATACCCGGTCCCGTCATCGTGTTCGCGCGCGAAGCGGTGCCCGGGCAGCAGCGCGAGCAGGATCTCGGCGGTCGTCCTGACCCGGCAGCCGCTCGCCACGTGACCGCCGTACACGCGCCCGTCCGGGTCGGCCACCGACATGTGCAGGTGTGCGCCGTCGGGCGAAACCGAGCCGGCCAGACTCAGGATCTCGAGATCGCGGTGCAGCGTCGTGGGCGTTTCCGCGCCCGCGAACCGCAGTTCGGCGATGCTGAGACTCCCGATGCCCTGGAGCACGAACGCGGCGTGCGATGCCTGCTCGCTCAGCGCGTGTTCGAGGGCGGTACGCAGGTCGTCGCCGGGCGCGAGGCGCAAAGGATGGATTCGCATGCTCGATCACCTGTTCGTCAGCCATGACGTCAGCCATGAAGCGGATGCCGATCGGGAAAGGATTCCGTCAGGAATGCGTGATCGACCGATGTGAGTCTGCCTGATTTTCGCTGTCAGGATTCGCGGATTCGGCGGATGCCGTCAGGCGCGGCGCAAGCGCGTGCAGGACGTCGCGCAATCGGTCACCATGTCGGCTCGCCACGCGAAGAGACCTCACGAGCATTTACCGTATGCCGCGCGCATCGATCGTCATCCGCACGCTGTTCGCCCTGTGCCTGCTCGGCGCGACGGTCAACCACGGCCTCGCGATCGTCCGGCATGGCTGGCTGTGGGACTACGGCCTGGGCATCGACGTCCCGCTGTTCAGCCGCCTCTACTGGGATACGCTGACCTTCGTCGATCCGCTGGCCGCCATCCTGCTGTTCGCCCGTCCCCGCGCCGGGGTAGGGCTGACGGTGGGCGTGATCGTGAGCGACGTGCTGCACAACACCTACTACGTCGCGCGGCTCGGGCTATGGCTCGCGCCGTTCTATCTGGCCCAGGTGGCGTTTCTCGTCGCCGTGCTGGGCCTCGCACACGTTGCCCTGCGGGGATCGCGCGCGCGGCGCGAGACAGGCGCGTGCCGGGTATGACAGGCCGCGGCGCTGAAACCCGCGCATGATCCGCTCGCGCGTTACACCGTCATCGTGCCTTGCTGCCGCCGCGCGGGATCGTCCCGATGGAGATGCACGGCATAGGTATCCCAGGGCATGCGCATGGTCGTATCGGAGCGGCCCGACACCTGCGTGAGGATCCGGCCGACTTCGCCGCGGTGATAGGTCCCGTGAAGAACGACATGGGTCAGCATCTCCTCCCGGGTCATGCAGCCGTCGTCGCCGTCGGTGAAGACGAACGGAACCGCCTGCGATACGTCCGCGGGCGTCACCCGGGACGCGTAGTCGAGATACCAGCTGTCGAGCGCCGCCAGTTCGGAGCGCAGCGCATCGAGCGTGGGCGTGTCGGGAGTATTGTTCGCGTCGAAGCCATGCGGTTCGCCCTGCAGGTGGCCCGCGAAGATCTTGCCCACCACGAGGCAATGATTCATCGCGCGCAGCGTGATGCGGCGCTCGTCGGGAAACCGCGCGGCGTCCAGCTCCGCGATCCCGTTCAGCATTTCCTGATTCGCCCACGCCTGATAGCGAAGCATCCGTGACATCAATTCGCCTGCACTCATGGCCTCTGTCTCCAAGTCCTAATAAAATGTGAGCCCGGTGTACATAATCGACGAGGGAGGGCCGCATGTCCACTCGTGTTTCCGCGCGCGGCGCGGCGATGCGCAAAGCGCCACGGCAAGCCCGTTCCAGGGCGACCGTGGAGGCGATCATCATCGCGGGGGCTCGC
>NZ_JAAGNW010000158.1:14840-15581 GCF_010645215.1 Burkholderia multivorans | reverse complement strand
AGTACCCACAATTCGTCATCAACGATCGGCGCTTGCATTCCTCATGATCCCGTTGCTCAGATGCTTGAGGTTAACAGGTCGCCGGTGAAGTTAACAGCCTCTTCGGGGTCTTTTTGAACTGGCCTCTAAGGGATCATTCCAGGAGCAGGCCTCGCATCCTTGATGCGAGGCAATTGATAAGACCCGCTTACGTCAATCTTTACGCTTCGAAGTCTGCAAGCGGTGGAACATATTGCTCTCTACTCGGTAGTGCCTAAACAGAAGTAAGCCCCCGGTGAAGTCATCTTGTCTGTCCGCTTCCCGACCGGGAGGATCGTGTCCACTTAATTTTAAGTGGACACGTGTACACCATGAACGGAAACGAAGCTGAGGAACTGGAGCAGATTGAGCCGACGCACCGGCGTCGACACAGCCGCGAGTTCAAGGAGAAGGTTGTGCGCGCGGCGCTGCAACCGAATGTATCGATCGCGGCAGTCGCGTTGCACTATCGCCTGAACGCCAACCTTGTGCGCCGCTGGGTCGTCGCTCAGCAGAAGCAAGGAATGATCGAGCCGCCAGCCGTAGAAGCGCTCGACGTGCCGCAGGCGGCATTCATGCCGCTTCAGTTGGGAACGGCGTGTGCGCCGGCGGGCGAGTCAGAGATTCGGATCGAGGTTCGTCGAGGCGCCGCGACGCTCACGGTGCATTGGCCGCTGTCGGCGGCCGGCGAGTGCGCGGCATGGCTGCGGGACTGGCTGCGAT
>NZ_JAAGNW010000158.1:5198-14830 GCF_010645215.1 Burkholderia multivorans | reverse complement strand
TTCATCTGGAGCGATGGCGAACAGTTGGTTTCGCTGCCGCTGAACGCCGAACAACTGCGCGCGCTGGCCACGGGTTTGCCATGGCGGACACTAACACCCGATCACGCGATTACCGTGATATGAGCCACACGGGGACGTAAACAGTTGCGCTTCCGCGCTGGCGCGGCCTCTGGCAGACTAACCAGCATGGACCTGCCCACTGACCTCGACTCCCTGAGCCCGGAGCAGCTGCGAGCGTTGGCCGCACACCTGATCGTGCGGGTCACCGAGCAAGAGCGGGAGGCTGGCGAGCGAGAGCGGGAGCTGCAGTATCGGCAAACGCGTATCGATCAACTGACGCACGAACTCTCCGTGCTCAAGCGCCTGCAGTCCGGCAAGCGCAGCGAGCGGCTCGATGCCGAACAGATGAGCCTGCTCGACGAGGCGATCGACGCGGACCTGGCGGCACTGGAAGCCGAGCTCGAACAGCTTCAACTGGCCACGCCTGCCGCTGAGCCTCGGCAGCAGCCGAAGCGTGTGCCCTTACCATCGAAACTGCCGCGTACGGACATCCATCACGAACCGGAAGACACCACGTGCCAGTGCGGTTGCCAGCGGGAGCGCGTGGGGGAAGACATCAGCGGGAAGCTGGACTATACGCCAGGCGTGTTCACGGTCGAGCGACATATCCGCGGCAAGTGGGCCTGTCGACACTGCGGGACCCTGATCCAGGCACCGGTCCCGCCTCACGTCATCGACAAGGGTATCCCGACCACCGGGCTGTTGGCGCAGGTGCTGGTTGCCAAATACGGCGACCACCTGCCGCTGTATCGGCAGGAACGCATCTTTGCTCGCGCGGGCCTGGCGATCCCGCAATCGACGCTCGGCGCGTGGGTCGGCATCTGCGGTGTACGGCTGCAACCGCTGGTCGATGCGCTTCGCGAAGCGCTCCTGCAGCGCGACGTGCTGCACGCGGACGAGACGCCGGTGCAGATGCTGTCGCCCGGCAAGGGCAAGACGCATCGGGCTTACCTGTGGGCGTACAGTACGATGCCATTCGCCGATCTGAAGGCTGTGGTCTACGACTTCGCCGGCAGCCGTGCCGGAGAACATGCCCGGAAGTTCATGGGAGCGTGGCGCGGCAAGCTCATGTGCGATGACTATGGCGGCTACAAGGCCGGATTCGAATTGGGCATCACGGAAATCGGATGCGTCGCTCACGCGCGCCGGAAATTCTACGAGCTGCACGTCAACCACCAGAGCCAGATCGCCGAGCAGGCGCTGAAATACTTCGGCGCACTCTACGACGTCGAGCGTGACGTCGCCGAACTGAAGCCTGATCGAAGACAGGCCATCCGCCAGCAGCGATCCTGACCCGTTGCCGATGCGTTGCACGCCTGGATGGTGGCCCAGCGCAAGCTCGTTGCCGAAGGATCGGCGATCGCGAAGGCGCTCGACTACAGCCTGAAGCGTTGGGAAGCGCTCACGCGCTATCTCGATGACGGGCACGTGCCCATCGACAATAACTGGCTGGAGAACCAGATTCGACCATGGGCGACGGGGCGTTCATTGTGCACCTCCTTCCGAAACCTCGGTAAACATTGGAAGTTGCCCTTCAACGACGTTGCGACACGGGCGCTGTTTGCGCGTCAGTGCCGCCGTAACAGCTTCACTGCGCAGATCGCTTGCGCGAATCTGCCACGGGGCATCGGGCATTACCTGCTCGGCAGGCAGAACCTTATCGTTGATTAGACGCCGGATCATGTAGTGGGTAACGCCAAGCTCTTTCGCCGCCTCGGACATCGTCAGCCAGTCACCATCCTTCTCAGCCGACTTGTACGCATAGATATCGCGCACTCGCCGTACGGAGCTCACGCGATGCGCAGTCCAGGTCTTGCCTTGGCCCGTGCGTATCCCCATCCGGTTTAGTGATGCGGCAATATCCTGATCAGACCATCGAGTTGCCATGCTGCGGATGACTGCGAGCGCTTCGTCGGACGTGCTGCATCCGTGCTCGCCAGTCTTGGGCTTGCGGATCCGCACCTGCGAGTGCTGACCGCCTTGCCAGTGAATCGTGAGAATGACTTCACGCGTCGACTCGTCTACGTCTGCGACTATATCGACGATCAGCGCCCGAACCAGCTGCTGGCGCATGCGCATGGTGACGCCTGGAGCATTCCAGGCGGCATCGAGGTCCTCGGCGAGCTTCGTAAAGTCAGGAGCAGCAATAGGTGCCACCGGTGTGTGCGCAGTCTCCAGGCGAGCCTGGCAGGCCTGTACACGACGCAACGCTGCTTCCCAATTCTTCTCCAACTGCGCGGCGATCAGACGGTTATCGGGGTCGCAGGCGGCGTAGCGTCGCTCTGCCAGCGTGGCTTCGTACTGAGCCTGCTGCAGGTCAAGTTCGATGATCCGCCGCTGCTCGCGCAGGGTATCCATAAGCATCTGCTCGGCCTGCAAGGCCGCCTCTATCGCCATTGGCTCCACGACACGCATCAGTTCTCTCGCGATCGCGGCGTCTATGCGAGAGCCACCGAAGCTCATGCACTTCGGTGGCAGGTCAAAGCGATAGCATCGGTAGACCGGTCGCGGTGTGCGTCCAGTATAGGCCACCGACAGACGGCGCCCGCAGCGCGCGCATCCAAGTAGCCCTGCCAGCAGGGCTCGCCCACCACGCCCCGATTTTACGTCGCCTGTCTTGCCATAGGCGTTGGCGGCGAGCAGCTTCTGATTGCGCTCGAATTCTGCCCAGTCGATGTAGCCTTCGTGGTGCTCTTTGAGCAAAACCTCCCACTCCTCGAACGGCTTGCGGTGCTTGTAGGTCTTGTGTGCACGGCCATCGACGATGGTCGTCTGCTTCCCACTCTTGCCATATGCGTAGGCCCCAGCATAGAACGGATTCCTGAGCACCGAGATCACGTTACGGTAACGGATCAGCGTCCAGTCGAAATGCGTCAGGGTCCTGCCATCGGTCGGACGCGGAAAGTGGACCTGTTCGGCCCGTAACGACAGGAAGGCCTGCCGTGCGCTGCCCAGTTCACGAAAGCGAGTAAAGATCAGGCGTATCACTTCCTGCAGCCGCTGGTTGGGATCGAGACCCAGGCCGACCTCACGATGCCAGAGGTAGCCGATCGGTACGCTGATGCGCAATTCACCGCGCTGAGCCTTGGCGCGGGCGGCATCCAACATACGCGTTCGAAGCACGTTAAGCTCGAACTCGCTAATGCTGCCCTTCATGCCGAGCAGCAGCCGGTCGTTCGGCCGGCAGGGATCGTACACGCCATCAAGGTCGATGACCCGCGCCTCGACGAGACCACACAGTTCGAGCAGATGGCGCCAGTCGCGCCCGTTACGGGCAAGACGTGATGCATCCAGGCAAAGGACAGCTCCGACTTCACCGGCACAGAGCAATGCCACCAGGCGCTCAAAGCCGGGCCGGGCCACCGTTCCGCTCGCCGATCGACCCAGCTCATCGTCGATGACCTCGATATCGCGAAACCCGCGGCGCTTTGCTTCTCCCACGAGCTCGTACTGGCGACGCTGGCTCTCGAGGTTCATCTGGACCTGGGCCTGCGTCGACTGACGGACATAAACTACCGCCTTGCGCTGGAGAAGGGGCGCCGGCAAACGATCAGCGTTCGTCATCGTCACGCTCCTTCCCGGTGGTTACGCCGGCGGCCTGGATCAGCAGGCTTGCAAGATGCGCGACTACCTTTGCGCGCTGCGCCGCGTTCATTCCCTGAAGCTCGGCGTTGTCGAACACCATGCTCATCTGGCGCGGCGTCACCGCCGGCGATTGCGGTCGTGCTGGAACACCCCTTGGCAGCTGGCCCATTGCGTTTCTCCCGGACGATGGCGGAACCGTCCGGCGAGTTTGCTCGCAAGCGCCGATCAACAAGCAGCCGATGCAGGGCGCATAGCACCGCTACGGTGACCCTCGGCTCGCCCAGCTCCATGGCGGAGCACACCGCGCGATCCAGCATCCACGCTGCCACCACCTTGACTACGCCAGGGCCGGCGTCGACATGCACCACGCGGCCGCCGCTGCGATTCTCGATGTCTCGAACCTTGACGCGGCGACCATACAGCGGATGCCAACGGTAATGGACTTCAACTTCTTGCCCGATATGGGCAGAATGAACGCGAGCTTGCGCTCGGACGCAAAAACTATCTGTTCGCCGGCTCACTGCGCGCGGGGCAACGTGCAGCCGCGATCATGAGCCTGATCCGGTCGGCGCAGCTTAACGGTCATGATCCGTACGCCTACTTGAAAGACGTGCTCACCCGACTGCCTACCCATCGCGCCGACGACATCTCGAAATTACTGCCGCATCATTGGGTATCCGTCACAGGTTAAGGACCGGTGACGGATACCCACTCGCAACCGAGGGACTACCGAGGCACCTCAAGGACCTTAAGACCGAGAGAGTCGGCCAGCGCTGTCGCCTCCTCCGGCGTCTCGCAGCAATCAATCCAGAAAGCGGTACCGGCCACGGCGATTGCGTAGGGCGGAACATCGCTGCCGCATTCGTTCTGCTTGTAGATCACCACTTCGGCACTCGCCTCAAGGAAGTCGGTCATCTCGGCACGACATTCCGGAAAAACCTTTGCAACGTGGTTAGCTTGGGCAACTGTAAGACGCATGGGGAAATAACTCACTGGGAACGGACGTTACGAAAGACGAGCTCGGGGACACCGATACGCTATCACATCGCGTCGGTCGGGCAAGCTGAGGAGACGCCACGACATACTGGCTGTCCAGATGTGTTCCCCGGGTGCTTACAAACAGAATAGGGGCGTATCGGTGCTATGCTATGCCTGAAAAATCCGGCGGATCGATTGGCTACCACCATGCGATACATGAGTACCGATGGATGGCAGGAGAGGCTTCCGCGTAGTGGGGTTGAGCATGGCACACCGGTCGTAGCGTGGCATCGCCGGGATGGGTAAGGCACAAATGGATGATCCGACTACAGCGGTGGGCGACTCTTCGTGTGACAGGCGAGGTGATGCGTTACTGCGTTTCCTACACCTTAGGCCGACTGGTTGAAATTTCGGCCCGGGTAGGTCTGACTCTGACGCCTGACATCTAGGGTCACCCGTCGGACAGGTTCATTCAAATCCAGCGGAATCTGACAGAGCGCGATTGTCCCATATACGCTCCCCATCGACATGAACTCGGAGCGTTTTTATGCGTTTTCGCACCCGAGGTGTCCAGTGTCTATCGTTGCCTGCTGTTCTTGGGGGATCTCACGGCTCCGGGTCTCGGTGATGTGTGCCGGACGAACTCCTCGCTAATTTCGCCGTCTGCCATCGATAAGGGCGCGCCAACAAGCCAACTCCATGAGCTTGGCGTGATTGACGATGATCCGAAACGAGGCAGTGAAGTCAGACGGGTGGGTTTCGATGGCATGAGCAAGCTGATCAATCGGTAACCATCTCCATTCCGGCACCTCGACCGGATCCACGTTTGGCGAGCCATCGAACAGGCCTGCGTAGATATGATCATACTCGTACTCGATGAGTCCGTTCGACAGATTGGCGCGATAAATGATGGCCGTGATGTGATGAAGTGGGCACTGGATTCCCATCTCCTCGTACAAGCGCAGACTGGTCGTCGCAGTCAGGGTCTCGCCGCGATGAGGATGCCCGCAGCAGCTATTGCTCCAAAGCCCCCCTGAATGATATTTACCGTCGGCGAGCCGCTGTAGCAGCAACCGGCCGCGCGAATCGACAATCAGGATCGAGAAAGCGCGATGCAGCAGGCCGGCTTCATGGGCCTGGGCGTGAGATGCGTATCCCACCGGTTTATCGTTCGCATTCACCAGGACGAGCATTTCCTGCATTGCGTTGTCTCGTGCGATCAGGGCGACATGTCGATCAGTTGACGAGGGCCGTCACGGGTCGAGATGCCAAAGGAATGATGGCGGAATTGCCTATCTCAATAAAATAAAAAATGAAAGAATATCAATCGTTCTTCATCGAAAAGATTCCTCTATTGATAATCAAGACGATCGGGAAGTGCAATGCTGGTTTCCCAGCGGCCAAGTGTCGACGATCATACACAAAGGTTCGCGTCATGTTTTTGTAAAAAAGTGGTCTGCGGGATTTGCAGTCTCCACGATGACACTGACCACAGGTGGGGTATCGACTGTTACGTAGGGTAGGAATGGGTGGCGCCGGTACAGCGTCATCCCGAGACAGGATCTTAGGTGAACTGTGGAGAGTTGCTGGCGACGTGAGGCTAAGAAGGGCGAGACTGGCGGTGGCGGACCGTGGGCGCTTGGACATCATTGTGAGGAGTGGGACAGTCGGAAAACGGAGCGGCGCACAATCGGATACTCAACCAGGGAATTTCCCCCTGCAATAGGTTGAAAACGACGATGCGTCAAAGGTAATGAGGGATCAACCGACATCGATCGTGATGTCTCTGAAGCGGCCTGCGCATTCCCCCGTGCGGCAACTAGGGCAAACGATGGAACGGAGGGGGCGCCAGCAGCGACGTGCCGTCGCTGGTCGACCACGCGGCAACTCCAAAGAAGGCGAGGGAGACTCGCCGTACCAACCGGCGGCAGAGGGGTGAGGGGGATAACAAGGGCCTGCTTGCGCTCACCTTCGACTCCGAATGTTATCCGGTACCGCTGACACATCGGCTAGGTCGCTTAGTGAACGACGCCATCGTTGACTCGAAGCGGGCGAGTAGCTAGAGATGCGTGTGGTGTCGCCACCTCCTCCGTCGTACGACGAGCGGTTTTCGCAACGGCCAAGATGCGTTCACCCTGCAGTGAATACTCCGAGTCACTCTGATGACCCACGGGCAGTCTGAATGCAGTTCGATCCGCCGGCGAACTGTACGGCCGAGGCGTGCCGGATCTCGTGCGGATCATGGATCACGGTCCGCAACTGGCACCTTCAAACGCGCCTCTGACGCGCCCTCGATACGTTTGCCCATCCATGCCTTGCGATCAGCCATCGTGATTTCGTAGGCACTGGTACAGGACGCCCGATCCTGACGGAGCAGGGGGTAGACGGCGTGCTGTGGTATTGGTGCGGCGGTATTAGATGGTACACAATATTAATTGATTACTATGAATTTATTTAAATAAATTGGTCTGGATTTTTATTTTCCTATGCTTGCTTTTATAAGGCTGTTACATATACTGGATTGTGAGCAAGCATTCCCTTCAGTTTTTCCGTGAGGTACATTAGCCGCCCCGATGGGCGGCCTTTTTTCGTGGGACGTACATGGGGGCGAATGCTTGCTGGCTCATGGTTTGTTGAGCCAAATCTGATCCGTGCCAGCGTGGGTGGCACGCGCCACCCACGACGGTTTATGGCGAGTTGCGCGAGGAGGGAAGGAGAGCATGGAGGATCGTATCTGCAATCAACTGATAGCCAGCTGTGTTTGGGTGAATATTACCCTGCGCGCACATCCAGGTGTCGGTACAAATTACCGCTACATTGGTCGGAATCTGTTGGCCTAAATAGACGGTGGGTGCAAAGTTCAACGACTGAAATGCACTCGCGACATCCGCAACGGGCACGCCATACAACGTGTATTCCAGTGCCTGTGCAGTATTGAATGCAGCAATGGCTGTTAAGGTGGCCGAGGCTTCGAGCTGTCCCGTGCTGCCGTTGAAGTAAAACGCCAGGTAGGGGTTGTAGTAATTCAGCGCGACAATCCGCAGGGTCGGTCCACCCGCAGCACGCAAACGCGCTACGATCACGTCAAGTCCAGTCACCACCTGGAGCGTTTTGGCGGTCAGACACTCAACATTGTATTGGCCACCGACCAGGCACGCGCTGTAATCGTCCGCGCCTATATCGAGCGTGACCAGACTCACCGGATGGGTCCGAATGTATGCCTCGGCCGCGTCTAATTGAGAGGAGGCGCCTGGATATACGCAGGTGCCGCCTTGGATCATCGTGGCGGTCGTTTCGCCACCGCAGCCCAAATCGATCAGGGTCAGCCCGAGGCGCGGGGCAATCAGGTTTGCATAGCCAACATTGTGGATCTCCCCTGCAGGACTCCACTGCTCGCCCCAAGCAAGCGAATCGCCTAACGCCAAGTAGATGCCGCTGTCCGCCCATGCCAGCGTTGACTGTGCAAGCCACGCAACGATCACCATGCATCGCACGAGTACCGGTCGCATCGGGTGCCTCCTGGTCGGGGTTTAATTCGACTATAGGCAAGCGCATGGTGTCCTGCACCCTTTTCATACAGGGACAGCGGCACGCGGACCCATCAGGGACGATCAAGCAAGGTGCGAATTCCCGTCATCACGCCTGGGTCGCTCAGCAGATCGTTGTGGCCCAGACACGGCGTCTCAAGGTTGGTCGCGCCGCGCAAGGCGGTGCTGGTCCACGGCAAGATCTGCCCATCGCAGGGTGACGCAAACGTGGTATAGCGGACCGACCCGGGGGTTTCGTCGGTGTCATTCAAGTGGCTAATGACATACGAAATCGGTGTCATGTCGCGGCAGCCCTGATCGAAGGCAGCACATAACCATGCCAGTTGAGTGCCGTGATTTGGGCCCGCGAGCGAAATCCAGTGGCGTACCCGCTGTCGGCCCGCCCCGTGAGTGATATACCACCGGGTTGTCAGACTACCGAGGGAATGCGCCACGATGTCGACCTGCGTGGCCCCGGTGCGTTGCAGTGCCTGGTTGACGTAGGCGTCGAAGGCGGGGGCCAGCACTTCGTTGGCGGACTGAGACGTATCATAGTCCCAGGCAAAAATCTGGCTGGCGGGTAGGCCCGCGCGTTGCAGTTCGGCGATCAAGGGCCCCCACACGCCAGGCCCCGCCTGGCGACCGTGTACCAGGATTACGGGAATCACCGGATCGAAGGCCAAAGCCGAAGTGGGTAGCGCGGTAAGGCCTGCCACAAACACCGCGATCCAACGGAGGAAGAACATCGTCATGGTACTCAGTCTCCTTAAACTTAATTCTGCTGGCTCTTGAACTGGGGCGGCTGGCGTGATGCCCGATCGACGATCGAGGCGCATGCCCGATTTCGCAAACGTCGCGATCAGGATGGGGCTGGCGGGCATCTGGCGTCGCCATACACCGGCAGATCGCGGCGAGTCGGATGTGCGTCGTGTAGACGGACATCCTTGCCGAACCAAACCCCGCGCGTTAGGCGACCCCGGCGGGGGCGCGTTCTTCGCGAGAGGCGCTCGGAGCGCGTGCGTGCTGCGGTGGGCGTGCACATGTCCCTTGAGTGGGTCCACATTGCGGGGATGAGTGGTGTTGGCCCTCTCAAGAAACCGTTGCTGTCGATTACCGAGGTAACCGGCCAGGCCGGATGAAATCCGCAGGCGGAGCCGAACGTGACGTCCAGTCATGCGATCCTTCCTGGACTCACGGGACAGGATCGTCGATGACATCCAGGACAGCCTGCCAGCAGCACCGAATGGGCAGGCATTTCTCGGCGCGTTGGCTGGAGGTCGACCCGCCCCCAATGGGCTATCGCGTCACGTGAAGGTAAGGACTCGTCGTGAGCGATCCGGACATGGAACACCCTCCCGACAAGGCGACACTATCTAGACCGATGAGCGTTTCGCCGTCGGTCTCGTTGATCTGTGCGGTGATCTGGCTTGGTCCACATGACCCGCCGACGAGCGGGACATTTACCTGCACGCTAGCATTGTC
>NZ_JAAGNW010000158.1:0-5188 GCF_010645215.1 Burkholderia multivorans | reverse complement strand
GGGCGATGTGGAACTGGCGCTAGCCTGAATGAGCTTGCACAAGTTTGAGCCACTGAATGTGGCGCTCGTGATTTTAACGAGTCCGCCGCCATCGATTGTCCCGGTAAAGGTGGTGGTGCATCCCACTGGAATGCCGGCTTTGCTCAGGGTCGCGGGACCGCTTGCTGTGAAGGGAATCGGCTGGCTCGCCGGGCCAGGCGGCGTCACGGTCACCGCTAACGCGGGCCAAGGGGTACACAGGAGCGTCAAGATGGTGGCACCCACAAACACGGCTTTGCATTGGCTCAAAATTTTGCCCTCGTGGTTCATCAAGTTGGAACAAACTGCCGGAAACGTGGACGAATCGGCCAACTCTGACCACCCATCAACGGAACCTGTATAACGGGTCGCTGCGGGCGGACCATCAGTCAATCATTGGATTCCACCCGGAACCCACTGCATCGGCCGTACGTGGCACGTCTCCTTGCGGGGTAGGCGAGTTTTTCTATTTCGCATCTGACCTGGAGGATGCCCAAGCAGTGGCATACCGCTAAGGTCGATCAGCACTTGTCTCACGGACCATGTCGTGTGAGGTAAGCGGTGGGAAGCGGAAACACCTCGCTGATCAGAAGTATTACATTTAATTTCCATTAATATGTAAGAATATTTTATTTTGTTCCTGATGTTGGGTTCTAAATAAAATTTCAGTTCATGTCTAAATTCGAATATTCGCAAGAATGTTGATGTGGGTTAATGGGTTGCGCATTAGATTTTGTAATGTGTCTGGGCGAGATATCAAATCACATTCGCCTCCATCCGACTTTTCGCAAGAGTCGAACCGTTCTGCGGTGTTGATCCGCTTTAGGAATCCTGGACCAATCGGAGTGTGAGTTTTGGGGCAAACTTGACCCTGAGCCAGGAGGTCGTTTGTCATGAATCGGAAACGGTTTTCGATCGAACAGATTGTGGCGGTACTGAAGCAGGCGGAGCTGGGAATGCCGGTAGCGGACCTGATTCGTCAGGTCGGCATTTCGGACGCAGACGTTCTATCGATCGAAGAAGCAATACGCCGGGATGCAGTCGGATCAGGTCCGCGAACTCAAGCAGTTGCAGGACGAGAATGCGCGGCTGAAGAAGTTGGTTGCCGAACTGAGCTTGGACAAGGCCATCTTGCAAGACATAGCTGCAAAAAAGTGGCCCGGCCCGCGCTGAGACGAGACGTGGTGGATTACGTGGTAAGCCACTACGGATTGACGATGAGGCGGGCTTGTCGGCTCGTGAAGCAACCCCGCAGCGTTCAGTACTACCGCAGCGTCAAGGATCTGCGCGCACGCATGCGTGAGATTGCGTACACACGCGTGTGCTACGGCTATCGCCGCGTCCATGTGCTGTTGCGCCAGGAAGGTTGGCAATTGGGCAGGAACCAGACGTACCGGTTGTATTGCGAAGATACCGCAAGGAGGTCGAACGCCTGGTGCTGTGGGCCATCGTCGAGCGGGGCCGACCGCTATCGTCACTGTCCACCGAGGATGCGCTCGCCTACCGCCATTTTTTACGACGACCGACCCCG
The DNA here is from genome assembly GCF_010645215.1 of Burkholderia multivorans. Classification (GTDB taxonomy): domain Bacteria; phylum Pseudomonadota; class Gammaproteobacteria; order Burkholderiales; family Burkholderiaceae; genus Burkholderia; species Burkholderia multivorans_A. The sequence continues at coordinate 3,639 of NZ_JAAGNW010000158.1, read as the reverse complement.
TATGCGCGCTGGATCGGCCCGCCGCGCCCGCGCCATGCCCCTGACTGGCGCCCGTTCGCGGGCAATCTGTCAACCCGCTCGACCGCCTACGCGCTGTCGGTGGTGGGGGCGCTGCTTCGTTGGCTGATCGCGCAGCGCTACGTGCTCGTGAATCCGTTTGCCGGGGTCACCGAACGAGGCGCGGGCCGTTCGCTCGTGGTTTCACCGAAGGCGAATGGGCGCTGCTGCGCAAGCTGGCCGATGGACTTGAGCGGTCGGTTGGATGGACGATTCCTGCCGCACAACGCCTGCGCTTCCTGCTGGATGTTGGCTATGCGACCGGTCTGCGGGCAAGTGAACTGGTCAGCGCGACCCTCGGGCAGATCCGGGTCGATGGCCACGACGATCACTGGCTCGATCTGGTGGGTAAGGGTGGGCGTCCCGCACAGGTGGCGTTGCCGCCCCTCGCGCGCGCGGCGCTTGACCGCTATCTGGTCGAGCGCCGGTTACCCATCACGAGCGTCCGGTGGGCGCCCCGCACTCCACTCGTGGCACGCTTGGACGATGAGGGGGCGGGCATCACAGGTCAACGTTTATGGGGCGTATTGCGCCGATTTTTTCGCCAGGCGGCTGTCGTGGTCGAAGCGGATTCGCCCGCGCTGGCCGATAAGCTGCGGTGCGCTAGCTGTGAAGCTTCAATAGGTTATATCGATGGTTCATTCGGACTGAGTCTGGGAGACTGGAAGTCGCCAAACACCCAACCTTCCAGGAACTCAGCCGAATGAACAGCCATAAGAATGCCCGACTCACCTTCGCGCGTCGACTTGAGATGGTTCACGAGATCACCGAATCCGGTTCGAGCGTGCCGCAAGCCGCAGCCGATCATGGCGTGACAGCACCGACGGTACGCAAATGGCTTGGGCGCTATCTGGTCGGCGGCCTCATCGAGACCGGCTCGCTCTCCACGCTCCATTGCCCCGGCGACTGCCTTGTTGATCGTGGAGTTGCGCCAGCAGCGCTTGCTGCAACGTCAGATCGCCCGGCAGGTGGGCGTGTCGGCCTCGACCGTCAGTCGGGTGCTGGCGCGTGCCGGACTGTCCCGGTTGAGCGACCTGCAACCAAGAGAACCGGTTCAGCGTTACGAACACGAGGCACCGGGCGACTTACTGCACACCGACATCAAGAAGCTCGGCCGTATCGCGCGTCCTGGCCATTGTGTGACTGGCAATCGGCGCGATACGGTCGATGGCGTTGGCTGGGAATATCTGTTCGTCGCCGTGGACGATCATGCCCGGATTGCCTACACGGCGATGCAACCAGACGAGACAAAAGGGCGTGCCGTGAACTTCCTGTGCGATGCCGTGGCTTGGTACGCCGGACTTGGCGTGCGTGCGCGCCGATTGCTATCCACTAGATTCGAGGCGATGCTGGCCGACGTCTGAGAGTCACGTGCGTGCGACGAGTGAAATGAATCTCACCCGGGGCACGGTGCTTGCGGCAGGCAAGGATACGGGATAGCAAAATTCTTGACGCTATTGTCGAAATCAATGTAACTCACAGAGAGTTTGCAGCTCATGCCGCTACCTAGCTTCGCCGGCAAGCTCTTATCGAGGAGCGCCTCTGGCGTAAATGTAGTCGGTAGTTCCGAAAATCCTCCACCGAGCCGTGCGACCATTGCATACATTTTCCCAGGCTCGATTACCTTCGTAATCTCCGACGACTCCGCGCGCGTACCGAACGTCATCGGTCGTTTACATGTTGGGCCTGTGTATGGCCCCTCCACCATGACGTCGATCACAGTAGCCGCGCGAGTCCCTTTGTTGGATACCGTGAAGTATATGGCGTGCGAATCGCCGCTGGCGACCGCACCGCTCAACGACGCGGCCTTAGGGTCAAACAGATTCTTGCCGGCATTCAAGCCGATCACGCTCAGGGACGTTACGGATAGCACTGCGCCGATGAATAGAGCTATCGAATTTAACGTCACCTTGCGTTGCTCAGAGCCGCAGTCGGCACACTTCGTTGCGCCCGGATGTAGCGACTCCTTGCACGCTCTGCAGACCCCCGAAGTGAGATCTGTCGAGTGAGACGATTGCTTTCGCGAAAAAAAACGAGCGATAAGATTTAAATTCACCTTTGAATTTCCTTGATTCTCGAGAAGCGACAGTGTGATACGCCATCAGTAGTCCGGTCTGCACATTCACCGCCCGAACGCTGCGCATCGAAAGCCTATATGCGCAGAAGAACGTAGTTAATTCAACGAAGCCTACGTCGCACCACAACGAGCGTCTGTGCGGTCGAAGCCGTCTTTGCGCCAGTTCGCGGGGTCAACTCAGATACCCAACCACCAGCGCCTTGCTAAAGAAATGTCGGTGGCGGCCGACATGCTGATATGGCTTGTCATATCTCGCAAGAGGACCACGGGCTGGGTGTTTGATTAGGACTGTGCATTCAGGCGGCATGATATGACTCAAAATGCTTGCAAGACAATACGCCTAGAAAATATGAACCGAGAAGAAACGAAAACGAAGTGGCGGAAGCCTGGGGTAGATCGGGAGTCAGTCCTTCTCCGCGAAGATGCATATACGAGCGTACGACGGCAACACGCAGGCGCAGAAAAGTCCCATAGGATGGGGGTCGCGCTATCAGGCGGAGGGATTCGCTCTGCGTGTTTCAGCCTAGGCGTACTGAGCTGGCTGGAGCGCTCCACCCAATGGAAAAACATCGACTACGTATCGAGTGTGTCAGGTGGCGGGTATGCTGCAGCTAGTGTACTGGGTCAACTTCCCGGGCAATCAACCGAGCCGACTGCACCAACTCGAGCCGATCAGATCCGAGAAAGGCTCAAACAAGGAGAGGGATACCTTAAGCCGACTGCAGCCCAGTTGCTATTGATCCCTGTTCTCGCGCTTATTTCAGGCGTGCTTGCCCTTTCCCCAATATTGCTGTTGTTCGGTCAAGCAACGCCTCTATTCACTACAGAATTTCATACTACCTCCGATCGCTATATCGGAGGGCTACTTTCGATCCTCTTCACTATTGCTGGTTGTTTTGAGAACTGGAGAAAGCCCGGAGGCAGTGGGAGACTTCTGGTTTTTCTCGCCATTGTCTTCGGATCCGTCCAAGTGAGTTATCTGACAAAGACAGGGAGCCAAGGATTCCGCGTTGGCACCCTCATAGCACTGTCGGCTGTCTGGGCCATTATATTTTACATATTGAGCAGGCTACCAAGCCATCCCCTCACAGCAAGGATTCAGCGTCATACGAGATACGCAGTAGCATTTTTTATTTTACTGACGCTTGCGGTCGGACTGCAGATAGTGACAAACAATACAAGCAGCCTTGTTGTGTATAAGATAAATGCATATCTTTATTTTTCGACCTTACTTCTGCTTGTAGTGACTGTCGCAAACCCAAACACGTTCAACGCCACCTTCAAGATTTATCACGAGGGCTTGCGCGAGACATTCGGCGGAGGCAAGGACAAACCTTTTTTCAGAAAAGAATTGCATGCTGGAGATCCGATACATCTTGTTAACTGCTTTCTACAATCACCGAACTCCGATGATTTCCATATCCGAGATCGAGGAGGCGAGAATTTTTGCGCAAGCAAATTCTATTGCGGTGCGCCTAGCATTGCCTACTTCAGGACAAAGCGAT
>NZ_JAAGNW010000157.1:14966-15730 GCF_010645215.1 Burkholderia multivorans | reverse complement strand
GAAACCCCGGACGATCACGCTCCAGCGATCGGATGTCGCCTGTATGTCCCGCCACTCGAGAATCAGCCCAACGAGGCCGTGAACGATGCGATAGGCCCGATCGAGCGGAAAGCTGCGGGTTTTCTCGCTGCTGTTGCTGGTATCCGTCAACGAGCCGCGCTTGAGCTTGATTCGATTCCGATGCATCGGCAACGCCATGTGCAACTCGTAGTTATGCGCATCGAGTACATCGTGCAACCCGCGATCGAGCAAATCGAGAAACGCCGACTCCACCAGTTGCGCGGCTCCGGCCCACACTCCCCCGGATTCAAAACGGGCATCCAGATGAAACATCCGCCCGCGAGGAAGGGCATCGTCATTCGTCTCGACGATCGCGCCCTGCGAGGCGACTGCGGCAACCCAACGCGGGGAAGCATGATCATTGGTCACGGTATCTCCCTATATCGAGGTGTTGGAGCCGGGGCTTTCTGTCGAATGAGCGTTCAGCCGCGGCAATCTGGAAAATCGAATGTCTGCGCGTCGAGAAATCCTGGCACTTCCGGTATCGAAGGATTTTTTCGTTCAGGTGAGACGGAACCCCGGCGCTTTTTTCGTCTGTCCCCGAACAGCGGCATCGCCGCGGAAAGCGCCGTCGCACGCACGGTGAACCCAGCCCCCCGTCGTCACGCACCGCCCGCCAGATGCACGTTCAAACCGTTTGTTCCACATGCCTGCGTTGCCGGAACCACATGTACATGCCGACCGAAACCGTCGTCATCGACATC
>NZ_JAAGNW010000157.1:12175-14956 GCF_010645215.1 Burkholderia multivorans | reverse complement strand
ACATCAGCGCAAACAGAGCAAGGTCGCAGGCAGCGCCGATTCCCGCCGCGGGATCCTGATAGAGCCCGTATGCCCGCGCGGCATAGCGATAAATCGTGGGTAGGAAGACGACAAGGAGAAAGCCTATCGAAAGCACACGCCCGACAAGCCAGATCGCGACGAACGTTCTGAGGACATGGATGTTGCCGCGAATTGGCGCTATCGCCGGCGCGCCGAACCGGCCGCAACTGAGCCCATACAGGGCATTGCGGAGATAGGCACGCGCCTCTCTATCGAGATCCGGGTGGCTCAGATAGTTGCAGATGACATAGTAGATATCGGTCTTCATGAAGATGTTGAATTGCCACAGCAGATTGAAAATGATCTGCATGATCAACACCTGGACCACCTGTTCGATGTATCCGCTCGCGCCATGCTCCATCAGGAGCTTGATCAAGATGGTCAACAGCGCGATATTGACTACGTCAACCAGCATACCCGCCAGCAAGGGAAAATATCTCTGGTTCCTGGGCAGGGAAAATATCCCGGTGATGTCCGATTCGGCAACGATGTACCACATCCGATTGCCGATGCCGAGCCGTGCGCTGACGCCTCGACGCGACGCTGCGAGCATGTGCCCCAGTTCATGCATCAGGACGATCAGCAGGAACAGGACCAGCACCGTCAGCATGCTCAAGGTCATATTCTTTTCAAAATAAAACGCGTGCATGTTCGGCCGCAGCGCGGCATCCTGCACCATCCAGTAAAACGCATAACATACGATGCAGAAATAACAGACCAGCAGCACCGGCGAAAACAATATCTTTGCAAGCTGCCCGCCCGCCTTGAAAACAAGACGCTTATCCTTGTCTTCGGCGAGATCCAGCTTTTCCTGATGACGCGCCTTCTCGTCCGCCGGGTAAATGAATCCGACTTGCTTCAGCGTTTCTATAAAATCATCCACATCGATCGCTTCTTCCTGCTCGCGAGCGAACGAGGCCTTGATCGACCTCGACGTCTCTCCAGCGCGCAGCATGTCGAGAATACGCAGCCCCTCTTCCGGGAACTGATAGAATTCCTGCAAATCGGCATTGCCCACCATATATATCTCACCTTCCTTTTGCACCGACAAAGGAATGACGAAATATTCAATAGCGTCTGAATTGGCCATCGGCGGGTCCAAGACTGGATCTACGATATTCTGAACGAAGGCTTCCCGGTTTCGCTTGCGTCGGCATCAGGTGCTCGCATGGCGATTCGGCATCGGGTGCGTAGCGAGTGTTCGAGCCCATTGCCATGCAGAAGCGAACCGGGCGAAACAACGCAGTCCACTCTCGTACCCGCAGCTCACGCCTGCTTGATAAGCCTCTGCACCCTCGAGGCTGACGACTCGGCACCACCATCCGAGCCATCAGCCTACCTCATGCTCGACGCACACTGGCCGCAGCCCCGCCTCCCTTCGTCCCGTGTCCGGCAGTTCCATCTACAAACCACCAAACAAAAACAAGCGAGATTTCCAGCACGAATCCTCAAAACCCAAGTTTTGATTTTATCGTTACGCTGTTGATAACCCGCCCGACAGGATTATGGAAATAACCAGCAGCTCAACCAGTCTGCGCCACTCGTCGAAATTACGACGGGCGGCAACCGCAACCATAGAGCGCCGGCGTGGTGGTTTTCAGCTTCTGAACTTTCACGATGGAAATTTTCTTCATGGGGTTCTCCTGGATTATGAGTTGATTACATGACGATCAAGGGCTTGATCGTTCCCTGCCAACCTGCCCCGGTTGTTTTCCGATCCTCGCGAGGTATTTTCGGGCAACATCCTTTGCCGGTGTCGGATCGTCAGAATATGTATAGCAGCCGATATCTTGATATGCAATGGAAAATCTTTGCCATATTTTTTACAATCCCCTGAAAAATAGACCAGATCACCACATCGAAAATCGCTCAACATCGTTTGCCTGGAAACAATCTATTAAATAATTTAATTTATCGACGGATGTGAATTGCATCGATTGAAATGCATTCCTCGATCCTGCCGCAACGAGCATGGAGGATCGGATGGCGAGGAATATCGCGAGCGCTGGTATGTCGGATGAACCGACTGCGCCAGACAGCAGGAAGCGTGACCGAACGCCCTCAATCGCGAGGCGGCATGAGCACGGAGATTTGCAAAATGCTCGGACGGGCGCATTGCCCAATGAATCGGACACGCCCTTTCGGCATCGCGCGCCCCGGCAACACGCGACGATCTCTCGGTGCGCGGCAAATCCGCCATCCCGCTCGCACGCCTCCTGCGGGATGGGGATGGCGCCCGGCGCCGTCGAGAATCACCCATGCAGCGCGGGGCGAGCCATCGCGTGCAGGATGCGCGATGGCTCGAAGAGAAATCACCCGCCTGATTTTCCCGGCACCGCGGGTGGCACAGGCACCAGCCCGTCACGCGCCGCAAACGGCGGGCGCGGCACGCGCGTGCGCCACCAACGCCACATCACGAGCGCGCAGATCGCGAGCAGAGCCAACACCAGCACACTGCCTTCCGGCCCCGCCGCGCCGCCGCTCAGCAGTGGGTGACCGAGCGGATGCGAGGTGAACAGCACGCCCTCGATCATCCGGCCGCTGTCCGCCGCGCCGTACACGAATGATTCGCCCCAGTCCCACGCCGCGTGAAAACCGATCGCCCACCAAAGCGAGCCGGTATACCAGAGCGACAAGCAGAACAGCAGGCCAAACAACATGGCGACCGCCAGCCCGACCGGCGTTTCCCCCGGGCTGAAGGCATGCATCGCTCCAAACAGC
>NZ_JAAGNW010000157.1:1646-12165 GCF_010645215.1 Burkholderia multivorans | reverse complement strand
ATCGAGAAAATGAGCGCCCATTGCACCCCGTGCACGAGCGCCTGCCCGACGTCGGCGGATGGCGCGTCGAGCCGGACCCACCCGGCCTGCGCCTGAACCAGCACGAGCGCCGAGATCGCGACGATACCGAACAGCGCGCCCCATCCGAAGCGCCGCACGCGCGCCTCGCCGAGCAATCCGTAGAAAAGCGGCGAACGGCGCTCGAGCCGCGCGACACCCCAGGTCGCAATGAGCACGGCCGCCACCTGCACGCACTCCATCAGCGCCGCGCCCGCGATCGAAAAGCCCGGATCGCCCGACCTCGGCATCAGGCGGTGCGACGCGAATACGAGCCCGGCCGCCACGGCGGCGAACAGCACGACAAACGACAAGGCCGCCCACCCCGCGCGCAAGCCGCCGCCGCCGATGAACACGCGGCGGAAACGGGAACGCAGGGTGGCAGGCTGGGGAGACTCGGCGGATGCCGAAGGACGAACGGTAGGTTTCAAGCGCGCTCCTGGTCGTCATGAGAGGGGCCGCACCATATCGCCGATCGCGATCCGGTGCGGGCGCGGGTCATTCTGCCACTGCCGTTCGCCGAACACACCTGCCTCGCGCACGACGAACCAGACGGGCCCGAACACGTAAACCGAAGGCAGCCGCGATCCGGCGGACCCGGCTTGCGCGGACGGGGCTGTGCTACGCTTCACGCAGTCACGAACAAGAACGAAGAACAGGATTCGCAGCCGGCCGCACCTGCGCGGCGGCCCGCGCCAATCCGGCACACACATTAAAACGCGGGGAATCACGATGAAACGAGGGCTCTGTGGCGCGCTTGCCGGCGCGGCGCTCCTGTCCGGATGCGCCACCCAGACTTACGACAGCATGAGCCCCGCGCTCGCCTTGATGTCCCAGCAGCAAAAGTGCTATCTGATTGCCCGGACCACGTCGGCGGCGGCCACCTGGCGTGATGACGGCATTTCCGTGCGCGAGGCGCACGCGCGGCTGGACACGGTCATCACCCCGATGCGCGCACCGGACGACTACAAGGCCAAGCTGCACGAAGGTATCGACACCACCTACCAAAGCCACGTCACGGCGCAGCAGCTGTTCGCCAACATGAAGAGCGTGTGCCGGGCGGAAAGCGCCCGGGTTCCGGCGGTCAATTAAGCGCGCGCCGGGCGCGCCGAATCCGGCCGGCGGTCCTGCCGCGCGGTGTACTCTATACTTGCGTCCTTTTGCTGCCGCGGCGAGTTGCCTCCGCGCCCGGCGCCGGACCGATTTCGGTACGAAACGCGCGGATGAGGCCCGAGCCGCCGAGCGTGCGCACGACTCGCCCAATCGACCCAAGCATGATGAATTCGCAGGAACACTCTACTCGCCCCACGCCCCGGCGTGTCTCGGTCGCACCGATGATGGACTGGACCGACCGTCATTGCCGCTCGTTCCACCGCGCGATCTCGAACCATGCCTGGCTCTATACGGAAATGGTGACGACGGGCGCGCTGATCCACGGCGACGTCGCACGCCATCTCGCGTTCACCGCCGACGAAGCGCCGGTCGCGCTGCAGCTCGGCGGCAGCGAGCCCGATGATCTCGCCCGCGCGGCCCGGCTCGGCGAGCAATGGGGCTACGACGAAATCAACCTGAATTGCGGCTGTCCGTCGGAACGCGTGCAGCGCGGCGCATTCGGCGCCTGCCTGATGAACGAGCCCACGCTGGTCGCGGACTGCGTGAAGGCCATGCGCGACGTCGTGTCGGTCCCGGTGACCGTCAAGCACCGGATCGGCGTCGATGCAGTCGAGGACTACGCGTTCGTACGCGATTTCGTCGGCACGGTGGCCGACGCAGGCTGCGAGGTATTCGTCGTCCATGCGCGCAATGCGATCCTGAAAGGCCTGTCGCCGAAGGAAAACCGCGAGATTCCGCCGCTCAAGTACGACTACGCCTATCAGCTCAAGCGCGACTTCCCGGATCTCGAGATCATCATCAACGGCGGCATCAAGACCCTCGACGAAGTCGCGCTGCACCTGCAGCACGTCGACGGCGTGATGCTCGGCCGCGAGGCTTATCACAACCCCTACGTGCTGGCGGACGTCGACGCGCGCTTCTATGGCGCGACCACCACCGCGCCGAGCCGGGAGGAAGTGGAGGCGCGGCTGATCGACTATTGCGCGACGGAACTCGCGCGCGGCACCTATCTCGGCTCGATCGTGCGGCATGCGCTCGGCCTGTACCGCGGTGTCGCCGGCGCGCGCGGATGGCGTCGCGTGCTGTCCGACAACAAGCGTCTGGCCCGCGGCGATCTCGCGATTTTCGACGAGGCGCGGGCCCACCTGACACGCCCCGACGAAATTTTTGAAAAAGGGGCTGTACAAGATTAAATAAGCTTCGTATAATCTCGCTTCTCTGTTGATGAACAAGCAACGGAGAGGCAGAAAAAGCCAGTGGTGGCTGTAGCTCAGTTGGTAGAGTCCAGGATTGTGATTCCTGTCGTCGTGGGTTCGAGTCCCATCAGCCACCCCAAAGATTCAATTAAAAAGCCCAGTCCACGGACTGGGCTTTTTAATTTCCGGATGCCGATCGCATCGTTCCCTCCTTCGAAGCCCCACCCGGCTCCTCGCCCGATCCGGCCCCCGCACGCACCCTCCCGCATCAAACCACGCCCACGCCCAGCAATTCCCGGTCGACCGTCGCGCGCGCCATTTCGAACACGCGCTCGATCACCCTGCGTTCACTGAGCAGCAAGCCGTCGACATGCACGAGCCGCCAGTCGATCACCACCGCGTCGCCCTGCAGCACACGGTAATGCGCCTTCTCGCCGACCCATACCTGCTCGGTCTTCACTTCGATCTCATAGCCCTTGTAGGCTTCACCGAAGTCGCCGATATCCGTTCCCCTCGGTTCCATCCCGCCTCCTTCGCCCCGCGCTGCGCGGATCAATCGTATTCCTCGGCCAGATAGGCCTTGCCGTCGTCGGTGATATCAGCCCGATCCGGGCCGCTCTGGTAGACGAAGCCGTCATTGAGCAGTTCTTCGAAGGCGATGCGGAAACCGGCCGGCAACGGCCGGCCCGCGCCGAACTGGTCGATCCATTTCAGCGCTTCGATCGCTTCGGGTGTGAGGGTGGGAAACATGGGCCGCCTCCGCCGTCGGTATCATTTCATCCTAGCACTTTCCCCGTGCCGGAAAGAAATGCCGTCGACGGGCGGCCCGACGCCGGTCAAAGGCGCGCGATCGACACCTCGGTCGACTTGACGAGCGCCACCACCTCCGCGCCCACCTTGAGTTCCAGTTCGTCGACCGAACGGGTCGTGATCACCGAGGTGACGATGCCGAACGGCGTATCCACGTCGACCTCGGACACTACCGGCCCGCGGATGATTTCCTTCACCTTGCCCTTGAACTGATTGCGTACGTTGATAGCGGTAATGCTCATCGGGTCATCGCTCCAAAATTCGAGTCATACAACAGTAGGTCACGGACGGTGGCATCACACCGCCCAGCGAATCCGGGCGACGACGTCGTTCCCGGTCAGATGCGCGGCGCCGGTCTCGACCGGTGCGCGCGCACCGTTCGACAGCACCCGCTGCAACACGCGCGCCTCCAGCGTCGCGAATCCGCTCGACGCGCGCGCGCGCGGCCGTTCGAGCGGCACCGCCTGATCGAGCGCGATCCGGCCCTGCTCGACCAGCAGGATCCGGTCGCCGAGCGCGACCGCTTCCTGCACGTCGTGCGTGACGAGCAGCGCGGTAAAGCGGTGCTCGCGCCACAGGCGTTCGATCAGGCCATGCATTTCGATGCGGGTCAGCGCGTCGAGCGCGCCGAGCGGCTCGTCGAGCAACAGCAGTTGCGGCCGATGCACGAGCGCACGGGCCAGTGCAACCCGCTGGCGCTGGCCGCCCGACAACTGCGCGGGCCAGTCGTTCGCGCGCTCCGCGAGCCCCACTTCGTCGAGCACCGCGCGCGCCGCGTCCTTCGCGCCGCGCCCGAGGCCGAGCATCACGTTCTGCAGCACCGTCTTCCAGGGCAAGAGGCGCGCGTCCTGATACATGATCCGCGTATCGAGCGGGCCGCCGGTCTCGCCCTGCTTGACGAGCGTGCCCGCGCTCGGCTGCTCGAGCCCGGCGATCAGGCGCAGCAACGTGGATTTTCCGCAGCCGCTGCGGCCGACGATCGCGACGAAGCTGCCGCGCTCGATCGACAGATCGACGTCGCTCAGCACCGCACGCTCGCCATAGCGTTTGCCGACGCGCTCCAGGCGCACCGCCGGATCGGCTGCCGGCAGGCGCGCGCCACCGCGTCGCGCGAGCGGCAGCACGTGCGCGCCGCCGTCGCGTTCGAGCACGGCCGCCTGCTGCGCGTCGCCGTCGAGGGTGCGCGCCTGCGCGAGTTCGGCTTCGAGATCCGCGCCCGCGATCGGGCCGAACGAAGCCGCAAAGGTCGTGCCGCTCATGTCGATGCTCCCGGTTGATGCGCGGGGTGCCAGCGCAGGGTCACGCGTTCCAGCCAGCGCGCGATCACGTCGGCAAGCTTGCCGAGCACCGCGTAGAGCAGGATGCCGACCACCACCACGTCGGTTTGCAGGAATTCACGCGCGTTCATCGTCATGTAGCCGATTCCCGACTGCGCGGAAATGGTCTCGGCAACGATCAGCATCACCCACATCAGCCCGAGCGCGAAGCGCACGCCGACCAGGATCGACGGCAGCGCACCCGGCAGGATCACGTCGCGGTACAGCGCGAAACCTCGTACGCCATAGCTCTTCGCCATCTCGACGAGATTCGGATCGACCGAACGGATCCCGTGATAGGTGTTGATGTAGACCGGAAAGAACACGCCCAGCGCGACCAGGAACAGCTTCGCCTTCTCGTCGATCCCGAACCACAGGATCACGAGCGGAATCATCGCGAGCGCCGGAATGTTGCGGATCATCTGGATGGTCGAATCGAGCGCGATCTCCGCGCCCTTCGACAGGCCGGTCACCAGCCCGAGCGCGAGCCCGACGCCGCCGCCGAGCGCGAAGCCGGCCAGCGCGCGCCAGGTGCTGACCTTCACGTTGGCCCACAGGTCGCCCGACTCGACGAGCGCCCACGCCGCGCGCACCACCGCGAACGGCTCGGGCAGCACGCGGGTCGACAGCGCGCCCGCGCGCGCCGCCAGTTCCCACGCGAGCACCAGCGCGGCCGGCACGAGCCAGGGCGCGACGCTGCGCCAGACGCGCGCGACGAGCCCGGCGCCGGCGCGATTGATACGGAAAATCGATGCCATGCCCACTCCCTCCCGCTCAGCTCTGGCTTGCCTTGGGCAGATAGCTGTTGCCGATCACCTCGCCGAACGGCCCGGACAGCGGCCCGCCGCGACGCGTGACCTGGTCCTCCTTGATCAGCGGGAACACCAGCTCGGCGAAACGGTACGACTCCTCGAGATGCGGATAGCCCGACAGGATGAACGTCTCGATTCCGAGCGACGCGTATTCGCGCATGCGCTCGGCCACCTGTTCGGGATTGCCGACGAGCGCCGTCCCCGCGCCGCCGCGCACGAGTCCTACCCCGGCCCACAGGTTCGGGTAGATCTCGAGTTCGGCGCGCCCGCCGCGCTTGCCGCCGTGCAGCGCGGCCATGCGGCGCTGCCCTTCCGAATCCATCTTCGCGAACGCCTGCTGCGCGCGGGCGACCGTCTCGTCGTCGAGCCGGCTGATCAGCCGTTCCGCATCGCGCCACGCCGCGCCCTCGGTTTCGCGCACGATCACGTGCAGGCGGATGCCGAACTTGATCTGGCGACCGCGCTCGGCCGCACGCGCGCGAATGTCCGCGATCTTCTTCGCGACCGCCTCGGGCGGCTCGCCCCAGGTCAGGTAAGTATCGATGTGATCGGCCGCGATCGTATGCGCGGCCGGCGACGAGCCGCCGAACCACAGCGGCGGATGCGGATGCTGGACCGGCGGGTACAGCAGCTTGCCGCCCTTCGACTGCAGATGCTTGCCGTCGTAGTCGATCCGCTCGTTCGTATGCGACGCGCTCAACAGGTCGCGCCAGATGTGCAGGAATTCGTCGGTGATTTCATAGCGCGTGTCGTGATCGGCGAACAGGCCGTCGCCTTCGAGTTCGGCGGAATCGCCGCCCGTCACGACATTGATCAGCAGCCGGCCGCCCGAGAGACGGTCGAAGGTCGACGCCATGCGCGCCGACAGGCCCGGCGACGCGATGCCCGGCCGGATCGCCACCAGGAACTTGAGACGGCGGGTCGCCGGAATCAGGCTCGATGCGACCACCCACGCGTCCTCGCACGAACGGCCGGTCGGCAGCAGCACGCCTTCGTAGCCGAGCGTATCGGCCGCGACCGCGATCTGCCGGAAATAATCGTAGTCCGCCGCGCGCGCGCCTTCCGCGGTGCCGAGATAGCGACTGTCGCCGTGCGTGGGAATAAACCAGAACACATTCATCTGCTGCTCCTGCCTGACTGTTCGTACCGGAAAATACGGGGACGACACGGCGCGCGCGTCATCGGACGCGCGGTCGGACCCGCTTGCGTAAAAGTTGGGAGTGCTCGCCGGATCGCGCCGCGCGGCGGGCGAGCTCGCCTGGCGCGGGGGACGGGCCTGACCGTCTCTGGGAAATCAGTCTATGGCGCGCGGTATCGTTGAGGAACGATTTTTTTGAGCTTAGGTTTTCCGCTTTCGTGCTTTGCGTGCTGCTGCAGCGAATAAGGGCGCGTGCGCCGCCTATAATGTCGCCCAGACTCCTGACAACCCCGCGCGAGCCGTTGCAGGCCGCGCGCTTTCGCGGTGTATCCGATGCAGAAAGTAATCCTGCCGTTTCTGTCCGGCTTTCTCGCCGCCCTGTTCTTCCGCGAGGCGACGCTCGCCTTGCTGCACACGGCCGGCCTCATCGAATCGGGCGGTTTCTCGACGCTGCCGTTCGCGCCGCTCGGTATTCCTGAATTCGTCGCCAACGCGATCATGAGCGCATGCTGGGCCATCCTGATGGCCTGGCTGCTGCGCGTCGCGCCCGAGCGGCGCGCGCCGTGGATTCAGTCGCTCGTGTTCGGCGGCCTGGCGCTCACGGCCGCGCGCCTGTTCGTGATCGATCCGCTGCGCGGCATCTGGCCGGCCGGCAACATGCTGCCGCCCATCGTGGTCGGCTTCGTTGCGAATGCGATCTGGGGCTGGGGCGCGCTCGTGTTCATGCGCGCGTTCATGTCGGACGACGACGGCGACGACGACGCCTGAACGCGCCGCCGCCGCGCGCGGCTCAGTCGCGCAGATGGCGCAGCGGATGCGTGTCGGCAGACCACGGGCTGTCGAACATCGCCTGCACCGCGTCGCGGCTCAGCGCGTCGACCGACGCGAAGCGCCAGCGCGGCGCGTGGTCCTTGTCGACGATCAGCGCGCGCACGCCCTCGATCACGTCGCCGCGCGCGAAGGTCGAGCGGGTCAGATCGAGGTCGCGACGCAGGCATTCGGCCATCGTCGCCTCGCGCGCACGCTCGATCAGTTCGAGCGACACGGCCATCGACAGCGGCGCGAGCTGGGTGCGCATCGCCTCCGCAGCCTTCTCCACCCATCCTTCCAGCGCCACGCAATCCTGCTCCGCGGCGAGCGAGGCGAGGATCGCGGCGAGATCGGGCTGCGCGAAATGCCGGTCGATCGCGGTGCGCGCGGCAGCCAGCGGCGAGGTGTCGGGCGTCGGCGCAACCCGCTGCGCGGCCGCCGCGGCCGCCACGCGCGCGCTCACCGCCGCCCCGTCCGCGAACGGTTCCGCGCGCAGCGAATCGAGCAGTTCGGGCAGCGCGGCGTCCGGCAGGTAGGCGTCGGCCAGGCCCGCATACAGCGCGTCCGCCGCGCCCAGCGTCGCGCCCGTGATGGCGAGGTAGCGCCCGAGCATGCCGGGCGTGCGCGCCAGGAACCAGCTCATCCCGACATCGGGAAAGAGTCCGATGCGTGTCTCCGGCATCGCCATCCGGGTCGAATCCGTCACGACCCGCAGCCCGCCCGTGCGGTGCGCCGCCTGCGCGATCCCCATCCCGCCGCCCATCACGACGCCGTGCATCAGCGCGATATACGGCTTCGGGTAGGTGAAGATCGTGTGGTTCAGCGTGTATTCGTCGATGAAGAACGCATCGACTGCGTCATGTTCGCCGCGCTGGTAGGCCTCGTGAAAGAAACGCACGTCGCCGCCCGCGCAGAACGCGCGCGGATGCGGACTGTGGACCACCACCGCCACGACCTCGGGATCCTCGCGCCAGGCGTCGAGCGCCGCCTGCATCGCACGGATCATCGCGTCCGACAGCGCGTTGAGCGCCTTCGGACGGTTCAGTTCGAGAAAGCCGATGCGGTTCGCCACGTGGGCGCGCACCTCGGTGAAACCTGCTGCGTCGGAAGAGGAATCGGTCATGGACGGGAAGGAACGGAGGGCGGGCGCGGGTTCAGTGCGCCTGCATTTTCGAGAACAGGTTGAGCACCACCACGCCGGCGATGATGAGCGCGAGCCCGAGCACCGCCGGCCAGTCCGGGATCTGGCGGTACAGCACGATCGCGACGAGCGTGATGAGCACGATGCCCGCGCCCGACCAGATCGCATAGACGATTCCGACCGGCATGCTCTTGAGCGTCAGCGACAGGCAATAGAACGCCGTGCCGTACCCCGCGGCGACGACGAGCGTCGGCCAGAGACGCGTAAAGCCTTCGGAGGCGCGCAGCGCCGAGGTGGCGATCACTTCGGCGACGATCGCGATCGCCAGCCATGCATAACCGGGCAAGGTCAGCGCGTCAGGCCTCCGGCAGCGCCAGCGTGTCGTATGCATGGCCGAGCTGCGCGCACAGCGCCTCGACCACGAGCGCGTGATCGCGCCGTTGCGGCATGCCCGATACGGTGATCGAGCCGATCACGCCCGCGCCCGCGACGGTCAGCGGGAACGCGCCGCCATACGGTGCGTGATCGGCGTTCGCGAGGCCGTGCTTGTCGGCGAGCGTCGCGCCCGCCTGCCGCAGACGCAGCCCGACCGCATAGGAACTGCAGCGGAAATGCGCGACGACATTGCTTTTGCGGCGCACCCAGTCGGCGTTGTCGGGCGTCGTGCCGTCGAGCGCCGCGTAGAACAGCGGCTGGCCGAAGGTGCGCACGTCGATCGCGACCGCGTGGCCGCGCGCGCTCGCAAGCGCATGCAGTTGCACGCCGAGCGCCCAGGCTCGGCCGGCGTCGAAATGGGGAAACACAAGGGTGCGTTCTTGCGTGACGATCGTTTGCAGGTCGAGCGCGATATCCATGGGGCGATGAGCGAGAAGCGCGCGAGCCGCGCGATTGAGAAGACGGAAACCGCCCGATTCTAGCGCAGCGATTTCGCCACCGAGGCGCGGCACGCCCCGCGTGCCGGGTCCTTGCATGAAGTGATTGCATTCGTTCGAACGATCACTTATACTTTCTTTCTCAGACGCGGGGTGGAGCAGTCTGGCAGCTCGTCGGGCTCATAACCCGAAGGTCACAGGTTCAAATCCTGTCCCCGCAACCAGTTTCATGCGAAAGCCTTGATTTCGATTCGAAATCAAGGCTTTTTGCTTTGGCGCGCGGCGCGTGCGGCGAGAGACAAGTCAGCCGATAGCCGGGCAACGCGTTTTCCTCACGCCCGATAGAATGCTGACCAGCTTCGGCATTGCCCCCTCTCACCATTCCAGGGCTGAACAGCAGCCTGCGTCACTGTTTTCCGGTGAGCCTTCCACTCATCCCAAGTCACACTGCTTGGAGAAAACTATGTACAGCCAACGCCTGTTCGCCAGTTGGGGCGATATGGATTTCAATGCGCACATGCGCAACACGGCCTACCTCGACAAGGCGGCCGACGTGCGCATGATGTTCTTCGCCGAACACGGCTTCCCGATGAGCGAGTTCGTGCGCCAGGGCCTGGGGCCCGTCGTCATGAAGGACGAACTCGAGTACATGCGCGAATGCCACCTGCTCGATGAGATCGAGGTCACGCTGGTCCTGGCCGGCATGTCGGACGATGGCAGCCGCATGTACATCCGCAATGAATACTTCCGCCAGGGCAAGCTCGCGGCACGCGTGACCTCGACGGTCGGATGGCTGGACTTGAAGCAGCGCTGCCTGATATGTCCTCCGGGGCCGCTGCTTGCCGCACTGCAGGCGCTGGACAAGAGCGACGACTTCGCGGTGCTGCCCAGCAGCGCCAATACGCGGTAGCCGATTCCGCCCGGCGCGGCCGGGTCCGCCCACGCCGCATCGGGCGGTCGGCCTTGCCGTTCAAACCGTTCTCGTCTTGCCAGGAATGTGAACGCCGGGCGGTTCAAGCCCGGCAACCTGCGCCATCCCCGCGTCCTCCGCTACGCCCGCGCCCGGGCATCGTTCCCGCTCCGCGCCTCCGTGCAAATCCCGATCCGCCTTGCGCACCCAAACACTTTTGGCCGCCATCGCAAAATGATAAGTTGCCGCTGAGACCAGAAGTGGCACGGTGAACGCCGGCCTCGCCGCCGCGCGCCACCTTCGCCCGATCATCCAAATCAACAGGCAAACGGGTGCCCGCGTGA
>NZ_JAAGNW010000157.1:0-1636 GCF_010645215.1 Burkholderia multivorans | reverse complement strand
ACTCGATGGCTGCTATATCAATCTCGACCGGAGCGCCGAGCGCCGCGACCTGATGGAAGCGCAACTGCGCGAACTGGGCGTCGCCGACCTGATCCGGCGTTTCGCGGCCGTCGACGGCCGCGCGCATGGCCCCTACGAAGGCGCCGCCCTGAATGGCGCATGGGCCTGCCGGCGTTCGCACGAGGCCGTGCTCGGCGCGGCCTCCCCGGACAGCGCGACGATCGTGCTCGAGGACGACGTCGAGATCAGCCGCCACTTCCCCACGATCCTGCAACCGGACACGATCGCTCACTTCGCCGCCACCTCGCCCGAGGTCGACATCGCGTTCCTCGACTGCTGCATCTATTGGGCGCAGGCGCCACTGCTGCTCGCGAAGAGCGAGGGCCGCATGACGGAGCGCGCAGCGGATTCGCCCGACGACGCCCGCCACCGGCTCGCGACCGTCGACGTGCTCGACGCGCGCGGCGTCTACGCGTATTGCGCAGCCGCCTATCTCGTGACGCCGACGGGCAAGCGTACGCTGGCGCGCCTGTTCGAGACCGCCGCAGCGGAGCCGGCCACGCCGGTCGACACGCTGTACAACCGGTGGATCCACACCGGCGCGCTGAACGCGCGGATCTTCGTGCCGTTCCTCGCGACGCCGCGGCTCACGCTCGCGTCGACGATCGGCTGCGAGGACGGCGATCCGCCCGTGATCGATTCGGACGAGCGCTTCTGGGCCGGCGTGTTCCGGCGCATCGTATTCGCCGGCAATCCGGCGCTCGATCTCGCGCAACTCGACGCCCACCTGAACCCAACGCGCGCATCGCTCGAGTACCGGCTCGGGATGCGCGTCTACGAACGCTTCCGCACGCTGACCTGAAGCGCGCGACGGCGGCGCGCCGGGCCGGGGCATGCGAGAATGCCCCGGCCCGGTGATACACTCGCGTCACTGTCCAGCCTCCCCGACCTATGAAATTCTGCTCCGTCTGCGGCCACGAAGTCATTGCGCGCATCCCGCCCGGCGACAACCGCGAGCGCTTCGTGTGCGACCAATGCGGCACGATTCATTACCAGAATCCGCGCAACGTGGTCGGCACGATCCCCGTCTGGGGCGACCAGGTGCTGCTGTGCCGGCGCGCGATCGAACCGCGCTACGGCTACTGGACGCTGCCGGCGGGCTTCATGGAAATGGGCGAGACCACCGCCGAGGCGGCTGCACGCGAAACGCTCGAGGAAGCCGGGGCGCGCGTCGAGGTGCAAAGCCTGTTCTCGCTGCTGAACGTGCCGCACGTGCATCAGGTCCACCTGTTCTATCTCGCGCGCCTCACCGATCCGTCCTACGCGGCCGGCGAGGAAAGCCTCGAGGTGCGGCTGTTCGACGAGGCCGACATTCCCTGGGACGACCTGGCCTTCCCGACCGTCAGCCAGACCCTGCGCTTCTTCTTCGCAGACCGCGAGGCAGGCGACTACGGCGTGCACACGGGCGACATCTTCCGTTCGCTGCGCAACGGCTGAGCGTCGGCCGGCATGGTTCCCTGGCTCGGCCCCGACGATCCGTTTCCGCCCATCGAGCGCGCGCTCGGCGCGACGAGCGGCGCGCCCGGCCTGCTCGCCGCGAGCGCCGACCTGCTGCCCTCGCGCCTCATCGACGCGT
>NZ_JAAGNW010000156.1:10482-16106 GCF_010645215.1 Burkholderia multivorans | reverse complement strand
CCGCACCCGCGATGCAGCGCGCGAGTTCGAGGTCCTTGAGCCGATTCGTCAGTTCGACCCACTGCTCGATCGACACCAGACACGCGATCGGCCGCTGATGCCGCATCACGACCAATGGATGGCCGCCGACGTCCCGTAACGCCTTCGACGGATTCTTGCTGAGATCACGAGTCGTGATCGCCGATACCCCCTGCCTCGACCATTGTTCCATTCCAGCCCTCTCAAGCGGATGTGCATAGTAGGCCCGCGCGCGTGGAACCGGTTCTTGGCCGGCGCTCGACGCGGCCCGCGGGCGATCTGGGTGATCCGGCGCATCCCGCGCCGCGCCGAAGCGCGGCCGCATGAGCGCCCGAGGCGGCATGCCGCCTGAAGCCGGCGTGTGCGGTCCCGCCTCGCCGGTGTGTGTAATGCACTGAAATGGTGTTGCAGGGAAATGGCAAGCACGTGTCGAAATGTACTGTACAGACGAGCCTGCGCCGAAACCCGTGCGGAATGAGCGGCGAAAAGCCGTGGCGCAGAGCCGCGCGAAAACGCGCATCCGCACGCCGACGACGCAATCTTCGCCGAGCAATCCGCCGGACGGATTTATTTTTCGAATAAATTAGCGATTTCAATACATCGTATTGTTGACAAATATCGCCAAACAAATCACCTAATTCAACGAACCCCTCTCGTCAACCGTCATTTAATACAGTTGCCAGCCATTAGCCAAACATTTCAAATTCGACCCGCCTAACAATTGCTTTCAAATAAATTCATTTAGAAAACAAGAGAAACCATAAAATCTCTTCACGAGGCCCAAACGACGGCGATCCCGATCATTCAAGAAATCACGGCGCATCCGCCTCTATTTCTCCATTTTTCGCAGCAATTCAACGACAAATCTTTTCATCAATTCAATTCACTCGATTTACGAATCCAATAATTTCACAAAACCGATTCCATTCAATTTTCGTAAACCGCAGCAAAAACAATTCAGCAATATCGGCAAGCAAAACGAATTCCGCTCACCCCGTCCGGTAATGCCGAACACCGGAGAATCAAAGCACGAGACACGGGCGACGGGCGGAATCGGGCATGCGGATGTCGAATACAACCACGGAGAAGCACGAACATGCGTGAATACGTACTAGGTCACTCGCCGACGGAACTCAAACGGCTCGATTACCAGTCGGAGATGCTGCGCCCGATCACGCGGCGCTTGCTGGAGTCCGCGGGCATCCGGCCCGGCATGCGTATCCTCGACATCGGATGCGGGACGGGCGGCGTAAGCCTGCTTGCAGCCGAACTGGCCGGTCCCACGGGTTCGGTGACGGCGATCGACCGCAGCGGAGCAGCCATCGAGACGGCCTCCGGCCATGCCGCCGAGGCCGGCCTCGACAACCTTCGCTTCGAAGTCTGCGGCCTGGAGCAACTCCAGGCGGCCCATGAATTCGACATCGTCGTCGGCCGCTATGTGTTGTCGCATCAGCCCGACGCCACTGCGTTCCTGCAGCTCGCCGCGCGCTTCGTCCGGCCGGGCGGCGCGCTCGGCTTTCACGAGCCGGACCTCGTCCGGCAGACCGGATCGAGCCCCAGCGTCGCGCTCTGGGACAAGATCGTGCGCGAGGTGCTCGAACGTTGCCAGCACGGCAGCGCGACCTACGACGTGGCGCGACGCCTGGTGCAGGCATTCGCCGTCGCCGGGCTGCCGACGCCGACGCTGTCCTACGAAATCCCGCTCGGCGGCGGTCCCGCCTCCCCGCTCTGCTCATGGCTGGCGCAATCGCTGCGCACGCTGTCGGGCGGCGCGCAGCACACGCAGCTCGCCAGCGGCGAAACCGTGGATCTCGATCAACTGAGCGCGGACCTGCAACGCGCATTGCTCGACGCACAGGCCCAGGTCGAATTTCCGGGCCAGGTGTGCGCCTGGATCCGACTCTAGCCGACACGCCCCGCCATCGAGGGATCGCGGGGTCGTTCATCCGTCAACGCCGCAGACACATTCATCTGTCCCAGAGGGCGCTCACCATGCACGATCCATTCACCCAAGCAGGGAATGGCACGCCGTTCAACCCGACCGAGGGGCTGCCGCGCCCCGCCGTCGATTCACCGCAGCCCACCGCGCGCCTCGCCGTCAGACGCGCGGTCGCCGCCGACAGCGACACGCTGGCCGGCCTGTTCCGCGACGCCTATGGCGTGACCACCCATCCCTGTCAGTCGGCCGGCTATATCGCGCAATCGATCGCCCGGGCGAAAGGCCGGTGGTATGTCGCTGAGTCGGCCGGCATGGTCGGCTGCATCTGCTTCCTGCACAACAGGATCAACCGGACCTGGGAACTCGGGCATGCCGTGATCGATCCGGATTACCGCCGGCTCGGCGTGTTCTCGATGCTGCTGCGCACGGGGCTCGAGCAGACGGAGATCCAGTCGGACGAGATGGTGTTTGCCGTCACACGCTCGTTCGCGGCGTACCGCGCCTTGACGAAGGATGTCGCGAGCGTGCTCGTCGGCCACGACGGCGGACCGAACTGGGTCGACTCCATCCGGGAATATCACCTGACGGCGATCGCCCAGCGGATCCCCGCGTATTTCCCGCACGTCGCGCCGCCCAACGAGGTATGGCGCCGCTCTCCGTTCATTCACGATCGCGTGTATGCGCCGCTGGGCCTCAAGTGGCGCACCGGCCTCTATCCCTCGCTGCTGTTCTCCGGCGAGGGGACGCATGCCGGGCACGACTTCACCTACTGCAGGGACGATCACCTCGATTCGATCCAGCTGTGCGGATACCGGGTATCGGGCGACGAAACGCAGACCGCCGACGCCTTGGCCCGCTTCATGACGCATCACGCGCAGTGCAGCTACGTCAGCGGCGACGTCCTCGCCCACAACGTCGTGCTGATCCAGGCGATGCTGAACCTGGGTTTCGGCATCACCGCCTATCTGCCGGCCTGGCACTGGCATCAGGGGCGCCGATACGACTGCGTGCGGCTCGTCAGGCAGCGCTTCGACACCATCAACATGAACGGCTTCGATACGCAGATCGATGGATTCGATCGTGCATTCCGAACGCTCGCGGAGGATCTGCTCGAAGCCCGCGAACTCGAGTTCGAGCAGTAAGCCGCGCCGGGCAGGTCGCGGGGCGCGGCGCATGCATCGGGTGGCCGTCGCGCTGCCCGGCCCGGCCGAGACGATCGCCCTTAACGCCACATCGAGAAAGGATAACGAACATGACGAAGGAAGAATGGCTGGCGGTGCGCAAGCAATTGCCCGACGGCCCGCAGGGATACTGGACCGTCGGGCTCTGGCTGCTGGATATGGCCATCCTCGGCGGCGCATGGCTGCTCTGGACTCGCGGCAGCCTGCTCGCGCGCGTCTGCGCCGTGGTGCTGGCCGAGCTGTCCGTGATCCAGATCTACCTGATCCTGCACGAAGCGATCCATCGGTCGGTATGCCGGAACCGCTTCATCAACGAAGCCATCGGCCACGCCAGCGGCTGGCTGATCGCGCTGCCGTTCCTGCCCAGACGACGCAATCACCTGGGGCACCATGCCTGGACGGCCCATCCGAAGCGTGATCCGGAGAACAAGGGGATGATCGAGAAATTCTCGGTGATGACGGAACAGCAGGCCAGGACGCTCGAATTCCTCTGGCGTCACTGGATTCCCATCATCGCGATCAACCACTTCGCCAATCATTGGCTGTGCGTGCTCAAGCGGCCCGCCGGCGACGCCGCGCGCAACACGTCGAAACAGGAGGCGCGGTTCGCCGTGATCTATCTCGCCGGCTACGGCCTGCTCGCGTACTGCGCGATACATTTCGGCGTGTTCGCCGAATACGCAGCGTTCGTCGCCATCCTGCTGATCCTCCTGTGGCTCGCGGTCGAGTTGCTCAACCTGCCGCATCACGCCGAGATCCCGCTGCTCGCGAACGACGCCCAGCGTCCGCCGCTGTGGGAACAGGACATCGTCTCGCACAGCTGCCGTTCCGTCCCGATCTGGTCCAAGTACATCATCCTCAGCTTCAACCTGCACATCGCACATCATGCGTTTCCGTGGATCGCCTGGTATCAGCTGCCCAGGACGCAACGCATCCTCGACGCGCAGAATCTCGATCCCGCGGCGAAGCAGATGGATGAATGGCAGTTTGCGCTGATCAATCGACGCCGGCCCCTGCTCCAGCTCATGGGGCACTTCTTCGACAAGCGCGCGCCCTCGCCCCCTCAGGTATAAAGCGAGGCTTCGGGCAGCTCGCCCGTCAGCGCGTAGCGTCCGACGTCGCGCACGCGGTAGTCGAGCGGGTCGTGCAGCGTGTGCGTGCGCGCGTTGCGCCAGAAACGGTCGAGCGCCAGCGGTGCGGCCGTCGCGCGCGCGCCGCACGCCTCGAACAAGGCCTCGCCGAGATCGAGCGCCGCGCGCTGCGCGACGATCTTCGCCTCGGACACCGCGAGCGCCGTTTCCGCGCGCGCGTCGGCACTCAGCGCGTCGCCGGCCTCCCATGCGCGCTGCAACGCGCCGGCCGCGCGCTCGGCCAGCGCCTCGGCGGCCAGCGCCTGCACCCGCATCTCGCCGAAACGCTGCAACGTGTAGGGGTCGTCGCTCGCCTGCGCGACGCCCGCATGCACCCATGGGCGCCCGTGCGCACGCACGTAGTCGCGCGCCGCTTCGAGCGCGCCTTCGGCAAGGCCCGCGAACAGGTTGGTCAGCACCAGTTGCGACACCAGCGTGCGCAGCGTCGCGCGCGGCGTCGGCGGGGTCTCGGAACGATGCAGGACTTCGTCGGCCTCGACCCGCACCGCCTCGAACGACACGCTGCCGCTGTCGGTCTGGCGCTGGCCGATCGGATCCCAGTCGTCGTGCACGGCGCGGCCGGCGCGCGCGGTCGGCACCACGGCGAACACGGGCTTGCCCGTCGCCGCATCGTGCGCGGACACCGTCATGCGTTGCGAGCCGCGCGTACCCGAGCAGAAGCCCTTGACGCCGTCGAGCCGGTAGCCGCCGTCCGGCGTCGCCCGCGCCTGCAGGCGCGGGTCGAGCGGATTCACCGCATTGCCCCACCACCAGCCGTGCTCGACCGTGCCGCGCAAATAGCGCTCGCGCTGCGCGGCGTTGCCCCAGACCTCGACGCTGACCACCTGCAGGCACTGGAACCCGACCAGGTGCGCGAGCGCGCTGTCGACCCGGGCCAGCGCGCGGATCGTGCGGTAGATCTCCGGCCACGCGGCTTCCTGGCCGCCGAACGCGCGCGGCACCGCGAGCGTCAGCAGCCCGGCGGAGGCCAGCCAGTCCTTCTCGCGCGCTGCATGGCCGCCTGCGCGATCGCGCTCGGGCGCGCTCGCGCGCAGCGCATCGAGCAGCGCCGCAAAAGTGCGCGGCGCGACGGCGGCCTCGCCCGCGAGCGGAGATGGCGTATGACGATCGTTCATGCGACGGCCTCCAGCGCGGCGCGTCCGGCCGTCAGCGCAACCAGCGGCCGCAGCGTCGCGCGGCCCGTCAGGCGCGCGAGCATTTCGCGCCGCCAGTCGTCATAGATCGCGCGATAGTGCGTGAGGTCCGCGCCGAACACAGCCGCGATATGCGCGTATTCGTCATGCAGGTACGTATCGAGACGCAGCTGCTGCGCGTCGTCCGCATCGAGCACCTGCT
>NZ_JAAGNW010000156.1:0-10472 GCF_010645215.1 Burkholderia multivorans | reverse complement strand
CGCGGGTCGCCAGCCACCAGCCGACGATCTGCACGCGATGCCATTCCTCGTCGGGCTTGATGCGCGTCTCGCCGTACTCGCGCATCTCGGCGTCGCCGATGCGCGCGGTCTTGCGCTGAATCCACAGCTTCGCGAGGATGTGCAGTTCGTAGTGCCACTGGAACGCGAGGAAGCCCGGCAGGTCGCGCAGCGCGAGATCGCCGACGCGCGCCCAGTGCGCGCGCACCAATCGCTCGATCTCGGGCAGCGGATCGCGGCCGGTCAGCGCCTCGACGCGCGCGCGGCCCGCCGCCGCATGCGCGCCGTCGTCGCCGAGCTGACGCGACAGGATCAGCTGGACATGCGGATCGTCGCGGAACAGCGTATCGATCGCGCGCGCCGCCACCTGCACGATGAACAGGTCGTGCGAGGCCATCCGCGTGTAGTAGTCGGCGATCGCGGCCACTTCGGCCGCATCGCGCGGCGCGCGCGGCGCAACGGT
Organism: Burkholderia multivorans; assembly: GCF_010645215.1. Lineage (GTDB taxonomy): Bacteria > Pseudomonadota > Gammaproteobacteria > Burkholderiales > Burkholderiaceae > Burkholderia > Burkholderia multivorans_A. Next base: position 9,991 of record NZ_JAAGNW010000156.1, on the reverse strand, counting down.
GAGCTTTTCCGGGAACGCGGGCAGATGGCGTCGCGCCACCTGCACGAACAGACGCTCCTCGAACGGCAGGCGCCATTCTTCGAGGGGGTCGAGCAAGGCAGTCGTCATGATTCTTGGATCCTTGCGGCGCACGACGCGCCGCGTTCAGGTTCTGCGGGTCAGGCGGCGCGCGAGGCGATCGCCGCCGAACTGGACGGCCGTGACGAGCGCGATCAGGATCGCGATCACGGTCGCCATGACCGTGGTGTCGAAGCGCTGGTACCCGTAGCGGATCGCGAGATCGCCGAGCCCGCCCGCGCCGACCGCGCCCGCCATCGCGGTCGAGCCGATCAGCGCGACCACGGTGATCGTGAAGCCGCCGAGCATGCCGGGCAGCGCCTCGGGCAGCAGCACGTGCCAGACGATGTGACGCCGCTCGGCGCCCATCGCCTGCGCGGCTTCGATCAGCCCGCGATCGACCTCGCGCAGGCTGACCTCGGCGATCCGCGCAAAGAACGGGATCGCCGCCGCCGACAGCGGCACGATCGCCGCCCATACGCCGATGGTGGTGCCGATCAGCACGCGCGTGAGCGGCAGCAGCGCGACCAGCAGGATCACGAACGGCGTCGAGCGCAGCGCATTGACGAGCGCGCCCAGCGGCGCGTTGAGCGAGCGGCGCGCATAGATGCCGCCGGGCGCGGTGGTGACCAGCACGAGCGCGAGCGGCACGCCGACCAGCGCCGCCGCGCAGGCGGACACCGCGACCATCCACAGCGTGTCGCGGATCGCATCGACCAGCTCGGGCAGCCACAGCTCAAACATAGCCGAGCACCTCGACGCGGCCCGCGTGCCGGCGCGCGCCGTCGAGCAGCGCGGCGACCCGATCGGGCGACGCCGCGCCGAGCGCCGCCGCGATCACGAGCCGCCCCTGCGCGCGCCCCTGGATCCGGTCGAGCCCGCCGTGCACGAAGCGCACCGCGGCGCCCGCCGCCGCGCCGAGCGCGCCGGCCAGCGCGCCGAGATCGGGTTCGTCGCCCTCCGCGCCCGTGTAGCGGCCGTCGAGCAGCAGCTGCGCGTGCTCCGGCAGCGCGCCCGCATCCGACCACGGCCGCACGCGCGCCGCGAGATCGGCGGGCAGGTCGTGCACGAGCGTGCGCAGCAGCGCGCGCGTCGCGCCGTGGCGCGGATCGCCGAACACGCGCCACACCGGCCCCGTCTCGACCACCTCGCCCTGTTCGATCACGGCCACCGCGTTGCACACCGCGCGGATCACCTCCATCTCGTGCGTGATCAGCACGATCGTCAGGCCGAGCCGGCGATTGATGTCGGCGAGCAGCGCGAGGATCGACTGCGTGGTTTCCGGATCGAGCGCCGAGGTCGCTTCGTCGCACAGCAGGATCTCGGGATCGTGAACCAGCGCGCGCGCAATCCCGACCCGCTGCTTCTGCCCGCCCGACAGGCTCGCCGGATAGGCGTCGCGCTTCGCCGCGAGGCCCACCAGCTCCAGCAGCGCCTCGACCTTGCGCGCACGCTCCGCCTGCGGCACGCCGGCGATGCGCAGCGGCAGGCCGATGTTCTCGCCGACCGTCTTCGCGGACAGCAGGTTGAAATGCTGGAACACCATGCCGGTACGGCGGCGCAGCGCGACCAGGCCGCGCTCGTCGAGTGCGCCGACCTCGGTGCCGCTCACGCGCACCGCGCCCGAGGACGGCGTTTCGAGGCCGTTGATCAGGCGCAGCAGCGTCGACTTGCCCGCGCCGCTGCGGCCGATGATGCCGAACACCTCGCCGCGCGCGACGTCGAGCGTCACGTCGCGCAGCGCGGCGCTCGGCCCGCGCGGCCCCACGAAGGTCTTGCCGACGTGGCGGAACGACACGGCCGCCTCGGCGGCTGCGCCCGTCGTCCGGCCCGCGGCGTCCGCGCGCGTCGCCGCGCGCTCGATGAAGCCCGGTGAATCGAGCCATTGCGTCATCGCTGCTCCCTGTCGGTTCAAATCGGTTCGGCGACGCCGGCCGCCGCGCGCCCGCGCGCGCCCGCATGCCAGCCGGGCAGGCGCGGGCCCGCGCCGAACAGCTTGCCGCGCAGCGTCGGTTCCGGGTCGTAGTCTTCCTTGTAGCGGCCGCGGTTCTGCAACTCGGGCACCACCCAGTCCACGAAATCCTCGAACGATTCCGGCATCACCGTGCGCGTCAGGTTGAAGCCGTCGACGCCGGTTTCGTCGATCCATGCCAGCAGTTCGTCCGCGACCTGCGACGGCGAGCCGACCACCGGGTGATAGCGGCCGCCCAGCGACATCTGTTCGAGGATGCGCCGCACCGTCCAGGTGCCCGAGGTGCTCTTGCGCGAAATCGCGTCGACCGCCGACTGGATCGAATCGGTCTGCACGTGCGTGATCGGCTCGTCCGGGCCGAAGCGCGAGAAATCGATGCCGGTGGAACTCGCGAAGTGCGCGAGGCCGGCCTCGGGGCTCGCGTAGCGCCGGTATTCGTCGAACTTCTCGTGCGCGAGCCGCTCCGTCTCGGCCGTCACGACCGTGATGCCCGCGAAGATCTTCAACGACTCGGGCGCGCGGCCGATGCGCTCGACCGCCGCGCGCAGGTCCGCCACCGCCGCGCGCACCGATGCCTTGCTCTGCCCGTTCACGAACACGCATTCCGCATGCTTCGCCGCGAACTCGACGCCGCGCGCCGAGGTGCCCGCCTGGTACAACACCGGCGTGCGCTGCGGCGACGGCTCGCTCAGATGCATCGCGTCGATCGTGTAGTACGGGCCGTCATGCCGCACGCGCCGCACCTTGCCCGGCTGCGTGTAGATGCGCGCCTGCGCGTCGCGGATCACCGCGTCGTCGTCCCAGCTCTGTTCCCACAGCTTGTAGACGACGTCCATGTAGTCGTCCGCGCGCGCATAGCGGTCGTCGTGACCGACCTGTCGCGCGAGGCCCATGCCGCGCGCGGCGCTGTCGAGATAGCCCGTCACGATGTTCCAGCCGATCCGGCCGCGGGTCAGGTGATCGAGCGTCGACATGCGGCGCGCGAACAGATACGGCGGCTCGTAGGTCAGGTTCACGGTGACGCCGAAGCCGAGATGCCGCGTGACCTGCGCCATCGCCGGCACGAGCAGCAGCGGATCGTTGACGGGCACCTGCACCGCTTCGCGCAGCGCCGCATCCGGCCCGCCTTCGAACACGTCGTAGACGCCGACGATATCGGCCAGGAAGATCCCGTCGAACTTGCCGCGTTCGAGCGTGCGGGCGAGGTCCGCCCAGTAGTCGAGATCGGTGTAGTGCGCGGAACGGTCGCGCGGGTGGGTCCACAGGCCATGGTTGATATGGCCCACGCAGTTCATGTTGAAGGCGTTGAGGAGAATCCGCTTGCGGGTCATGAGCGGGGCTCCGTCACCATGCGATCGCGTACAGCGAGCCGAACGCCTGGTCGAGCGCGTGGCGCACGGCGGGGGAATGCTGGTAGATCGCGATGAACTTGCGGATGCGCGGATCGTCGACGCTGTCCGGGCGCACCACCCATTGCACGGCGAACTGCTTGTTTTCCGTGCCGTCGAACAGCAGCGCGCTGTTCGGATCGGTGGTGCCGGCCAGCTTGATGAAGCTCGGATAGCCCTGCGCGAGATCGACGTCGTCGAGCGCGCGCGCGAGCTGCGATGCTTCGAGCAGGACGATCTTCAGATGCTTCGGATTGTCGACGATGTCGAGCCGGGTCGCGCGGAAGTCCGCGCCGGGCTTCAGCCGGATCAGGCCAGCGCGTTGCAGCAGCAACAGGCCGCGCCCGCCGTTGACGGGATCGTTCGCGATCGCCACGGTCGCGCCGTCCTTCAGGTCCGCGAAGCGCTTCACCTTCTTCGAGTAGAGGCCGATCTTCATGATCGTGCCCGGCGCGATCGCGACGAAGTCGTAGCCGCCCTGCTTCTTCGCGTTCTCCAGGAACGGGATGTGCTGGAAGTAGTTGACGTCGATGTCCTTGTTCGCGAGCGCCGCATTCGGCGTGTTCCAGTCGGTGAACTCGATGATCTTCACGTCGAGGCCCTGCGCCTTCGCCTCTTTCGCGGCGATCCGCAGCGCGTCGATCTGCGGGCTGGTCGCGATGCCGACCTTGAGCGGCGCGGGATCCGCATGCGCAACGGAGGCCGCGACGATGACGCCGGCGAGCGCCGTCGCGAATGCGCGCGCGGCGCGCCGGATGCGGGACGCGGAAAGGAGGCGATGCGGCATACGGGACACTCTCTTCAAGTTCGGGAAGGTGGACGAAATAGCGGAGGCGCGCGGCCACGGCGCACGAATGCGCCGGCTGCGGCGTCGGGTGGGAGGAAGGGCTGGAATCGATGATAGAACCGGTCCGCAGCGGCGGTCTACGAAGCGATTTCGCAAAGTAAATCGCGGCGGGCGATATAGGCGCGGTGCGAGGGGACGGAACGGGGGGCGAATCGCGTCGGCTATTCGTCAGAAGTTAAAATCCGGGCGCTTGCGTATGCAACGTTTTCGTGACGGATCGGCATGTACCGAATACGACAACACTCCTAATTGTCCGGCCAATCGAAAGCTGTTATTGATTTCGCACCGGGACAGTCGCGACGAGGCAAGGCGACATCCTGGGGTTCAGTTGAAAACCGGGCGTCCAGCGCCCGCCAGCCATACGGGGGTACCCATGAAGCAAGCACACCATGCAGACCGATTGCAGCGCGCACGCGCTGCCGTGATCAACCCGTATGACGACCCCGCTTCCGCCGAGCCGCCCGCGCATGGCCTCACCCGACGATGGCGCGCGCGGCTCGCGGCCGTCCTGGGCGCGCTCGGCATCGCCTGGGCGGGGGCCGCGCACGCGGTCGACATCGTCGTCCCCGCGTATTTCTATCCGTCGGGCGCGGGGGCCGCGGCCTGGGGAACGCTCACGACCACCGCGCCGCTCATCCCGCTCACCGCGATTCTCAATCCGGCAAGCGGACCGGGAACGGCCGTCGATCCCAACTACACGACGGTCGTCACGAACCTGCGCGCGGCGGGCGGCAAGGTGATCGCCTACGTGCATACGTCGTACGGCAAGCGCGCGCTAGCCGCCGTGACGAACGACATCAACACCTATCTGTCGTTCTATCAGGTCGACGGGTTCTTCATCGACGAGATGGCGAACGACAGCTCGGCCGCGCACGTGCAGTACTACCAGTCGATCTACAACTACATCAAGGGACTGTCGGCCGGTTATCAGGTGGTGAACAACCCCGGCACCAACATCCCGGAGGTCTACGCAAGCCTGCCGGTGGCGGACCGGTTCGTGGTGTTCGAGAATACGCAGGCGAACTACGCGGCCTATGCGCCCGCTGCGTGGCAGGCGAGCTATCCGGCGAGCAAGTTCATTCATATCGTGTACGGCGCGTCGGCGCTGCAGATGGTGACCGACCTGGCGTTCGCGATCCTGAATGGGGCGGGCGGCGTGTTCGTGACGTCGCTGACCTTGCCGAATCCGTATGACGGGCTGCCGTCGTATTGGTCGAGCGAGGTGTCGACGGCGAATCCGCCGCCGGCGACGACGCGCAAGCGGGGAAGGTAGAGGGGATGCGCCGGCTGGTCGCGCTGGGGATGCTCGGGCGGCCGGCCGGCGCGGAGACGCGGCAGCGCGAGACCCGGACGGCCTGAAGCCGGCCCCGTCGCTAGAACACCATCGCCGCAAACCGCTCCCCCATCCGCCGATGCGCCTCCCCATCCGGGTGAAGCCGATCGGCGAACGGCCATTTCGCGAAATCCTCCTCCCCGAACAGCTGCAGTCCATCGACATACCGCAGGAAAGGATCGTCCTGCGCCCGCTGCGCCACGATGCGCCGAAGCGCGTCGCGAATCACCGTCAGCGTCAGCTTCCCCGCCTTGCGCTCTTGCGGATCGCCCGTCGCGCAAAACGCGACCTTGCCCTCCGCCAGCGCCGCGCTATCGAACGCGCCGGGCCCGGGCGTCTCTTCGTGAATCGGGCAGTAGATCGGCGAGACGACGACTAGCGGCGTAGCCGGATGGCCGTCGCGGATCGTATCGAGGAAACCGTGCACGGCGGGCCCGAACGCGCGCAGCCGCATCAGGTCGAGATTGACGAGGTTGATCCCGATCTTGATGCTGATCAGGTCGGCGGGCCGATCCCGGATCACGCGCGCCATGAACGGATCGAGCAGCGCGCTGCCGCCGAAGCCGAGATTGACCAGTTCCACCTCCCCGAGCGACGCGGCCACCGCCGGCCATATCGACGTCGGGCTGTCCGCGTTCGAGCCGTGGCTGATGGAACTGCCGTGATGCACCCAGACCTTGCGCGCCTCATCGGCGAGCGGCTCGACACGCCCCGTCGCCCGCAGCGCGACGAGCTCCGTGACTTCATTGTGGGGCAGCCAGATCTCGACGCGCTTCTCGTGCACGGGCAGGCCGGAGAAGCGAAGCGTACTGACCGCTCCCGCCTGTCTCGACAACGCGCCGGTCGTCATATCCATCACCACCACGTCGCCCCCGGCCGCGCTGCATTGCCGCGCCAGTTGCCCGTCGATCAGCAGGTCGTACACGCCGGCCGGCCGCGGCGGAAACCCCGCATAGTCATGCCGGGTCGACACGACGTCCAGTTCGAGGTCGGCGGCGCGGGTAACGAACGCCAGCCTGACGCCGGAAGGCTGCGATTCGGCCAGCGCCAGCCTGGGTTCGGGGCATTGCGCGCGCGCCCATCCGGGCAAGCGATGCGGCAGCACGCCGCGCGGCGTCAGTTCGAGCTCGTGTGCGCCTCTCAGCAGTGTGCGTTCAATCGGTACGTTAATCCAGGCGGCAGATTCGTTCGTCATGTTGTGGTTGTGTCGTCCGTCGTCAGTCCCGGGCCCGCCGATTCCCGCGGGCCGCCTCGCAGCCCGCTACCTTAAAGGATTCGACGCGCGCTGTCCTTCGGTGAGCGCCTGGGAAGACCGTACTGCGTCATTGATCGAATCATCCGGGCGGCCACCTTGAACAAAGGTATTCGTTCAAGCGTTTCGACACGGCCGAAGGCACGCCCTCGTCGAGAGAAATGCCGCCGCGCAGGTTTCACGGATTCAGCGCCACGTAAATTCAACTTCCCGCCAATCAACTCCTGAATCGGCTATTTAAAATCACCACTTACATTAACCAAATCCACATTCGAATCGAATCGGATTGAATTTGATTGAATCCGACTGAATTCAATTCAGCCCTCCAAGAACAGCCCCGTCGCGCCACACGGCGAATTCATTCGATAGAAAACACCTGATCCATCGCCCGCCAGGTTTATAAACTTCCGATTTGACATCCCCAATCGGAGTACTAAGGTAATAACACTCATCATTCTTAAAAATTTTACTTAATCCCATGCATTAGCTTTCGAATTCATCCAAAAATACATTTTCCGGACGTCCGCATATACGGGCGTTGGCGTCGCCCATTGGCCATGCATTCCGTCTCATCGATACACCCGACAGGCTTCCGCCCGGCATTCCCGCTCGGAAGAAAACACACGACATCAATCTACCGGATATCGGCATGCGTCCGAGACTCACCCCGCTTCCCTCGCGCGGCAGTTCGACAGGAAAGCCATCGCTGCGGGAACGGCTGCCCCGGTTCGTCGCCGCGGCCGCCCGGACCACACAGCCGCGGCTGCTCTTCGCGCTGATGGCCCTCAGCCTCGTCGGCTGGATCAACCTGCCCGCGAACGGCGATATGTCGCTCATGGCGTCGCTGTGCGGCGGACGAGGTCTCGGTTTCACCGCCGCGACGCGCGGGCTGTTCGACCTGCGCCTGGCCTCCGCCGGCCGGCTCATCGCGGATGGAGGCTGGATGCTGCTCGCGATGTCGCCCCCGCTGCTGGTCGGTCCGATCGGATCGCTGTGGACGCTGACGTCGCGGCAGCGCCGGCCGGCGGCCGTGGCGGCCTTGCTGCTCGGCTACGGCGCCGTCTGGAGCCTCGCCCTCCCGCTGCTTGGCGTGCTCATGCTGGGCCTCGCCATCGCCGCCGAACTGCTGCACGTCGCGCCGCTCCTGCTCGGGCTGGTCGTCGCGCTCGCGTGGCAATTCGGCAGCTACAAGCGCGCCGCGATCGCGCTGTGCCGCCAGCGCGCGCCCCATCGCGGCAAACCCAGCCCGAGCCTGGGCGCGTCCTTCACCTTCGGCATCGTGCAGGCGAGGGGCTGCGTCGGCGCCTGCTGGGCCGCCATGACGCTTCCCATGTTGGTGGCAGGCGACCAGCGTCCGCTCGCGGCGCTGGTCGCCTGCCTGCTGTTCATCGAGCGTGTCGTTTCCTCCACCGCGGCGCATGGCGATCAGTAGCCGGAACGCCTCTCCTCATCGGGAAAATTCAACATGAAACTCAGAGTCCGCAAGTCCCTCGACGATCTGCAAGCAGATCACCAGGCAGGCAAGACCCGGGAACTGGATGACCTCATGCGGGCCTGGGCCGGCATCAAGGCCCTGCCGCCCGACGATCCCAACTCCTTCTTCATGATCGGCGGCTTTCACGGCGAGCCGTTCCGGGGCGGCGGGCGCACCAGCGTCAACTACTGGGGCGGCTACTGCAATCATGGCAACGTCCTGTTCCCGACCTGGCACCGCGCCTATCTGCTGCGCCTCGAGAACGCGCTGCGCAGCATCCCGGGATGCGAGGACGTGACCTTGCCGTATTGGGACGAAACGAGCGAATCGTCGCTCGCACATGGCATTCCGTGGGCGCTGACGAACGAGACCTATGTGCTCGACGGCCGCGAGATTCCCAATCCGCTGAAATCCTTCGTGTTCAATCGCGCGATCGTCGACAAGCTGGGCGTCAACGATCCGCAAGGCGCGGACTACAGCAAGCCGGTCGGCTACGAAACGGTCCGCTTCCCGCTGTCGGGCCTCGTCGGCACCCCGGAGGACCGGGAGAAGACGGCCGTCCACAACGCGCAGTACCCCGATCCGCTGAAAAATGCCGCGCTGCTGAACGAGAACGTCACGACGTGGCTGAACTCGACTGTCTACGTCGACGACGAATTCGTGTCAAACGGCATCCATGACCTGTATGCCCAGTGTCTTGCCGCGCCGAACTACACGGTCTTCTCCAATACGACCTCGCGGGCGACGTGGAACGAACAGAACGGCGAGACAGTCACGTCGCTCGAAAGCCCTCACAACAGCATGCATCTCGCCGTCGGCGGCTTCGATCTGCCCTCCGGGCACGATTCGCTGATCCCCGGCGCCAACGGCGATATGGGAGAAAACGACACCGCCGGCCTCGATCCGATCTTCTTCTTTCACCACTGCTTCGTCGATCGGGTGTTCTGGATGTGGCAGCAAATTCACGATGCGACCGACCGGCTCGAGATCATCCCTCATTATCCGGGGACGAATTCGGTCGACGGCCAGAGTCCGTCGGCCGGCGTGGCAGCCGGCATCTGGCTCGACCTGAATTCGCCGCTCGATCCGTTCCGCCTCGAAGTCGACGGTGCAAGCCGGGCGTACACGTCGCTCGACTGCATCAACATCGAGCGGCAGATGGGCTATACGTACGGGCGCGGCTCCGACCTGAGCACGCAGCTCCTCCGTTCGACCCGGCTCGCCGCCGGCAAGACGGCCAGCGGAAAAGTCGTTCGGGTCTCGGGCATCTATCGCTCGCGCATCCGCGGGTCGTTCGTGGTGGCGGCATTCGCGACGATCGGCGGAAAACGTCGGCTGATCGGCGCCGAAGCGGTGCTCAGTCGCTGGAACGTGTCAGGCTGCGCCAACTGCCAGGCGCATCTCGAAGCCAAGGCATTTTTCAGCCTCGACCAGTTTTCCGCCGAGGCGGCCGACCACGCCGCGATCGAGGTTCAGCTTCATACCCGGGACGGCTTGATCACGTCGGGATCCGGCCTGCAGGCCAACGCCATTCCCCCGTTCCGCATTCACATCGTCTGAGCACGGGAGCCCACGATCATGTCAGAAAAATTCCCGGGTGTCGGCCACCGTTATCGGGTGGATTTCGTCAAGTTCCGCGTCGACCTGGTGTTCACGTCGGACATCTCG
>NZ_JAAGNW010000155.1:12461-16123 GCF_010645215.1 Burkholderia multivorans | reverse complement strand
ATCGAAGCACGCGATGCAGCCGCGATCAACCTGCTGGTCGGCCTGCTCACCCTGGTGCTCAACCTCGACGGGCTCGCGCGCGCCGACGCGAACCCGCAGTACCTCGCACATGCGGGCGGCCTGCTGTTCTCGTTCACCTACCTGTATCTCGCCGCCGTGCAGTGGCTCGGGCTCAAGGGCGCGGGGCTCGGTTGGTACTGCCTGTTCGTCGCGCTGAGCGCGCTCGTCTACGCGAGCCTCGCGCACGACGTGCGCTTCGTCGTGATGTGGGTGCTGTGGGCCAGCCTGTGGTTCCTGTTCTTCGTCACGCTCGGCCTGCAACGCCCGGTCCGGTTCCTGCCCGCCTATACGATCGCGATCGGCGTCGGCACCTGCTGGATACCGGGCATGCTGATGCTCGCAGGGAGGTGGTGATGACGGCCGTCGCCTCTTGCATCGCGACCGAGCGCGGCCCGGTTGAGCACAGCCCGACGGATCGCCGCCCGACCGATCCCCTCGCCGCGCACCGGGTGGTCGAGCCGCCGTGCTACCGCCCGTCGGGCGACGAGATCCGCTGGTTCGAGGCGGCCTGCGCGGAGCGGCTGCCGCTGCTGCTGAAAGGCCCGACCGGCTGCGGCAAGACCCGTTTCGTCGAATACATGGCGTGGCGCATGCAGTTGCCGCTGATCCAGGTGGCCTGCAACGAGGACACCTCGGCCGCCGACCTCACCGGCCGCCATCTGCTCGACGCCGACGGCAGCTACTGGGCCGACGGCCCGCTCACGCTCGCCGCGCGCCACGGCGCGATCTGCTATCTCGACGAGATCGTCGAGGCGCGGCCGGACGCGACGGTCGTGATCCATCCGCTGACCGACGCGCGCCGCCTGCTGCCGCTCGAACGCAACGGCGAAGTCGTGCGCGCGCATCCGGATTTCCATCTGGTGATCTCGTACAACCCCGGCTACCAGGGCGAGCACAAGCAGCTCAAGCCGTCGACCCGGCAGCGCTTCGTCGCGATCGCGTTCGACTACGGCGACGACGCACACGAAGCCGACATCATCGTGCAGGAGAGCGGCGTCGCGCCCGATCTCGCCGGCCGGCTGGTCGACATCGCACGCCGCAGCCGCGCGCTGGCCGGCGACGGGCTCGACGAAGGCGCATCGACGCGCCTGCTGGTCCATGCGGCGCGGCTGATCGCGGCCGGCCTCGCGCCGCTCGATGCATGCCGGCTCGCCATCGGCGACGCGGTGACCGACGACGCGGACACGGCCGCCGCGCTGCACGCGTTCGCCGCCGCGCATTTCGCCGCATGAGCGCCGCGCGGCTGCGGCGCTTCCTGCTCGGCATGCACGGCCGCTCGATCGAGCTGCCGACGCGTGACGACGCGCCGCGCCCGGTGCTCGGCGACACGCGCCTCGTGCTGCCGTCCGCGCTCGCCGAACCCGCTCGCTTCGCGGCGGCCGCGCATGCGCTCGCGCACTGGCGGCATTCGCCGCCCGACAGCCCGGCGGATGCGCTCACGCCGATCGGTCTTGCGCTCGCCGGCCTGATCGAGGACGCGCGCGCCGAAGCGCTGCTGCTCGCGCGCTGGCCCGGTCTCGCCGCGTACTGGGCGCCCTGGCATGCGGCGATCGCCCGCGAGGGCCTGACCTTCAACCGGCTCTGCGCCCGGCTCGCGCGCGCGCTGTTCGATCCCGCCCATCGGGACGGCAATCCGTGGGTCGACAAGGGCGCCGCGCTGTTCCATGCGCGCCGCGACGCGCTGGCCGACTATGCGGGATGCCGCGGCCTCGCGTCGGTGCTCGCGAACGATCTCGGCCAGATGCGCGTGCGCTTCGAGCCCGACGACGGCGCATGGCTCGGCTACCGCGACGACAACGCATGGCTGTGGACCCGCGACGCGGACACGCTCGAAACCGCCGCGCCGCAATGGCTCGACATACCGACCGACGCGCCGGGCGCAGGCGGCGCGGACGAGGCCCCGCCCCCCGAGCGCCGCGCCGTGCGTTATCCGGAGTGGCATCACCGTGCGCGTCACGAGCGGCGCAACTGGACCACCGTGCTCGAACAACCGCCCCGCCTCGCCCCGACCGATCCCGCCTTGGCCGCCGCGCTCGAAGCCGATCGCCACGCGGCGCGCCCCGCCCCCGCCGTACGCGCGCGCCGGCTCGCACGCACGGCGGCCGCCCAGCTCGACGGCGACGCGCTCGACCTCGACGCGACGCTGGCCTGGCGGATCGCGCACCGCGCCGGCGTGCCGCCCGATCCTCGCGTGTTCCGCCGCCGCGCGCCGCGCCCGCAACCGGCCCCGGTGCTGATCCTGCTCGACCTGTCGGCCTCGACGGCCGACGGGATCGCCGCGCTGGAGAAGCGCGCCGCGTGCCTGCTCGGCGACCTGCTCGACCGGCAGCGCCGCCGCTGGGCGCTCCACGGCTATGCGTCGAACGGCCGGCACCGCGTCTACTACACGCGCTTCAAGGATTTCGACACGCCATTCGACGCCGCATGCCGCGCCGCGCTGCTCGGCGCGGGCAGCGGCCTCAGCACGCGCACCGGCGCGGCCGTGCGCCACGCGCTCGCGCTGCTGCGGCGCGGCGCGCCGCGCCAAGCCGCGCATCTGGTGCTGATCGGCGACGGCGAGGCGGCCGACATCGACGTGTTCGATCCGCGCCATCTGGTCGAGGACGCCCGGCGCGCGGCCGCCCACGCGGCCCGGCGCGGCATCGCGCTGGCCGGGCTGTCGTTCGGTGCGCCGCCGGGGCTGTCTACAATACTGGGAGCGGGCCCGCATTGCCGCCACGCGGGCGCGGACGCGCCGCTGCCCGCGCTGGTCGCGCGGCTGGCCGCGCGCCTCGCCGGCTGAGCCGGCGCGCCCCATTCACCGACAGACGGAAAGCAAGCAGATGGAGACGGTCAAGGTAGGCGTGTTGTTCTCGCAAAGCGGCTGCACCTCGCACCTGGGACACAGCCAGTTGCGCGGCACCTTGCAGGCGCTCGCCGAAATCAACGAGGCGGGCGGCGCGGGCGGCCGCGAGCTGGTGCCGGTGGTGCGCGACGCATGCTCCGACCCGGCCACCTACGCCCGGCTCGCGGAAGAACTGATCGCGACGGAAGGCGTCAACGTGCTGTTCGCCGCGTACATGTCGAGCAGCCGCAAGGCGCTGATTCCCGTGGTCGAGAAATGGGACAAGCTGCTGTTTTATCCGACCCTCTACGAGGGCTTCGAATTCTCGCCGAACGTGATCTACACGGGCGCCGCGCCGAACCAGAACAGCGTGCAGCTCGCCGAATTCATGACCGCGCAGTTCGGCGCGCGGGTCTACATGGTGGGCTCGGACTACATCTACCCCTACGAATCGAACCGCATCATGATCGATCTCGTCACGCAGCGGCCGGACGGCCAGATCCTCGGCGAGGTCTACATGCCGCTCGTGGCGTCCGAGCGCGATTTCGCGCCGGTGATCGCCGACCTGCGCGCGAAGCAGCCCGATTTCGTGTTCAGCACGCTGGTCGGCGACAGCACCGCCGCGTTCTATCGCGCCTGCGCGGAGGCCGGGCTCGACGCGCGCCGCACGCCGATCGCGAGCCTCACCACCTCGGAAATCGAGTTGCGCCAGATGGGCGCCGCCGCCGCCGGGCACTTCACGTCGTCGCCGTATTTCCAGAGCATCGACAACCCGGTC
>NZ_JAAGNW010000155.1:801-12451 GCF_010645215.1 Burkholderia multivorans | reverse complement strand
CGCGCAGCTGAAAGCGCGCTTCGGCGCCGACGCGGTGGCGTCCGCCCCGTGGGAAGCCGCCTATTTCCAGGTCCACCTGTTCGCGAACGCGCTCGCGCTGGCGGGCAGCGAGCGGCGCGACCAGCTCGTCGCGCGGCTCGCCGACGCGGAATTCGACGCGCCGCAGGGCCGCGTGAAGATCGACCGCCTGACCCAGCACACCTGCCTGTACCCGCGCATCGGCTGCGCGACGGCGGACGGCGATTTCACGATCGTGCGCGAGGCCACCCGGCGCGTGCATCCGGATCCGTATCTCGTCACGCACTCGCTCGGCGATCGCGTGCAAGCGCTCGACGAAGCGCGACGGTAAGCCGGCGATGCGCCCCCGTTCCTCTATCCGCTCCACGCCGCGCCTGCTCGCGGAGCTGCGTTCGCTGCGCGTGATGGTGTACTACCCCGACGACGACAACGGCCTGCTGATCGTCGAGCAGCTGTCGCGCATCGGCTGTCCGACCGAACAGCGCTGGCCGCCGCCCGCCACGCTGCCGGAAAGCGTCGACCTCGTGATCCTCGCGGCGCGGCCCGACCTGCTGAGCCTGTCGATTCCGTGGCTGGAGGACGACGCGCGCCCGCCGCTGATCGCGGTCACGACTTACGAGAGCCCGACGATCCTGGAACTGCTGTTGCGGATCGACGCCGAAAGCGCGGTGACGACGCCCGTGCGCTCGTTCGGCCTGTTGAGCGATCCACCAGCTGGCCGAGCAGATCGTGCAGGCGCATGCGCTGCTGAAGCGGCCCGGGTAGGTCGCGCGGCTTGCCCGGGCGCGCGGCAAGCCCTAGCGCGGCGTCAGGCCCAGCTTGCACAGGAACGTGCCGGCCTCGATGCGCCGGTGCGCGTCGGGCGCCTGCTCGAACGGCCAGGTCTCGCTGATCGACAGCAGCGGCTGCTCGGCCATCCACGCGTGCATCGCCTCGGTGGCCTCGGCGAACCGGGGGGTTGTCAGATAGTCCGTCGCGGAAAACAGCTTGAGGCCGTAGCTCTTGCCGAGCGCGAACGGATCGAAGGCCGTCTTGCCCGCGACATAGCCGTACAGGACGATCTCGCCGAAGCGCGACACGATCAGCGGATCGCGATTCACGGTCGGGCCGCCGACGCCGTTGAACGAATAGCGCACGCCCTCGCCGCCCGTCGCATCGAGCACGGCGTCCACGTAATCGGTCGACGACGTATCGAACACGCGCGCCGCGCCGATCGAGCGACAGAACGCGGCCTCCTCGCGCCCGCGGCACAGCGCGATCACCTCGCAGCCGGCCGCCTTGGCCTGCTGCGTGACCATCGTGCCCATGCCGCCCGCCGCGCCGTGCACGACGACCGCGTCGCCGCGCCGCACGTTCACGACCGCGTGCAGCACGAGGTGGGCGAGGCGGAAGTTCACGAGATAGACGAGCGCCTCGCGAAACGCCACGCGCTCCGGCAGGCGCTGGATGTCGGCCGGCGGCCCGGCGTGCGCGCCGCCCGGCGAGGCGAGCACGTATTCGGCATAGCACCCGCCGGACGGCACGAGCGCCATGACGCGCGCGCCCACCTCGTAGTCCTTCACATGGCGGCCGCAGGCGGCCACGACGCCCGCCACCTCGCGCCCCGGAATCCAGGGCACCCGGGTCGGCGTGAAATAGCTGCCCTTGCGCGCCTCGACATCGCCGTAGATGATGCCGGCGACCTCGGTGCGGATCAGTACGTCGTCGTCGCCGACCATCGGCACCGGGCAGTCGACCACGTGCAGGTTCTCGGGCGGCCCCACCGCATCGATGCGCACGGCGCGCATCGTGGATGGGGGTGTCTCGTGCCGGCTGCTCATGCTCGTCCTCGACTGGTTGAGTGCCCGCGCCGCCCGGCCGGGCGGCGTACGATGCCGCCGCTTACCCGCGCGCCCCGCCTGCGCGCTGATGCGGATAACCGTCGCCGAGCTTCCACGGGAAATAATGCAGATTCCAGGCATTCTGGCAATTCGTATAAAGCGCGAGCGAATTCAGCAGCGAGAAATACTCATCCTTGGTTTCAAGCAGGTCGAGGGCTGCAATCACGCGCTGCGTAAAATCCCATAATTCATCGAGACCGCAATAACCGAGAAATTCAGCCGGGGTACGGATGAAATTCGCCGTGATCGTTTTCAAGGTGCCGAGGGTCATGTCATTCGCGCGGCTCAGGCGCACCAGCCCATTGAGCGCGCAATAGCCGAGCGGCCGGGTTTCGCCGTTGACGAACACCAGCGTGGACAGATACTGGTCGTAGCTGCCCGCGCCGCTGCGAATGCGGCCCTCGTGCAGATCCAGGATGTCCTTCGGCGGGTCGATCCAGATGCGCTGGGTCGCCGCGCGGATGTCCTCGGTCAGTTGCCGGACCTCCGGCGAGCCGCTGACCGGCTCCCAGGCCAGCGTACCCTGGCCGGCCGGGCCGTCCTTGCGCGAGATATGCGCGACGATCGGCTCCTTGGTGCGGCAGGCGGCGTCCCAGCAGGCCCGGCCCGCTTCGCGCAGCAGCGGCAGGTGCTCCGGAATCACCCGGCCGACTGGCGCGGCGGGGATGTACTCGCTGAGCGGCCCGTACTTGATCGCCAGATGCTGCAGCTGCGAGAGGAACAGCGTCCCGTCCTCCGACTGCGTGCGGTCTTCCTTGTATTCCGCGGCCGTATAGATCAACTCGGGAAACGGAGCGAGATGGTACAGGTGGTTGCCCGACACGAGCGCGTGATTCTGCAGGCTCGCATACGGTAGTTTCTCCCACAGCAACGAAGCGAGCCGTGGATTCTTGTCATATTCCAGCGTCGCGGTAACCGTGATGTCGATTGGCATCCATTTCAATTCAATCTGATGCATCGCGTTGTCTCCTGTCAAACTCATTGAAGGAAATGCGAGGCGGATTGTAATGCCGTGAAATATTGGAAACCAGTGATTTTTAAACTATCGACAAACTTCTCGTTTATCTTCTATTTTTCGTTTAATGAAATGTAAATTAAGGTCGAATTAATTCATTCAAAACATGACACCGGTTTTGCAAAACCAGAAAAGCAAATAATCGGCGTCGATTATTTGCAAAATGCTCGCACCGGGAAAGCGGGCCGGACCCATTTGGCTTGCCGGCCCGCCCCGTCCTTGCTCAGCGCATGTTGCCGGTATGTCCGAGCGAATAGCGCCCCGGCTGCGGCCAGACCGTCAGGCCGTGCGGCTCCATGCCGACCGGAATCGACTTGACCGCGCCGCTCGTGGTGTCGATCGCATAGACCACGTCGTCGAACCGGCCGGACAGCCACAGCGTCGCGCCGTCGGCGCTGACGTTGCCCATGTCCGGGCTGCCGCCGCCCGGGATCGGCCAGGTCACGCGCACCTTGCGCGTCGCGAAATCGATCACCGACACGCTGCCCTGGCCGTGACGCGGCCCGTGCACGCGATTGGAGCCGCGATTCGCGACATAGAGCCGGGTGCCGTCGCGGCTCGGATAGAGCCCGTGCGTGCCCACCCCCGTCTTGACGAAGCCGATCTTCTCGAAGCGGTCGCCGTCGACGAGGTAGACCCCGTCGGCCATCATGTCCGCCACATAGAACACCTGGCCGTCCGGCGCGATGCGGATGTCCTGCGGCATGCCCTTGCTCGCGAGTTCGAGGTAGCCCAGCACCTTGCGGTTCACGAGATCGATCTTCGCGAGCTTGCCGCCGAACTCGCAGGTAAACAGCGCATAGCGCCCGTCGATCGAGAAATCGGCGTGGTTGATGCCCTTGCATTCGGGCACCGCCACGCTCGACTTGAGCGCCATCGTGTGCGCATCGCGGAAATCCAGCCGCGCATGCGCTTCGGCCACCACGATCGCTTCCTTGCCGTCCGGCGTGAAATACATGTTGTAGGGATCGTCGACCGGCACCGACTTGCCCGGCTTGCCGGTCTTCGGGTCGATCGGCGTGAGGCTGCCGTCGCTGCGGCCCTCCGCGTTGTTGGCGACCCACAGCGTCTGCAGGTCCCACGACGGCACCACGTGCTGCGGGCTGCGGCCGACCGGGAAGCGGTCGACGACCTTGTAGGTGGCCGGATCGATCACGTAGACGTCGTTCGAGCGCAGGTTCGGCACATACACGCGCGGCAGCGCGCCCGCCACCGCGGCGCTCATGCGGCCGGCCTGCGCGTCGCCGTAGAGGTTGTCCGGGTTCGTGACGGGCGGCATGCCGGGCACGGTGGCGATCGGCGCCGCCGCGGCCATGCCGGCCCCGGCGAGCGCGGCAACCAGGACGGCGGTGAACCGGGCGCGGCGGCATCGGGCGGCGCCGCGACGAAAGGATCCTTGCATGGGAACGTCCGTTTTCGGTTGAGTGACGTGAGACGACGGGAAGCGCGACCGGGTGGGCCGGCGCGCGTCAGTGGGCTGCCGTTTCCGCGCGGATCGCGTCGATCGTGCGCGACACGATCGCGTTCACGCCCAGTTGGCCCAGTTCGACGCTCGACTGGCGCGGATCGCCGCCGTAAACGCCGTCGGCCGCGCCGGGTTTGGGCGCCGCACGCAGCTTGTCGAGCCGGACCATGCGCGGGGCGACCGCGAGCAGCAGCGAGGTGTCGGCGAGCCCCGCGTGGGTGCCGATCGCGGCGTCGGGCACACCGTGCTCGCGCAGGAGCCGCGCGTAGCCGTCGGAACTCGTTCCGTAGTATTCCGGCGGCACGAATGCGCGCGCGCCGGACCCGGCCCAGGTCTTGTTCAACTGCGCGACCACGCGGCGCACGTCGTTCTGATAGCCGCCGTGATCGCCGAGGAACACGACGTTCGTGAAGCCGTGCACCTTGAAGCTGTTCGCGGCCGATTCCAGCAGCTTCTCGAAGGTGTCGTCGCTCACGGTGATCGTGCCGGGAAAGCGCATGTGCGAGGTCGGTGGGGCATAGCCGCCCTCGGGGACGTAGGCGATCACGGGCGCGACGAGCGCGTTGCCGAGCCCTTCGGCAATGCGCTCTGCCAGCACCTTCACCCGCGCGTTGTGCTTGCCGAGCGCGACATAGGGGCCGCTCTGCTCGGTCCCGCCGATCGGGATGAGGATCGTGGTCTTGCCCGCGTGGATCGCGTCGCGCAACTCGGTCCACGTGAAATCCTCGAGTTGTACGCCGGGCGCGGCCTGCGCCTGCGCGACCTGCGCGCCGATCAGCAGCGCGGCGCACACCAATGCATTCAGCATGAAGCGTGACATCCTGACTCCTCTCATTCGGTGCAAGACCGAGGTGCGGTGATCCGGAGATGAAAGACGCGGACAGCGAGGATCGCCCGGGCGGCGTCGAGCGCTGCGGCTGGAAATGGTAGCGCGTTCCACTCCAGGATGGCGGACGGGAGCTCGGATTTGTTGATCTGGGGCGTCGGGCTCGGCGGTTGTGGCGGCTCGACGGCCGGAAGCTGCATCCTCGTCATCGGCGAGGACTCGCCGGAGAAGGCAACGCGGCGTCGCGACCGGGGCTCCTGCCGAGCGACCCCACCCTGCCCCTTACGTCACAGGACCGACTCGACGTCGCGCACACTTGCATGCACGCACTCCGCCTCCATCGAATCCGCCTTCGCCCGGATCGGGTCGACTCGCGCCGCGATCTCGTCACTTCGGACGTTCCAACGCCGGGAACCACGATACCTTGGCCCTATCGTCCAGGCACATTCGTGCTCGAGGTCGCATTATTTTTATTTCATCGCCGCCGGCACGCGGCTTGAATCGGCGCGCGATTGATCGATTTAATTCTCCAATCAATGAAAATTATTTAATTTGACGACGCACGATCGTCAATTCACATTCATTGATTAATAAACCAAAAACAAACGCATCAACATTTTCACCCCACATCACATCACCCGTCATCCGACAATATTTAACATTCGAGTAAACTTTCGACAGCATTTCAAATTTCTAAAAATCTGATATACGATACGAACAATGGTTGGACGCGCAGCAGCGCCAACTCAAGCCCACAATGCGCACCAGGCATCCGGAGCACTCCGCACGAACAACGAAGCATCGGACATACGGAATATGCACCTCCAGTTGTCAATCAACTTTAATCAAGTCACTTAGCCTTAAAGCAAAAAACCAATTAACTGGACGCCAGTCGGTTAAAGCATCGGATTTTCCAATAACTGAGAATCCTTGAACATCACCGATGTCGGCCGGGAAGCAATGGTCAATCTCAACCAATCAATTAAGGAATGCGAATAAACCAGATCTCGCGACAGCGCTCCGGATGGCGCAGGACGTCGATGCATGGCGAAAACGCAGATCGGTTCGGACGATTCATGCAACGTGACACGTAGGGGTCGCCATTGCGCCTTGGGCGGAACGGCCCTGTCGTGTCTGATCTGGAGTGTCTCCAGAAGGGGGAGTAATGAAACGCAGGGATATGATTCGCGCATCGGCCGTCGTCGCGAGCGGCGCGGCGCTGGCTAAAGCGGAAAGCGTGAGCCGATGGCTGACGCGCGGCCCCGGCGGCGTGAGTCAGGCGGCCGCCGCGCCGGCCCCGCTGCCAGCCGACCTGCCGGGATCGGGCGGCCCCGCGCCGGTCCTGCCTCAAAAGGACGCCTATCTCGGCCAACTGACCCGGGCAGGCTATGTCCAGGCGCAAAAGCTCAACTACGTCTGGACGGAGCGGTTCGTCAACGCACCGGGCGTCCCCTTGGCCCAGACCGTCACGGTGCAGGACCTGCCGAGCGTCGACTGGCTGTTGAAGCTCGCGGGTACGCTCGTCAGGATCCTCGCCAACTTCATCGCATCCGCGCCGGGCACGGCCGCGACGCTGTGGCAGAACCGCCTCGACGTGATCAGCGGCATCGTCCAGTCCGCTCAGGATACCTACACGCGCCTGCTGGCCGACGCCCCGTCGAACCCGCTCGCGATTCAGCAGGTCGCGCAGGTGCAAGCGGCCCTGTTCGGTGCGTTGGCCTCGATTGCGGCACTGATCGGCGAGATCGTGCCGAAGCTGAACGATCTGTTCTCCGCGCAGGACGTCAATCGCAACGAAGCGAACTACAAAGCGCTGTTCGCCACGATTCCCCTGCCCGAATTCGCGACCTCGTTTCATCGCGATGACCTGTTCGCGTACCTGCGGGTCGGCGGGCAGAATCCGATGCTCATCCAGGGCGTCGCGCGTCTTCCCGACAAATTCCCGTTGACGAATGCGCAGTACCAGCAGGTCATGGGGCCCCGCGACGACCTGAGCACGGCGGGGATCGAACGTCGTCTCTATCTGCTCGACTACGTCGATCTCGGGCTGCTGGCCCCGGCCGGCCCGACGGCGAAGCTGCTGACGGGCGTCGGCCACGCCTATGCGCCGATCGCGCTGTTCGCCGTGCCGAAGGGCGGGACGTCCCTCGTGCCGGTGGCGATCCAGTGCGGCCAGGATCCCGCCGGCAATCCGATCTTCCTGCCGGCTTCCCCGGACGACACCTCGGCCTACTGGGCCTGGGAGATGGCGAAGACCGTCGTGCAGGGCGCCGAGGAGAATTACCACGAGATGTTCGTCCACCTGTCCCGGACGCATCTGGTCAGCGAGGCGTTCGCCATGGCGACCTATCGCAATCTCGCCCGCACGCACCCGCTTTACGCGCTGCTCGTTCCGCACTTCGAAGGCACCCTGTTCATCAACGAGCAGGCTGCGCTGATCCTGCTTCCGCCCGTCCCGCTCGGCTTCATCAACACGCTGTTTGCCGCGCCGATTGCCGATCTCGCGCAGGAAGTCCTGAAGGATCGCCTGGCCTTCGACTTCTACCAGAACATGTTGCCGACCGATCTCGCGACCCGCCGGGTCGACGACGCCGCGCATCTGGCCGATTACCCGTATCGCGACGACGCGCTGCTGATCTGGCATGCGATCGCCCGATGGGCCGCCGATTACGTGAATGTCTATTACACGTCGGACGCGGATGTCGTCGGCGACTATGAGCTGTCCGCCTGGGTAAACGACGTCGCCGCAAGCGGAAAAATCAAGGGCTTCCGGGCCATCACCTCGCGCACGCAACTGAGCGACGTGTTGACGATGATCATCTTCACGGCGAGCGCCCAGCACGCCGCCGTCAATTTTTCCCAGCCGCCGCTGACAGCCTATGCGCCCGGCATTTCCGCACTGCTGTCGGCCCCCGCGCCGACGAGCGCGCTCGGCAAGACGCAGGCGGACTGGAACCGGATGCTCCCGCCGATGGTCGCGGCAGCGGAGCGCGTCGCGATCTACGAATTGCTCGGCAGCGTCTATCACCGGCCGCTCGGCCAGTATCTGAGCAACGTGTTTCCGCATCAGCCGCTGGTCACGGATCCCAGGGTGACGCGCGCCGGCGGCCCGCTCGAGAACTTCCGCGCCGCGCTGAAGGGCATCGAGGACACGATCGACGCACGCAACCGCACGCGTGCACGGCCCTATGCGTTCCTGCTGCCGAGCCGGATACCGGCGAGCACCAATATCTAGATCGGGGCCGGGCGGATGAGCCGGTATTGCCGAGGCCGGCGAGCAGTCATCAACTCCCCCTGTACATGAGCAGTACTTGATAAATACTTGATGAGAGAGTCCTCCATGAAAAAGCGACACCTCCTGTCGACGGCGCTATCGATCGCCGCCCTCGCCTTCTCGACCGCCGCAACGGCCGTGGACTATCAGGGTTCCAGCTTCAACGACGTATGGAGCAAGGTGAAATCCGATCCTTACGCCGGCGGCTACCCTCACTACACGTCGAATATCGTCGACATGTATTCTCACGGCGATCAGATCTACAAGGACGCCAGACGGACGCTCAGTTCCTCCGAGGATTTCATCCCGCCGACCCAGAAGCTGGTCCATCCGATCGGCATCTGTCTGGCGGGCACCTGGAACATCACCGCGGCAACCCCCTGGAGCGGCTACTTCAGCCAGGGCAGCAAGGGTTTGATCGTCGTGCGCGCATCGGAAATCGGCGGTAACGAAAAGCGCAGCCAGCTGCGCTCCTTCGGTCTGGCAGGCAAGATCTTCCCCACGCTCGATCCCAACCAGGTAGTCAAGACCGCCAACTTTCACGCCATCTCCGATGCGCCCGGCGCGCCGATCGCACACTTCCTCGACGCGGTCATCAACTCGGACATCATCAATCTGAGCCTGATCGGCCTGCCTTTCTTCGCCGTCCAGGGCACGGCGATCGCGACGTCCTTCGCGGCGGCGGAGCTGACGCCCGACTTGAGCCAGGCCGCGATACGCCAGCAATATCCCGTGGCCCAGCTCGGACAGGCGAACGGCCAGCCGCACAAGGAGCCGGTGTGGTTGCGGTTCGTCGGATCTCCGGATGTCCCGCGCAACGACGGCGACGATTTCCGGGACGAACTGAACATCGCGAATTATCCCAACGGGCTGCGGTTCGACATCCTCGCATCGGATCAGGGCATCCGTGCGCCGGACCTGAAGAACTGGGTAAAGATCGGCTACATCGCATTGACGGATTCCGTCGTCAGCAATACCTGCGACCACAGCCTGCACTTCCATCACGCGCCGTGGGTCGGTCTGCCGGCCGCGGCGACCATCGGCACGGGCCACAACTGACGCCATGCCCATCACCAACAGGGGAATCCACATGACATTCACGATGCACTCGACGCGCAGCCTGTCCCGCTTGATCCGCTGCGCGATCGTCGCGCTGGCCGTCGCGGCCGGCGCGCCTGCCGCCTTCGCCCAGCAGCGTTTCAGCAGCGATTCGCCGGCCGTCGCCGCCGCCTCCGGCAAGGAGGCCCGGCTGGCCTTGCCGGTCTCGCGCGACAGCGTGGTCGTCAGTACCGACGCGGCGCGCATTGCCGTGCACGAGTACGGCCTGCTCGCGGGTCAGGCGCCCACGATCGTTCTGGTCCACGGGTATCCCGATACCTCGCACGTGTGGGACCAGGTGGTCGCGCGCCTCGCGCCGAACTATCACGTCGTCGCTTACGACACCCGTGGGTCGGGAGACAGCGAGCATCCCGCGCCCGGTCTGTTCTCGACGCCGTACAAGCTCACCCAGTTGTCGGCCGATCTCGACGCGGTGATCAACGCAACCTCGGGCGGCCGCCCCGTGCATCTGGTCGGCCATGACTGGGGCAGCATCCAGAGCTGGGAATCCGTCGCCAAGGGGCCGGTCGCGTCGAAGATCGCCTCCTACACGAGCATCTCCGGGCCGAGCCTCGATCTCGTCAGTCATTGGGCGCGCAACAATCTCGTGAATCCGCTGCAGTGGGGCAATCTGATCACCCAGGCAGCGTCCTCGGCCTACATCATCGGCCTGGATTTCCCGGTCCTGCCCGAGGTGGCCTGGGCGACCGGCCTGCCCAACGGCCTGCTGAATCTCCTCGTGCTGCTGGAAGGCGGCACGCGCGAGCCTTATCAGTCCGGCGACGGCGCGACCGCGTTGAACCTGTATCGCGCCAACGTGCTGGAACGGCTCCTCGTTCCGACCTATGACAAGGTCGTCACGCAGAAAGTCCAGGTGATCGTTCCAACCCTGGACCTGTTCGTCAAGGAAGCGACGTCGGTCGATTCGTTGAAGGGCGCGGTTCAGAATCCGCGGATCACCCGCATCGCCGCGGGACACTGGGTGCAGTTGTCACATCCGGACGAGATCGCCCAGGCGATCGCGGGTTTCGTGACGAACTGATCGCAGCCGGTTCGGACGGATTCGGGGTGTCCGATGCACCGCGATCCGTCCGCGCGCCCCTTTCGATCCTCGGAGGATTGTTCCCGTGGCATTCAGACCCACTCTGGCGGCGCTGATCATCCCCGCCGCCCTTGCATTTCCCGCTGCGTCATTCTCCCGCGACCCCGCCTGGGTGAATACGCTGACGACGTCGCCGGCCGACCTGCCCGGCGACGGACGCACGGCGAACAGCGAGACCGCCCTCGTCCGACGGCTGGCGGCTCAAGCTGTGCCGGTCGCGGCAGGACAGCTGTTCGACATCCAGTTGCTCCTGAAACCGCAAGATCCAACGCGCCCTGCCGGGGCAGCCGCAGGCGGACTCCCTGCCGATCCCCGGATGCGCGCGGCGCAAGCATTTGCCCCCACCCAGGCTCAGGTCGATCAGGTGGTCGACTACCTGAAGCGAAACGGCTTCACCCGGGTCGATGCGGACGCCAGCCATTTCAGCGTGCGCGCGCAAGGAACCGCCGACGCTATCTCGAAGGCGTTTCATGTCGACATGAAGACTTTCACGTATCAGGACCACCGCGTTTTCATGAACGATCGCACCGTGCAGGTTCCCGCCTATCTGGGCGCGCTCGTCGGGAGCGTGCTCGGGCTGCAGAACCTGTATTGAGGCTGCGGCGACATGGAGGGGCGGGTTGCGCCGCGCCGGCGTGGCCGGGGCGGCGTCGGTCACCACGCCCTCAGTGCGCGCCCGCCAGCCCGAGATAGGTCACCCGCGCCGGATCGCGCGCGTCGAGGACGACCCTCACCCGCTCCCCCGCGCGCGGCATGTTGCCGAGATCGACGTACTGCCGGATCGTGACGTCGCGGGACGCACCGTGATCGCCGATGCGCAGCACCATCCGCATCTGCGGCACCTGGTTGAGCGTCACCCCGGTCTGCCCTATCTCGACGACCTCGGCGACGGCCTTGACGCCGTCGGTGACGAGGGTGTCACCCCGCGCGGCGGAGATGATCCGGGGCAGCACGACCGCCATCGAGAAAATC
>NZ_JAAGNW010000155.1:0-791 GCF_010645215.1 Burkholderia multivorans | reverse complement strand
CGAGAACGCCATCATGCCTGCTCCCCCTTTCAACTGTCCGGCGCGTCCGGGGCCCGGCGCCGGGCTTGGGCCGTTCGCGCGCTCGCGCGACTTGCTCGGTGATCCGTCCATGCGAATTCCTCGTCTGTCGATATCGCCGGGCGCCACCCCGGCCCGCCTCATTGCGGCTTCGCGCCCTGGGCTTCCATGGTCACGCCGCCCGGTTTCACGGCCTGGCTGTCCTTGCGCACGCCGCCGTCAGGCGAACGCGCCGACTCGATCACCTTGTGCGCACGCGTCGTCGCCGACTGCATCGCATTGCTCGTCGCCGATTGCACCCCCTGGCTCACCTGCCGCTGCGCCGTGCTCGTCACCTGATCCTTGACCGACTGGAACAGCTGGTCGAACTGAGCATACACGCTCACCGAGAACACTCCTGCAAGGAGTCCGAACAAAATTTTCTTCATGATCCTGTTTCCCTATCGAATGGTCGGGCGCGCCGGCTACCGCCGGCCGCACCCCGAAAGCCCCGGACGACGCCGCCAACCCGGCGACGGCCCGGGCCGCTTACTTGCCGGTCTTGAACGGCGCAAAGAAGTTGGACGGCATTTCCTGCGGGAAACCGACCGCGTTGGTGGGCCGCAGGTCGTTCATGTTGACGTTGAAGTCGTAGGTCTTCTGCCGTTGCTGCGCGTCCTGGTGCGCGGCGACCTGCTTGTCGACCGACGACTTGATGTTCGACATGTGCTCCAGCATCTTGCCGCCCACCTGCTGCACATTGCCGATCAGGTTGCTCGCGTTCTGCGACGACG
>NZ_JAAGNW010000154.1:5718-16280 GCF_010645215.1 Burkholderia multivorans | reverse complement strand
GTTCCTGCGCGATGTCGCGCGGATCGAATTCGGCGGCAGCGAGTACAGCTATCCGTCCTACGTGAACGGCAAGACCGCGACCGGGATGGGCATCAAGCTCGCGCCGGGTTCGAACGCGGTCGCGACGGAAGCGCGCGTGCGCGACGCGATGGACGACCTCGCGAAGTACTTCCCGCCCGGCGTCAAATACCAGATCCCGTACGAGACGTCGTCGTTCGTGCGCGTGTCGATGCAGAAGGTCGTGACGACGCTGATCGAGGCCGGCGTGCTGGTGTTCCTCGTGATGTACCTGTTCATGCAGAACTTCCGCGCGACGCTGATCCCGACCCTGGTCGTGCCGGTCGCGCTGCTCGGCACGTTCGGCGTGATGTTCGCGGCCGGCTTCTCGATCAACGTGCTGACGATGTTCGGCATGGTGCTCGCGATCGGCATCCTCGTCGACGACGCGATCGTGGTGGTCGAGAACGTCGAGCGGCTGATGGTCGAGGAAGGGCTCGCGCCGTACGAGGCGACCGTCAAGGCGATGGGGCAGATCAGCGGGGCGATCATCGGCATCACGGTGGTGCTGACTTCGGTGTTCGTGCCGATGGCGTTCTTCGGCGGCGCGGTGGGCAACATCTATCGCCAGTTCGCGCTGGCGCTCGCGGTGTCGATCGGCTTCTCGGCGTTCCTCGCGCTGTCGCTCACGCCCGCGCTGTGCGCGACGCTGCTCAAGCCGATCGACGCGGGCCATCACGAGAAGCGCGGTTTCTTCGGCCGTTTCAACCGCTTCGTCGCGCGCTCGACCGACCGCTACACGGCGCGTGTCGGCCGGCTGCTCGCGAAGCCGCTGCGCTGGCTCGCCGTCTACGGTGCGCTGACGGCCGTCGCCGTGCTGATGATGACGAAGCTGCCGACCGCGTTCCTGCCGGACGAGGATCAGGGCAACTTCATGGTGATGGTGATCCGCCCGCAAGGCACGCCGCTCGCGGAGACGATGAAGAGCGTGCGCGAGGTCGAGGCGTATGTGCGCGGCAAGGAGCCCGCCGCGTATACGTTCGCGCTCGGCGGCTTCAACCTGTACGGCGAAGGCCCGAACGGCGGGATGATCTTCGTCACGCTGAAGAACTGGCAGACGCGCAAGGACGCGCACGACCAGGTGCAGGCGATCGTCGCGCGCATCAACGAACGCTTTTCGGCCACCCCGAACACGGTGGTGTTCGCGATGAACTCGCCCGCGCTGCCGGACCTCGGCTCCACGGGCGGCTTCGACTACCGGCTGCAGGATCGCGGCGGGGTCGGCTACGCGGCGCTCGTCGCCGCGCGCGAGAAGCTGCTCGCCGAGGGCCGCGCCGATCCCGCGCTGACCGACCTGATGTTCGCGGGCACGCAGGACGCGCCGCAGCTGAAGCTCGACCTCGATCGCGTGAAGGCGAGCGCGCTCGGCGTGTCGATGGACGAGATCAACGCGACGCTCTCCGTGATGTTCGGCTCCGACTACATCGGCGATTTCATGCACGGCGCGCAGGTGCGGCGTGTGATCGTGCAGGCCGACGGCGGGGTTCGCGTCGATGCACTGGACCGTCGGGCCGCCGCAGCTGACCCGCTACAACGGCTATCCGTCGTTCACGATCAACGGCTCGGCCGCGCACGGCCACAGCAGCGGCGAGGCGGCGGCGGCGATGGAGCGGATCGCGGCGCGCCTGCCGGCCGGCGTGGGGCATGCGTGGTCCGGGCAGTCGTATGAAGAGCGGCTGTCCGGCGCACAGGCGCCGATGCTGTTCGCGCTGTCGGTGCTGGTGGTGTTCCTCGCGCTCGCCGCGTTGTACGAGAGCTGGTCGATTCCGTTCGCGGTGATGCTGGTGGTGCCGCTCGGCGTGATCGGCGCGGTGCTCGGCGTCACGCTGCGCGGCATGCCGAACGATATCTATTTCAAGGTGGGACTGATCGCGACGATCGGGCTGTCCGCGAAGAACGCGATCCTGATCGTCGAGGTCGCCAAGGATCTGTACGCGCAGGGGCTGTCGCTCGCCGACGCGGCGCGCGAGGCCGCGCGGCTGCGCCTGCGGCCGATCGTGATGACGTCGCTCGCGTTCGGCGTCGGCGTGCTGCCGCTCGCGTTCGCATCGGGCGCGGCGTCCGGCGCGCAGATGGCGATCGGCACGGGCGTGCTCGGCGGCGTGATCACCGCGACGGTGTTCGCCGTGTTCCTGGTCCCGCTGTTTTTCGTGGCGGTCGGCCGTCTGTTCAACGTCGGCCCGCGCCGGCGCGGCAGCGCCCCGGCCCCCGCGCTGGAGAATCACTGATGACTGAGCGGATCAGCGGCGCACGCCGCTTCCCGACCCCGCCGGGCGCGCCGGCCTGGAGCGCCGCGCTCGTCGCGGCGCTGCTCGCAGGCTGCACGCTCGCGCCACGCTACGAACGGCCGGCCGCGCCGGTGCCGGCGGCGTATACCGACGCCGCGTCCGGCGCGGCCGCGGCGACGCCGGCCGAGGATGCGGCGGCGCGCGCCGCGCAACTCGACGACTGGCGCGCGTACTTCACCGAACCCGCGTTGCGCGCCCTGATCGAGGCGGCGCTCGCCAACAACCGCGACCTGCGCGTCGCGACCCTGCGCATCGAGGAGGCGCGCGGCCTGTACGGCGTCGCGCGCGCGGACCGGCTGCCGTCGGTGGACGGCAATCTCGGCTTCGAACGCGCAAGCCAGTACGACCCGGTGGTGCGCGAACGCGCGATCAGCAGCCTGTATCGCGCGGGCGTGGGCGTGAGCGCCTTCGAGCTGGACTTGTTCGGCCGCGTGAAAAGCCTGTCGGACGCGGCGCTGGCCGAGTATTTCGCGACCGCCGAGGCGCAGCGCGCGGTGCGCATCAGCCTGGTCGCCGAGGTGGCGACTGCCTATGTGAACGAGCGCGCGCTGGTCGATCAGCTGGCGCTCGCGCAGCGCACGCTCGACGCGCGCGAGCGGAGCCACGCGCTGACGCAGCGCCGCTACGCGGCCGGCACCAGCACCGCGATCGAGCTGCGCACCACGGAGCTGCTGGTTGCGTCGGCGCGCGCCGCGCAGGCCGCGCTCGCGCGCGAGCACACGGCGGCCGTCAGCGCGCTGCGGCTGCTCGTCGGCGATTTCACGCAGGACGTGGCGGCCGGCGCGCCCGCGCTCGATGCGCTGGCGGTCGCGCCGGTGCCGGCCGGGCTGCCGTCGGAACTGCTCGAACGGCGGCCCGACATCCGTCAGGCGGAGGCGCGCCTGATCGCCGCGAACGCGAATATCGGCGCGGCGCGCGCGGCATTCTTCCCGCGCATCACGCTGACGACCGAGGTCGGTTCGGTCAGCGACACCTTCGCGAACCTGTTCTCGGGCGGCACCGGCGTGTGGTCGTTCGCGCCGCGGCTCACGCTGCCGATCTTCGCGGGCGGACGCAATCGCGCGAATCTCGACGTTGCCGAGGCGCGCCGGCATATCGCGGTCGCCGAGTACGAGAAGGCGATCCAGGTCGCGTTCCGCGAGGTATCGGACGGCTTCCTCGCGCGCGGCCAGATCGACGCGCAACTGGCCGCGCAGCAGGCGGTCTACGACGCGGACCGCGAGCGCCTGCGGCTCGCGGAGCGGCGCTACGGCGGCGGGGTGGCGAGCTATCTCGAACTGCTCGACGCACAGCGCGGCACCTTCGAGTCCGGGCAGGAACTGATCCGGCTCAAGCAGCTGCGGCTCGCGAATGGGATCGCGCTGTATCGCGCGCTCGGCGGCGGATGGTCGCGGGATGAGTGCGCGCAGGCCGGCTGCGCGGCGGCCTGAGCGGCCGCCGTCAGGGCCCGGCGAATCGTGATCGTACGCATCTGCTGCAAATTGGGTAAGGTAACGGCCGTTGTCGAATAAGTACGATAGCGTGTTGATTGACCTATTTTTCAGATGGAATGCGTATGTGGGCTGTAATCAGGAACTGGCGGGCGCGGTCGGCGGCGCTCGGTGTCGCGCTGGTCATGGGTGGCGCGGGCGTGGTGCGCGCGCAGGGAACCGGGGCGGCGGACGCGGCGGGCCGTGAAGCGTCGGCCGTGTCCGCCGCTGCGCCGGCCGCGGCGGTCGAACCGATTCAAGGCGGGGCTCCGGAGACGGGGCGCGCTGACGCGGGGGCGGAGGCGCCGTCCGCCGCGTCGGACGGCGGCGCGGCAGCGGATGCGTCCCAGGTGATTCCTTACGGTTCGGCGGCGTCGCGCGCGGAGCTGGACGGCATGACGCTGCCCGTGTGGACCTATCGCCCCGCGAACTGCGCGCCGCGCATGCTGATGCTGGTGTTCCACGGCGTGTCGCGCAATCCCGCCGACTACCGCGATCATGCGAAGCCGCTCGCGGACAAGGTCTGCGCGGTGGTCGTCGCGCCGTTGTTCGACAAGGATCGTTTCCCGCGCGACGCGTATCAATACGGCGGCATGCGGGCGGGCCAGGACGAGGGCTCGGCCTCGCTCGCGCTCGTGCCGCACCTCGCGGACTGGGCCCGCCGCGCGGCGGGGCAGCCGAACCTGCCGCTCGTGCTGCTCGGCCATTCGGCGGGGGCGCAGTTCCTCGATCGGGTCGCCGCGTATTCGCAGTCCGGCGCGGCGCGGATCGTGATCGCCAATCCGTCGACCTGGGTGATGGCGCGCGCCACCGACGACGTGCCGTTCGGCTTCGGCGGGCTCGGCTGGCGGCGCAACCAGGAAGAGACCATGCGCGCGTACCTGAGCCAGCCGATCACGATCCTGCTCGGCATGGACGATGTGCACACCCATCTGCTCGCCAAGGAGAAGGAGGCGGTCGCGCAAGGGCCGAACCGCTTCGCGCGCGGGCTCAACGCATACCACAGCGCGCAGGCGATGGCCCGCAGCAAGGGCTGGGCGTTCGAGTGGCGCCTGCTGGAAGTGCCGGGAGTCGGGCACGACGCCGCGCGGATGTTCGCGTCGCCGCAGGCGGAACGGGCGCTGAGCGGGGTGCGGTAAGGGCGCGGCGCGCTGCGCCGGGCGATTTTTTTCAAGCGTCCGGAACAGACGCACCGCGTCGTCTTTCACGCTGTCGAGCGTCGCGCCGGCGGTCGACGATATCGTTGCCGGCGACAAACGCGTCGAGATCCGCCGCCGCACCGGCCGTTGACCGATGGGGGCCCGGTGCAGAACCGGGTTCATCTGCGCGAGGCGCGAGGACGGCCAGGAGGATCCCGCCGGCATGGCGCTCGCGCAAGCCCCCCGGCCATGTCCGCCGAGCTTTATCGCATGCGCGCGCGGCCGTGTGCCGGCGTCGCCTCGAACACCTGCACGATCCGATCGATCATCGCGCTGATGCGCGCGGTATGCCGCAAGTCCTGGTGCGTGACCAGCCACACCTCGTAGGCCGTCGCGCTCGTGCGCGTCGGCCAGATCCGCACGAGGCCGTCGCGCTCGGCGATCGGCAGCGGCACCTCGCCGATGCCGAGCCCCGCGCGCACCGCGGCGCGCACCATCAGGCTCGAATTCAATCCCGACACGATCCGCCCCGCGTGGATCGGCTCGCCGACCAGGGTGAGGGACCGACGCGCCTGCAGATACGGCAGGTAGAACACGAGGTCGTGCCCCGCGAAGCCCGTGCCGGGCGCCGGCTCGCCCAACCGGTCGAGATAGTCCGGCGAGGCGAACAGCCCCACCGGCCACGCGGCGAGCCGGCGCGTGAGCAGGTCGGGATGGTCGGGCTTGACCGTGCGCACCGCGCGGTCGGCTTCGCGCCTGGCGAGATTCTGCACCTGCGTCGAGGTGTTGAGCAGCACGCGCACGTCCGGATGCGCGTCATGAAGGTTGCGGATCGCCGTCATCAGGAATTCGACGCCGAGCGAATCGGTCGTCGTCACCCGCACGTCGCCCGCGAGGCGCTGGTCCACGCCCTGGGTCTGCCGCACGAGATCGATCGACGCCTGCTCCATTTTCTCCGCCGCGCGCAGCGCGACCTCGCCGGCCGAGGTCGGCGCATAGCCGCCCGAGGTGCGCAGGAACAGCGTCGCGCCGAGCGCGCGCTCGAGCGCCGCAAGACGCCGGCCCACCGTCGCCTGGTCCAGGCCGACGATGCGCGCCGCGCCGCGCAGGCTGCGCTCCCGATAGATGGCAAGAAAGATCCGCGTGTCGTCCCAGTTCAAGAACAGGCTCCCGAAGTGATGCAAATTTGCATCTGTGCTCATGAAAATCGCTGCGCGAATTCATCAGTCGCCAAGCATATACTTTTTTCGACGCCGCGCTGCCAGCCAGCGCAAGCGGCGATTTCCCCATTCAGAGCGAGGTGCCACCGTGTCAGACGTTTCCCTTCAAATCCCGGCCGTGATGACGGCGATCGAAATCAGCCGGCCCGGCGGCCCCGAGGTGCTGACGCCCGTCGAGCGGCCCGTGCCGCGGCCCGGCGCCGGCGAAGTCCTGATCCGGATCCGGGCGGCGGGCGTGAACGGCCCCGATGTCCTGCAACGCAAGGGCGTCTACGATCCGCCGCCGGGCGCGTCCGACATCCCGGGGCTCGAAATCGCGGGCGAGGTCGTCGCCGTGGGCAGCGCCGTGCAGCGCTTCACGCCCGGCGATCGGGTGTGCGCGCTCGTGACGGGCGGCGGCTATGCGGAATACGCGGTGGCCGACCAGCGCGCGACGATGCGGCTGCCGGCCGGCCTCAGTCTGGCGGAGGCGGCGGCGCTGCCGGAAACCTTCATGACCGTCTGGCTCAATCTCGTGCGGCGCGGCGGGTTCCGGGCCGGCGAATCGGTGCTGATCCACGGCGGCGCGTCCGGCATCGGCACTACGGCGACGATGCTCGCGAAGGCGCTCGGCGCGTCGACCATCATCACCACGGTGTCGTCGCCCGCGCACCGCGACGCGAGCCTGCGGCTCGGCGCCGATCACGCGATCAACTACCTCGAGGAGGATTTCGTGGAGCGCGTCGCCGCGTTCACCGAGGGACGGGGCGTGGACGTGATCCTCGACATCATCGCGGGCGACTATGTCGCGCGCAATTACCGGGCGGCCGCCATGCACGGCCGGGTCGTGCAGGTGAGCGCGCTGAAGGGGCCGGCGAACGGGGTCGACATGTGGATGATGCTGGCCAAGCAGCTCACGCATATCGGCTCGACCCTGCGCCCGCGCAGCTACGACGACAAGGCGACGATCATCGCCGACCTGGACCGGCCGGTGTGGCCGCATGTCGAGGCGGGGCGGGTCAAGCCCCAGGTGTACCGGACCTACGCGCTCGAACAGGCGCGCGACGCGCACGTGCTGATCGACTCGGGCACGCATATCGGGAAGATCGTGCTGACCACCGGGGCGTAGCGGGGCGGGTTGGCGCGGCGGCGCGCCCGTCACCGGTCCGGACGGGCGCGGCTCGCCGCCGGCCGGGCGGAGAGAGGGGCGCCGCCGCGCGCGCGGCGACCCCGTCCTCGAACCTGCCGGCCTCGTGCGCCCGCACGAGGCCGCGCCGGATCTCGCCGCCATCCGCGCGAGGCGCCGGAACATGGCGCGTACGCCGGCGGGCGCCATGTCGCCCGCGCATGCAAGCCGCCTTTCAAAAATATAGGGATAAATCAAACGGCGAACGAACCCGGCCCCGGCGTCAGCGTGCCGTCAACCAAAGTCCCGCACCGTCGGCCCATCCGGCCGGCATTTCCTTTCATAGAACTTTCGTACAAATCACTGACAATCATATGGGTATTTCTAAATCATATTGAGAACGATTCGCGTTTGCGATAGATTTCGTCTTATCGTACAAATACGGAGCAGATCTATGGCGGAAGTGCTCGTCAGACCGGAACCCGCAGCGGCGTTCACGCTGCCGATCTTTCATTCCGACGACGCCTATTCGCCGGGCGCTCCACCGGCCCGCGCGCAGGGCGCGCTGCTCGACGTGCTGATCGCGAACCGGCCGATGCTGGTCAACGTCGCGCGCGCGTTCCTCGGCTGCGCGAGCCGGGCGGAAGACGTGGTGCACGATGTGTTCATCAAGCTCGTCGATTTCCCGAACCAGGATGCGGTGCGCCAGCCGATCGCCTACGTGACGCGGATGGTGCGCAACGCGTCGATCGACGCGTGCCGCCGCCAGTCGCTGGAGAACACCTACCACGCCGATGAGGACGACGGCCTCGACGTGCCGTCGGCCGAACCGTCGCCCGAAGCCGCCTTGCTGACCCGCGACACGCTGCGCCGCGTGCAGCAGGCGCTCGCGCAGCTGCCCGCGCGCAGCCGCGTCGCGTTCGAGATGGTGCGCCTGCGCGAGGAGACGCTGCAGAGCGTGGCGCGCGCGCTGAACGTGTCGCAGACCCTCGTGCATTTCATGGTGCGCGACGCCGAACGCTACTGCGTCGATTGTCTCGACGCGAGCGAGCGCGGCGACGATTGCCCGGAATTCTGCAGCGGCCGCGCGCGCCGGCGGTAAAAAAGCGCGCGCGCGAATCGTCTATCCGGTACAGGCGCGCGCCCGGTCCGTCGGGCGGCGCGCGATTCCCTCCGAACGCTTTCCGAACGAGCATCCGATCATGACGCAAGCCCAGCCTTCCTCCAGCGACGCGGACGACGTCGCCTACACGGTCGTCATCAACGACGAGGCGCAGTACTCGATCTGGCCGACGTTCCGCGACGTGCCCGCCGGTTGGCGCGAGGTCGGCGTGCGCGGCCCCAAGGCCGACTGCCTCGCGCATATCGACGCGGTCTGGACCGACATGCGGCCCGCGAGCCTGCGCCGTCACCTGGACGGCGTCGCGTCCGACGCGCACGCGTCGTGATCCGGCCGGCCCGGTTCCAGGCCGGGCGTTCCTAGCCGGACGCCCCTAGCCGGGCGCACTCGTTTTCCGTCACAGGAGTTCGTATGACTTCGCTTTCCCCGTCCGCCATCGCGCGACCGACGCTCGACGACCTGCGCGCCGAGCCCGGCCTGCCCACGGTGGTGTCGCCGCGCGCCGGTGCGGACCTGTCGCTCGACGAAGCCGCGCCGCTGCTGCGCGAGATCGTCGCCGACTCGCTCGAGCGCGCGGGCGGCGTGCTGTTCAGCGGTTTTCGCGTCGATTCGATCGAGGCGTTCCAGCAGTTCGCGCGCGGCTTCGGCGATCCGCTGATCGGTTATGAGTTTGCGTCGACGCCGCGCAGCCAGGTCGAGGGCGCGGTCTACACGTCGACCGAGTATCCGCCGCACCGCTCGATCCCGCTGCACAACGAGCAGTCGTATACGCGCGAATGGCCGCTGCGGATCTGGTTCCATTGCGCGCTCGCCGCGCGCGTGGGCGGCGCGACGCCGATCGCGGACAGCCGCGCGGTGCTGCGCGCGCTCGATCCGGCGCTGGTCGCGCGCTTTGCGAAGCGCGAGCTGCTGTACGTGCGCAACTTCGGGCAGGGGCTCGACCTGCCGTGGCATCAGGCGTTCGGCACCGACGACCCGCGCGAGGTGGAGCGCATCTGCGCGGTGCGCGGCATCGCCTGCGAATGGCGCGAGAGCGACGACGGCGAGCCGCTCCTGCGCACCCAGGAGCGCTGCCAGGCGGTCGCGCGCCATCCGCGCACGGGCGACCTCGTCTGGTTCAACCAGGCCAACCTGTTCCATCTGTCGGCGCTCGACGAGGACATGCAGGAAGCGCTCGTCGACGCGGTCGGGCTGGAGAACGTGCCGCGCAACGTCTACTATGGCGACGGCGCGCCGCTCGAGGCGGACGCGCTCGCGGAGATCCGCGCGGTGCTCGACCGCCAGCGCGTGGTGTTTCCGTGGGTCACGGGCGATGTCCTGATGCTCGACAACATGCTGACGGCCCATGCGCGCGACCCGTTCGAGGGGCCGCGCAAGGTGGTGGTCGCGATGGCGCAGAGCTACAGCGAGAAGGCAAGCGGTTAGCGGATGACGAAACGATGAAGAATACGGCGGCAGTCGCGCTCGCGGCGCGCGCGCTGACGGTCGGGTATCGCGAGCACGTGGTGCTCGACGGGCTCGACCTGGAGATTCGCGCCGGGCGGGTGACCGCGCTGTGCGGGCCGAACGGCTGCGGCAAGAGCACCTTGCTGCGCACGCTGGCCGGCCTGCAGCCGGCCTTGTCCGGCGAGGTGGAAGTCAACGGCGCGCCGCTCGGTTCCTACCGGCGGCGCGCGCTCGCGCGCACGCTCACGATGCTCGCCCAGTTCAACCAGATCCCGGCCGGGCTCACCGTGCGCGAGCTGGTCGCCTACGGCCGCTACGCGCATGGCCGCTGGCTGCGCGGGCTCGATCGCGCGGACCACGCGGCGATCGACGAAGCGCTCGACGCGAGCGGGCTCGCGGCCGACGCGGGGCGCGACGTCGCCGCGCTGTCGGGCGGCGAGCGCCAGCGCGCGTGGATCGCGATGGCGCTCGCGCAGCAGGCGCCGATCGTGCTGCTCGACGAACCGACCACCTACCTCGACATCCATCACCAGCTCGACATCCTGCGCGAACTGCGGCGTCTCAATCGCACGCGCGGGCTGACCATCGTCTGGGTGCTGCACGACCTGAACCAGGCGGCCGCCTACAGCGACGAGATCGTGCTGATGCGCGCGGGCCGCATCGTCGCGCAGGGCGCGCCCGACGCGATGCTCGATCCGCAGCATCTCGACGCCGCGTT
>NZ_JAAGNW010000154.1:0-5708 GCF_010645215.1 Burkholderia multivorans | reverse complement strand
CGTGTCGATGCTGAAGCTCGCCCATCCGCGCACCGGCGCGCCGATGTGCGTGCCGGCCTACGAGGGCGTGCTCGAGCTGCCCGACGCGTCCGACGAAGCCGCCGCCGCGCGCACGCCGGACCGGAATCTCGCCGCATGACGACGCTCGCCACCCGCAAGCGGCTGCACGGCCCCGCGGTGCGCGACGACTGGCGCGTCGGTCCGCGCAGCCGGGTCGGCATGCTGGCGGGCGCCTTGCTCGCCGGCATCGTCGTCATCGCGCTGCTGCGCCTCGCGCCCGACCTGCGCGCGTGGCTCGCCGCCGCGCCCGGCAGCGACGCCGCGCGTCTCGCCCATATCCTGCTGTTCGATCTCAATGCGCCGCGCGTGGCCGCCGCGCTGGTCGCGGGCGGCGCGCTCGCGGTCGCGGGCACGCTGTTCCAGGCGCTCACGCGCAATCCGCTCGCCTCGCCGGACCTGCTCGGCATCACGGGCGGCGCGCAACTCGGCCTGCTGGCCGCGATGCTCGTGCCGGCGCTGGCCGGCGTCGCGCAGGTGCCGCTGCTGTTCGTCTGCGGGCTCGGCGCGGCCGCCTGCGTTGCCGCCGCCGCGGGCGGCTGGCGCGCCACGCCGCTGCGGCTCGTGCTGGCCGGCAGCGTCTGCATGCTGTTGTTCGGCGCGCTCACCACGCTCGCGCTCGCGTTCTTCGAGCAGAGCATCGTCGGCGCGTCGCTGTGGGCCAACGGCAGTCTCTATCAACCCGGCGCGGCGGGGCTGCTCGGCGCGCTCGCGTGGCTCGCGCCCGCGCTCGTCGCGCTGCCGTTCGTGATCCGGCCGCTCGATCCGCTCGCGCTCGGCGACGACGCGGCGGCCGCGGCCGGCGTGCCCGTCGACGCGACGCGCTTCGCCGCGATGGTGGTCGCGGTGGGCTTCGCGAGCGTCGCGGTCAGCATCGCCGGGCCGCTGTCCTACGTGGGCCTGATCGCGCCGAACCTGCTGCGGCAGGTGCGCGGCGCGCGCGCGGCGCGGCTCGCGGCGCTCGTGCCGCTGGCCGCGCTGGTCGGCGGCGCGCTCGTGCTCGCGACCGACAGCGCCGTGCAGGCGCTCGATCTCGAAGGCACGCTGACGACCGGGGTCGCGATCGCGCTGGTCGGCACGCCGCTGATGCTCGCGATGATCCGGCGCGGCGCGGCTTGGTCGGGCGTGCTGCACGCGGGCGCCGAGGCACGCGCGGCGGGCGGCGGCGCGCGCCTGATGCGCTTCGTCGGCGCATTGCCGTGGCCGGTCCTGGTCGCGGGGCTGTGCGCGTTGTTCGCGTGCGTGGTGGCGGCCGGCGTATCGGCGGGGCCGACGATGCTCGGCGCCGCCCGCTGGCAGGCGCTGCTGGCCGGGCAGGACGCCGTGGCCCGCATGATCGTCGACCTGCGGCTGCCGCGCCTGTTGTGCGCGCTGCTCGCGGGCGCCTTGCTCGCCGCGAGCGGGGTGCTGATGCAAAGCATCGTGCGCAATCCGCTGGCCGGCCCCGAAGTGCTCGGCGTCACCCAGGGCGCGGGGCTCGCGACGCTCGTGCTGCTCGTGGCCTGGCCCCTCGCCGGGCACGGCGCGCTCGCCGCGGCGTCGCTCGCGGGCGGCGGCGCGACGCTCGCGTTCACGCTGCTGCTGAATCGCCGGCATCGCTATGCGCCGCTCGCGGTCGCGCTGACCGGGATCGTGATCGGCACGCTGTGGACCACGCTGTCGCAATGGCTGATCACCCAGCAGAGCGTGCAGCCCGCGCGCTTCGTCGTGTGGCTGATCGGCGGCACCTATGGCCGCAGCTGGGGCGAGGTCGTCGCGCTGCTGCCGTGGTGCGCGCTCGCGCTGCCGGTGTTCGCGCTGCTCGCGAAGCCGCTCGACCTGCTCGCGCTCGGCGACGATCAGGCGGCCGCGCTCGGCCTGCCGCTCGGCGTGCTGCGCCCGCTCGTGCTCGCGGTGGCGACGCTCGCGGCCTGCGCGGCGGTCGCGGCGGTCGGGCCGATCGGCTTCATCGGATTGATGGCGCCGCATCTCGCGGCGCTGCTCGGCGCGCGCGCGCATCGCACCCGGCTGTGGCTCGCGGCCGTGTGCGGCGCGCTCGTGCTGGCGGCCGCCGATATCGCGGCGCGCACGCTGCTCGCGCCGCGCGAGATTCCGGCCGGCGTATTGACCGCGCTGATCGGCGCGCCGTACCTGCTCGCGCTCCTGGTTGCCGAGGCCCGGCGCGAGCGCCGCGGCGCGCGGGGGGGCGGATGAACCTGAAACCGGCCGCGTCCTGGCCGGACGGCAGGGGGGCGCAATGTTTCGCGGCCTTCGTGCCCGCGTCGATCGCCCATTACCTCGAACACGTATGGCTCGGCGCGCCGTCCGGCGCGGTCGAGCCCGCCTTCGTCGCCGAGGCGTCCGCGCACGCGGTCGTGCTGCCGGCGGCGGCGCTCGACGGCGAGCGTCACGCGCTCCTCGACGCGATGGTCGCGCTGTACGGCGGCGATGCGGACCAGCATGCGCGGGCGCTGCTGTCGCAATGGAGCAAGTACTACTTCGGCTTCGCGGCGACGGCGGGTTTCGCCAGCGCGCTGCTGCTCGGCCGGCCGCTCGATCTGACGGGCGCGCGGGTCGCGCTGCGCGCGGGGCTGCCGGTCGCGCTCAGCGTCGACACGGCCGCGCTCGGCGCGGCCGACCCCGATCCGGCGCGCCGCTATGGGCCGCTCGTCGCGCACCTGCACGAGGTGATCGGGCAGCTGGTCGCGATGACCAAGCTGTCGCCGCGCGTGTTGTGGAGCAATGCCGGCAATCTGCTCGACTACCTGTTCGAACAGTGCGCGGAGATCCCCGGCGCGGCCGACGATGCCGCCTGGCTGTTCGGCCCGCTCGACGCGCACGGCGAAGCGAATCCGCTGCGCCTGCCGGTGCGGCGCACACGGCCGTGCTCGACGCGGCTGCCGAATCCGTTCCGCGCGCGCCGCGTGTGCTGCATGCGCAATGAAATCCCGGGAGAGACCCAACTGTGTGGAAGTTGTCCGCTGCTGCTGACGATGTGCGACGACGCGATCGCGTTGCAGGAGGCGATGCGATGAGCGTGCAGGCTCCCCGGCGTCGCGTGCTCGGCGCGGCGCTGGCGGCGGCGTGCGGCGCGGCGTTCGCGCCGGTCGCGCGCGCCGCGGCCGAGGTGCTGCCCGGCGCGGCCTGCGGGCCGCTTGCCGGCAATCCCGTGGTGTCGCAGGCGAGCGCCGTGCTGCCGGCGCGGCCGGCCCGGATCGTCGTGCTCGAATTCATGTTCGCCGAGGATCTCGCGGCGCTGGACATCACGCCCGTCGGCATGGCCGATCCCGAGTACTACCCGGGCTGGATCGGTTACGACGACGCGCGGCTCGCCCGGGTGCCGGACATCGGCACGCGCCAGGAGCCGAGCCTCGAAGCGATCGCGGCCGCGCGGCCCGATCTGATTCTCGGCGTGGGGCTGCGGCATGCGGCGATCTTCGCGGCGCTGGAGCGGATCGCGCCGACCGTGCTGTTCGCCTACAGTCCGAACTTCGTGCGCGACGGCCGGCAGGTGACGCAGCTCGACTGGGCGCGTGCGATCCTGCGCACGCTCGGCTGCCTGACCGGCCGCGTGGAGGCGGCGCGCGCGGTCGACGCGCGGCTCGAGGCCGGGCTCGCGCGCAACGCGCGGCGGCTCGCCGAGGCCGGGCGGCGCGGCGAGCAGGTCGCCTGGCTGCAGGAACTGGGGCTGCCCGACCGCTACTGGGCCTTCACCGGCAACAGCACCGCGGCGGGCGTCGCGCGTGCGCTGGGGCTCATGCCCTGGCCCGGCGAGTCGACCCGCGAGGGCACGGCCTACGTGACGTCGGAAGATTTGCTGAAGCGGCCGGAACTCGCGGTGCTGTTCGTCAGCGCGACGGGGCCCGACGTGCCGCTCGGCGCGAAGCTCGATTCGCCGGTGTGGCGGTTCGTGCCCGCGCAGCGCGCGGGGCGGGTCGCGCTCGTCGAGCGCAATATCTGGGGCTTCGGGGGGCCGATGTCCGCGCTGCGGCTCGCGGACGTGATGACGGAATCGCTGCTGGCGCTGCCGAAGGCGGGCGGGCGCTGATTCTTCTGCGAAGGCGTTTCAAGGCAGGGGCACGGCGGCGTGCGGCAAGGGCGGTCCGGACGACGGCGTCGATGCCGTCGCAAGGTCGCACGGCCAGGCGTGCCGCAGTCACACGGTGCGCGGCCGGCCTCGCCGCATCCGCAGCGTCGTCTTCGCATGCGCGATCCGGTCAGCGCGTACCTGATTCGACGCGTCGCTCGAGCGCGGCATTCATCGCGACGAATTCGAGGCGGGTGTCCTCGACCACCGCGCGCGTCAGCCGGCCCGCGAACCATCCCGAGAACCGTTCGCTCTGCTCGAAGCGGGTGCCGCCCGCGACGGCCGCGAGGCGCAGGCAGTGGGTGCCGTCGAACAGCCCCGCGACGCCTACGCTGCCGCGCCAGCAGATCTCCGCGTCGTCGCGGACGCGTTGCACGACCGGCCTGAAGGTCATCGCGTCCGCGCCGCGTCCGAGCACGATGTGCAGCGTCGCGCCCGCGCGGAACGGGCCGTCGATCTCGGTGATGAACGGATTCCACGCCGGATAGGCCGCGCGATCCGTCACCACGCGCCAGACCTCGGCGGGTGGCCGGGCGAGGAACTGGTCGGCGCGGATCTCGAGGTCCTCGTGCAGCGCGGCGAGCGCCGCGGCCAGGCCCGCGACGCCGAGCGCGAAGCCGATCAGCAGGCGCTTGCCTCGTGTCATCGTGATGCGCGCAGGCCTGCGCGCGCGTTCGCCTGCAGCGCGACGAGCGCGGCATGGGCCTGCGGGAGCCGGGTAAAACCGTCGCGGTCGAGGAAGTGGCCGGCGCCGGGCACCACCTCGTTCGCGCCGCGCAGCGACGCGGACAATTCGCGCGACGCGGCCGGCGCCACGATCGTATCGTTGTCGGAGAAGATCGACGCGATTCCGGACGCGCGCCGGATCACCTCGGCGTGATCGAGCGGCGTATCGGTGAACGCCCGCAGCGTCGGCAGCGTCGACAGGGTCCGGTCGAAGCCGGACACGAGCAGCAGGCCGCCGACCCGGGTGTCGGCCGGCAGCGCCAGCAGATGCCGGAGCACGCCGATGCAGCCGAGGCTGTGGCCGACGAGCAGGGTATTCGTGTCGGCGGCGGGCAGGATCTCGCGCAGCGCCGCGGCCCACGCGCGCGGCTCGGGCTCATCCGGAGCCGGCATCGCCGGCACGTCGACGCGCGCGCCTTCCGCGCGCAGGGTCTCGGCGAGCCAGGGGAACCAGTTGTCGGTGGGCGATGCGGTGTAGCCGTGCACGATCAGCACGTGCTTGCCGGCGAAACGGGATGCGGAAGTCATGAGGTCCTGGGCGTCGCTGCGTGGCGCGGGAGGAAGGAAAACCGTGGCGTGACATTCTAGGCTACGCGCGCCGGGATTGCATGACACGTCCGCCGGTGTCAATGCGTGTCGGCGGCCGGCCGCGGCGTCGCGCTCGGCTCGCTGGTTACGCCGGTCGACGGGCCGCTGCCGGGCGGCTCCATCGAGGCCGGCAATTCAGGCTGCATCGGCTCGTGATTCCGGCGAGGGTCGCTGGGGCGATCGATCGACAGGCCGGCACGGGTGGTAACCTTGACACCTGTTGTCATCACGACGTCGAGCCAGGATGCAGGATACCCATCGCGTACACATC
>NZ_JAAGNW010000153.1:15718-16419 GCF_010645215.1 Burkholderia multivorans | reverse complement strand
CGCCCGTCGCCGCATACAGATCGCGGAACGCCATCTTCAGCCCGTTGACCTCGACCGGATCCCCGAGCGGCGTGCCCGTGCCGTGCGCCTCCATGTACCCCACCGTGCGCGGATCGATTCCGGCCTCGCGGAACGCCGCCTTGATCAGTTCCGCCTGCGCGTTCGGATTCGGCGCGGTCAGCGAATTCGCGCGCCCGCCGTGGTTCTCGGCCGTCCCGCGCACGATCGCGTAGATGTGATCCCCGTCGCGCTCCGCCGCCGACAGCCGCTTGAGCAGCAGCATGCCGACACCCTCGCCGCGCACATAGCCGTTCGCCTGATCGGAAAACGTCTTGCAGCGGCCGTCCTCGCACAGCATGCCGGCCTTGCTGAAGCTGATATGCGCATCCGGATTGACGATCGTGTTCACGCCGCCGACAATCGCCATCTCGGACTCGCCGCTCTGGATCGCCTGCACGCCCCGCCGGATCGCCACCAGCGCGCTCGAACAGGCCGTCTCCACCGGTTCGCTGGGACCATGCAGGTCCAGGAAATAGCTCATCCGGTTCGGCCCGACCGACGGCGCGGCGCCCGTGTTCATGTACCCCTCGATCGCCATCTGCGCGCGGAACACCAGCCGGCTGTAACCCGTGCTGGCGGTCCCCGCGAACAGCGCGGTGTGGCTGCCGGCGAGGCTCGCGGGCGCGTGTCCGGCATCCTCG
>NZ_JAAGNW010000153.1:13893-15708 GCF_010645215.1 Burkholderia multivorans | reverse complement strand
CCGACGCCGTCGATGAAACCGCCCAGCTTGATATTGGTCTTGTCGATTTCCCTGACCGGATCGCCCCAGTAGTCGCGCCAGTCCCAGCGATCGGCCGGCACCTCGCGAATGCAGGTGCGGCTGTCGGCGAGATTGCGCCAGAAGGCGTCGACGTCGTCGGCCATCGGAAAGCAGCCGCTCATGCCGACGATCACCACGGGGTCATCGTCCGGCCGCGCGGCGGCGGCCGCGCCGACACCCGGCACGGGCCCCGGCGCGGCAAGCCGCGCGCGCCGCCCCGCCTGCCGCGCCGGCGCAGCGGACGGCGCCGGGCTCGCCTGCGCCGTGGCGCGCGCCGCCGCCGGTGCGGACGGTTTGCCGCGCACCTCGAAATGCTCCGCCAGCAGCGCCTGATGCTGCTCGCTCAGATGACGGGCGAACCTGTTCAGCGTCGAGTATTCGAAGAACACCGTCGGCGCGAGGCCGAACCGGTAGTCCTGATTCAGCCGGTTGACGAATTCCGCCAGCATCAGCGAATCGAATCCGTAACTGCTCAGTTCGGCGTCGCCGTTGATTTCCGTCGCTTTCAGCTTGAGCAGCTTCGCAGCGGCCTGGATCAGCAGCCGCCTGACCTTGTCCAGCAGCGCCGGACTGTCCGCGCTCGCCGCGCTTTCGGCGGGCGCGAGTGGTGCGGCCACGGCTTCCACCGTGGCCGGCACCGCCTCCTCCACGTCCGCGTCCACCGCCGCCGCGCGCCCCAGCAACACCTCCCGCATCCGCGCCGCGCGCCCCTCGGCCACGGCGACCTGATCCAGGCCGCTGCCCAGCGCGCGTTCCACCGACGCATCCACGCGCATGCCGCCGTCCTGCCAC
This sequence comes from Burkholderia multivorans, assembly GCF_010645215.1. Classification (GTDB taxonomy): domain Bacteria; phylum Pseudomonadota; class Gammaproteobacteria; order Burkholderiales; family Burkholderiaceae; genus Burkholderia; species Burkholderia multivorans_A. The sequence continues at coordinate 14,856 of NZ_JAAGNW010000153.1, read as the reverse complement.
AGCGGCCAGTTCACCGACACCATGCGGCCGCGCCGCTGCCCGCTCGCCGCGAGGCGGTTGCGGTGCGCTGCATACGCGTCCATGAAGGCATTCGCGGCAGCGTAGTCGGTTTGCCCGGCATTCCCCAGCACCCCGGCCAGCGACGAGAAGCAGATGAAGCAGTCGAGATCCAGCGCGCGGCTCGCTTCGTCCAGATGAATCAGCCCCGCCACCTTCGGCCCCAGCACGGCGGCGCACTCGGCGGGCGTCTTCTTCGCCAGCAGGCCGTCGCGCAGCACCCCGGCCGCATGCACGATACCGTCCAGCGCCTGGTGATCCTCCCGCACCTGCAGAACCGCCTGCGCGACCGCGTCGCGATCCGTCACGTCGAGCGACCGGTAATCGACCGTCGCGCCCAGCGCCTCCAGCGCGCGGATGCGCTCCAGGCCGGCCGGCGCGTCGATCGATTCGATCGGGCGTCGTCCGGTCAGCACCAGCGTCGCGCCGCCGACGCGCCCGGCGATCTCGCGCGCCGTCAGATAACCGAGGCCGCCCAGACCGCCCGTGATCAGATACACGCCGCCGTCTTTCCACGGCACGCGCGGCGCGTCGACCGTCAGTTCGCGCCAGCCCAGCACCTGCCGTTCTCCGCCCGCATAGCGGATCCGCCGATCGTCGGGATGGCGGCTGTTCTCCAGCAACAGGGCGGCGAGGCGTTCGACATCGTTCTCGTCGGTTTCGATCACCTGCCCGACGAATCGCGGGTATTCCAGCCGCGCGCTGCGCAGCACGCCGTCGAGCGCCGCCGATACCTGCCCAGCCCCCGAGGCGGGCACCACCAGTTGCGTCAGCAACGGTTTCGACGGATCCGCCTCCAGTGCCGCGCGCACCTGCTCCAGCACGGCGTCGACCTGCGCCGCGAAATCGTCCGGCAGCGCCGCGCAGCGCGCCGCCAGCCGCGCTGCCAGCGCCGCCGCATCGACT
>NZ_JAAGNW010000153.1:0-13883 GCF_010645215.1 Burkholderia multivorans | reverse complement strand
CACCGCCGACGCACAGCACGCGATGCCCGCCGTCATGCGGCGGCGCGCCGGGCAGAACCGGCGCGGCCCGCCAGTCCGGCTGCAGCAGCAGCGTTTCCGGCTCGGTCTCTTGTGCGCGCGCAGCGGGCGCCTGATCGAGAATCCGCGTCGAGAATCCGCGAAAGCGCACGCGCACCTGTCCGTCCGCATCGCATATATCGATGTCGTATTTCTGCACGCGGTCGGTCGCGCGGCTGCCCGGGCTGAAGCGCGCCACCGCCCACGCGTCGCCGCTCAGGCCCGCGCTGCCCAACACCTCCAGCTCCTGCAGCGCGAACGGCAGCGCCAGCGGACCATCGACGCCCCCGCCGCTGACCCGCAAGCCTACCGACGCGGTCACGGCGGCATCCATCAGGCTCGGATGCAGCACGTACCCGTCGTGCGCGGTCCCTTCCGGCTGCGCGAGCCGCGCCAGCACCGCGTCCTCGCCCATCCACAGTTCCTGCACCGCGCGCAGGCCGGGGCCGAGCGCCAGCCCCTTGTCGCGATACAGCGCGTAGAACGCGTCGGACGTCAGGTATTCACGCGTGCAGGACGCGCGCAGCGCGCTGAGGTCGACCGTCTCGACCGCGCCGGGCGTCCACTCCGCCATCCCCCGGCTGTGAATCGCGGGCGCGCCGTCCGCTTCGCCGGAGCGCACGTAGATCTCGTAGTCGATCGCGCCGTCCGCTTCCGGGTAGAGCCCGATATGCGCCTCCACCGGGCTGTCCTGAACCACGACGGGCCGCGCCCATACCACGTTGCGCAGGCGCATGCCCGCTTCCGGCGCAGGCGCCTCCGACGCGCGCGCCAGCGCTTCCCGCGCCATCTCCAGATAGCACACGCCGGGCAGCACGCGCTGCCCCTTGACCACGTGATCGGCCAGGAAGAACGCCTGCGCGTGCAGCGTGGTGCTGAAACGCTGTTCGGCGAGGTCCGAGGTATTGCGATGCACGAGCGGATGCAGCGGCGCGCCGCCCGTCTCCCCGCGCGGCTGCAGCTGGCGGATGAAGTCCAGCGCGTCGCCCTTGGACAGACGCCGGTGTTTGACTTCGCCGAAGATGTATTGAACGAGATCCGTCACTTTGCGATTCCTGTTGGTCACGACAACATCGCGCGCCGGGCTTGCCGCGCGGCCGTATCGACACTGACCGAGTCATCCAGCAACCCGTCCAGCAGACGGCCGAGCAGCGCGTCGTCGACATGTTCGCGAGGGGCGGCCGATGGCGCGGCCGCTCCGGCCGACGCTTCGATCCAGTAGCGTTCCTGCGCGAACGGATAGGCGGGCAGGCTGATCCGCGTCGGCCGGTGCGCGCCGTACAGGCGCCGCCAGTCGAACGCGAGTCCCTTGACCCACAGCTCCAGCAGCTTGTGATACTTGCCCTTGGCGAGCCACGCATCGAGCGCCCGGTCGAGATCCTCGTCGGCGCCGAACACCGACAGTTCGTCGTTCTGGCGGCGCACCTCGGCCTGCCAGACACCGTCGGGCGCGGGCCGGCCGGACGCGATCGCTTCCAGCGTGGCGGCCAGTTGCCCGGCCGACGGCGCGACGAACGCGAGACGCTGCGCCATCGCATCGCGGCCGCCCTGCAGCGTGTAGGCGGCGGCCGTCAGGTTGCGGTCGTTCACCACGCCCTGGCGCACCGCGTCGAGCAGCTGCTGCACGCGCGCCTGCAAGCGCTCCGCATTGCGCGCGGACAACACGATCAGCGCGGGATGCGCATCGCCCGCCGCCGCCGCAACCGCACTCGGCACGTACTCTTCCAGCACGACATGCGCGTTCACGCCGCCGAAACCGAACGACGACACCCCCGCGCGCCGCGGCAACGGCCGGCCCGCCGCGTCGTGAACCGGCAGCCACTCGCGTTTCTCCCGCACGACGTAGAACGGGCTGCCGTCGAGTTCGACATACGGATTGAGCGTGTCGCAATGCAGGCTCGGCGCGAGTGTCCGGTGCCGCATCTGCAGCAGCACCTTGATCACGCCCGCGATCCCGGCCGCCAGTTCCAGGTGGCCGATGTTGGTCTTCACCGAACCGATCCCGCAGTGGGCGTGCGCCGGGTCCGGATGGCCCGCTTCCGCGTTCAGATCCCGGAATGCCATCTTCAGGCCGTTGATCTCGATCGGATCGCCGAGCGGCGTGCCCGTGCCGTGCGCCTCGATATAGCCGATCGTCGCGGGATCGACACCGGCCCGGCGGATCGCGGTCTTGATCAGCGCCGCCTGCGCGTGCGGATTCGGCGCGGTCAGCGAGTTGGCCTTGCCGCCGTGGTTCTCCGCGGTGCCGCGAATCAGGCCGTAGATATGATCGCCGTCGCGTTCCGCCGCGCTCAGCCGCTTGAGCAGCAGCATGCCGACGCCTTCGCCGCGCACGTAACCGTTCGCCTGGTCCGAGAAGGTCTTGCAGCGGCCGTCGGTGCTCAGCATCCCCGCCCGGCTGAAGCTGATCGTGGCGTCGGGCGTCGGCACCGTGTTGACGCCGCCCACGATCGCCAGCTCGCATTCGCCGTTCTCGATCGCCTGCACGCCGCGGTGGATCGCCACCAGCGAGCTGGAGCACGCGGTTTCCACCGGCTCGCTCGGGCCGTGGAAATCGAGGAAGTAGCTCATCCGGTTCGGCCCCACCGACGGCACGGTGCCGGTGGACGAATAGCCGTCGATCGCCACCTGCGCCCGCTTGATCAGATCGCCGTAACCGGTGCCGTAGGTGCCCGCGAACAGCGCCGTCTGGCTGCCCGCCAGCCCGGCCGCCGCGTAACCCGCGTCCTCCAGCGTGTTCCATACATGCATCATCAGCAGGCGCTGCTGCGGATCCATCAGTTCGGCTTCCTTCGGCGAAATGCCGAAGAACAGCGGATCGAAATCGCCGATTCCGTCGATGAAACCACCCCATTTCGCATTGGTGCGGTTGTCTTCGGTCTTGGGATCGCCGTAGATCGCCTGCCAGTCCCAGCGGTCGGCCGGGACTTCGGTGATGCTGTCGCGGCCGCCGGACAGGTTGCGCCAGAACGCGTCGAGGTCGGCCGCCTGCGGGAAGCGGCAGCTGATGCCGATGATCGCGACCGGCTCGCGCGCGGCCGTCGCGCGGCCAAGCGCAGGCGCGACGGCGCGGCGCGGCCGGAGGGCGGACGCGCGTGCGGGCGCGGCAGGCGCGGCGGAGGCCGCGGGGGTGTCGGTCCGGGGCGCGGCGGGCGCCGGTTGGGCGGGCGTGCTGAAACGTTCGGCGAACAGCGGCTGGTAGGCGTCGGCGAGGTGCCCGGCGAAACTGTTCAGCGTCGGGTATTCGAAGAACAGCGTCGGCGCGATGCGCGTGCCGAACGCCTGGTTCAGGCGATTGCCGAACTGCGTCAGGCTGACCGATTCGAAGCCGTAGTCGTTGAATTCGGCATCCGGATCGATGTCCTCCAGACGGACCTTCAGCAGCGCCGAGATCGACTCGCTCAGCAGCTGGCGAATCTTGTCGCGCAGGCTGTGGGTGTCCGCCGTGGAAGTGCGTGCGGGTACGGAGGCCGGGGCGACGGCACCTGTCGCGGCGGGAACCGGGACGTCGAGGCCGAAGAGACGGCTGATACGCGTGCGGTCGCCTTCCGCCGTCGCGACCTGATCGAAACCGCTGCTCCAGGCGCGGTACAGCGCGTCGATACCGTGTGCATTCGACATCGGCACCATGCCGGTGGCGTCGGCCAAGGCGCGCTCCACGGACGCATCCACCTGCATTCCGCCTTCACGCCACAACGGCCAGTTCAGCGAGAGCGTCCGGCCGTGACGGCGGCCCATCGCCACCTGGCTGTTGCGGTAGGTGGCGAACGCATCCATGAAGCCGTTTGCCGCCGCGTAGTCCGTCTGGCCCGTGTTGCCCCACACCGCCGTCAGCGACGAGAAGCAGATGAAACAATCCAGTCCGATGTCGCGGCTCGCTTCGTCCAGATTCATGAGGCCAGCAACCTTCGGGCTCAGCACTTCGTGCAGCGAAGACGCGGTCTTGTGCATCAGCAGGCCATCACGCAACACGCCCGCCGCGTGCACGATTCCGTTCAGGCCCGCGTGCGTTTCCTGGATCTCCAGCACGGCTTGCCGCACCGCGTCGCGATTCGATACATCCAGTTCGCGGTATTCGACTGTCGCGCCTCGGGCTTCCAGTTCACGCAGTTGTTCACGTCCCGCTTCGCCGAGCGCGCTGCGGCCGCTCAGCACCAGCGTCGCGCCCGGCGCGCGAGCAGCGATTTCGTTCGCGAAGATTCGGCCGAGACCACCGAGGCCACCCGTGATCAGATACACGCCGCCCGCTTTCCACGGTTGTTCCGGAAGGGTTTCCTCAACCTCGTGCCAGCGCAGCACCTGCCGTTCGCCTTCCGCGTAACGGATCTGCGCATCGTCCGGCGTCGCACGGTTTTCCTTCAGCTTGATCGCCAGTTGAATCGCATCTTCCTCACGCTCCACTTCTATCAATTGCCCGATCAGCTTCGGCTGTTCGAGCTTCGCGCTCTTCAGCAGGCCCGACAATCCTGCCGATACCTGTTCCGCGCCGAACGCGGGCACAACTACCTGGATCAGCACCGGCCCGGCATGCTTCGCACGCAGCAACGATTGAACATGCGCCATCAGGGCTTCGGCCTGCGACGCGTAATCGCCTGACAGGATCTCGCAACGCGCATTCAGTTGCGACGACAACGCAGTTGCATCCGTCTGCCCGCCCACGAGCAGCACCAGATGCTCGCTGTAAGCCAGGGCTTCCGCATTTTCGGTCACGTGCGCCGTCTCCCATGCCGGATGCAGCAGCAGCGTTTCCGTGTCGGCAGCGGTCAATGCAGACTCGGCCGCCTCCTCGATCACCCTTGCCGTGAACCCGCGCATACGCACGCACACCCGGCCCGCGTCGTCGCATACGTCGAGGTCGAACTTCCGCATCCGCGCCGCCGGCCCGCTCCCCGCGCTGAACCGCGCCCACACCCACATCCGTTCCGCGCATCCGTCCAGCACGTCGACCTGATCCACCGCGAACGGCACCGACGAACGCCCCGTCGATTCCCATTCCTCGCCCAGCACCCCCGCCACCGCCTGCAATGCGCCATCCATCACGCTCGGATGCAGCACGTATTGCTCGCGCGTGTCGCTCACCGCCGACGGCAGCACCAGCCGCCCCAGCACCTGCCCTTCGCCCGCATACAGGTTCTCGATCGCCCGATGAGCAGGACCGTATTGCAGCCCGCGCTCCGAGAAGCGCGCATAGCATGCCTCGGCCGCCCACGCCTTGACGCCGCATTGCGCACGCAGCGATTCCACGTCCAACCGCTCCGGCTCGCCTGCTTCGATCCGTTCGACTCGCCCCTGACTGTAGGTCACCGGCCCCGACGCATCCTCTCCATACACCTCGTACGTCAGCGTCCCGTCTTCCTCCGGATACAGCCCAAGCTGCGCCTCCACCGGACCACCCTCCACCACCAGCGGACGGCTCCACACCACCTGGCTCAGCCTCACGCCGCGCGTCATCGCATCGCCGCCATCCGCCAGACCCAGCGCCGCGCGCACCATCTCCAGATACGCGACACCCGGCAGCACCTTCCGCCCCTGCACCCGATGGTCCGACAGGAAGAACGCTGCGCCGTCGAATACCGTGCTGTACCTCAGCCCATCCAGATCCGACGTGTTCCGCTGCACCAGCGGATGCAGACCCGCGACCGCGCGCGACATATCCACCGCCGCCATCGGCACTTCCGGCAACCAGCACCGTTCCTTCGCGAACGGATACGTCGGCAGGCTGATCCGGCTCGGCTTGTGTTCGCCGTACAACCGCGCCCACTCCACCCCGAATCCCTTCACCCACATCTCCAGCAGCTTGCCGTGCTTGCCCTTGGCCAGCCATCCGCTCACCACCTCCGACAGATCCTCGTCCGACGCCAGCAGCGACAGCTCTTCCCGATGCTTCCGGACTTCCCCGCGATACACGCCGTCGATACGCGTGTCGCCCGCCAGCACCGCGCGCAGCTTGTCCGCCAGCACCTGTGCAGAACCCGCCAGCACGGCCAGCCGCTCGTCCATCGCTTCGCGGCCCACTTGCAGCGTGTACGCCGCATCGGCGAGGTTCGCATCCGTGATCTCGCCGCGCTCCAGCGCATCCGCCAGCTGGCGCACACGCTCCCGCAAACGCTCACCGTTGCGCGCCGACAGCACCACCAGCGCGGGCTGGCCGTCGGGCAACTGATAGCCCGCGACCGTGCCGGAATCCCGATACTCTTCGACGATCACATGCGCATTCGAACCGCCCGCGCCGAACGACGACACACCGGCAATCCGCGGATACTCGCGGCCATCCAGCACCGGACGCTTCCATTCCGCCAGCTCCTGCTGCACGACGAACGGCGTCTCCTCGAACGTGATGTTCGGATTCAGCGTCCGCGCATGCAGGCTCGGCGCAAGCAGGCCATGACGCATCTGCAGCAGCACCTTCGTCAGCCCCGCCACGCCCGCCGCGCTTTCCGCGTGCCCGATGTTCGACTTCACCGACCCCAGCGCGCAGTACTGCCGCTCCGGCGTCCCCACACCCAGCGCATCCGCCGCCTCGTCGAACGCCTTGCCCAGGCCGGTGATCTCGATCGGATCGCCCAGCGACGTGCCCGTACCATGCGCTTCGATATAGCTGATCGTGCGCGGATGAATCGCGGCCGCCTTGAGCGCGCGTGCAATCACGTTCGCCTGCGCCACCGGGTTGGGCACCGAATAGCCGTTGGTCTTGCCGCCGTGATTGATGCTGGTCGCGCGAATCACGCCGTGGATGTGGTCGCCGTCGGCGATCGCCTGCGCGAGCGGTTTCAGGATCACGGCCCCGACGCCCTCGCCGGGCACATACCCGTCGCCGCCCTGGCCGAAGCTTTCGCACAGGCCCTTGCTCGACGCGAACTTGCCGTTCGCCAATACCAGATACTTGTTCGGGTGGATCGACACATTCACGCCGCCTGCGATCGCCATCTCGCAATCGCCGCGCCGCAACGCTTCGCAGGCCAGATGCACCGTCGTCAGCGACGACGAGCACATCGTATCGACCGCCAGGCTCGGACCATGCAGGTTCAGGAAATACGACACCCGGTTCGCGATCGACGACGGACTGCACATGACGGTCGTTCCGTGTCCGAGCAGCTGCTGTTGCGCGGCGTACAGCTGGTATTCCTCGTACATCACGCCGACATACACGCCGACATTGCCCGGCATCCCCGACGCCCGGCACTGCGCAAGCGCTTCGCGGGTGTAGCCCGCGTCTTCCAGCGCCGCATACGCGCATTGCAGGAACAGACGCTCCTGCGGATCGATCCGTTCGGCCTCGCTCGGTGCGATGTTGAAGAAGCGCGGATCGAATTCGTCCACGCCGCCGATGAAGCCGCCCCACTTCGCGTAGGTCTTGCCTGCGCGCTCCTTGTCGGGATCGAAGTACCGGCTGTGGTCCCAGCGATCGGACGGCACTTCGACGATGCTGTCGACGCCGCCGCGCAGGTTGTCCCAGAACGCGGCCAGATCGTCCGCCTGCGGATAGCGGCCCGCCACGCCGACGATCGCGATCTCGTCGTGCGACGCCGGTGCGCCCGGCCGCGCCGTCCGGCGGGACAGCGTGCGGGCGGCGTCCAGGCGACGGGCCGCGCCGCGCGCCGCGACCGGTGCGGTGCCGGCGGCCGGCGCGGCGGGCGCGGGCGCAACCGGCGTTGCCAGCAGCGACGCCAGTTTCCCCGCGTGATGCGCGACGAAATAGCCGGCCAGTTCCTGCAGCGTCTGATATTCGAAGAACAGGGTTTTCGACAACGGGCCGAAGATGTGTTCCAGCGCCCTGGTCAGGCTCATCACGAGGATCGAGTCGATGCCGTATTTTTCCAGCGGCGCATCGATTTCGATTTTTTCGGGCGGCAGGTGCAACACGTCCGCGCACAGCGTGCACAGGTAGCGCGCCGTCTTTCCGGAGAGGTCCGTTACCGCCTCCGGCGCAACGGCGGCGACCGGGGCGTGCGCGGATGCCGCCGTCGCTGCAGGACGCGCCAGCGCCGACAGGATCCGCGCCGCATGCCCCGCCGCCACCATGACCTGATCGCGGCCGCTGCCCCATGCGTCGAACAGCGCGTCGATGCCGTCTGCATTCGACATCGCCACCATGCCTGTGGCGTCGGCCAATGCACGCTCCACGGACGCATCCACCTGCATTCCGCCTTCGCGCCACAGCGGCCAGTTCAGCGAGAGCGTCCGGCCGTGGCGGCGGCCCATCGCCACCTGGCTGTTGCGGTAGGTGGCGAATGCATCCATGAAACCGTTCGCCGCCGCGTAGTCCGTCTGGCCCGTGTTGCCCCACACCGCCGTCAGCGACGAGAAACACAGGAAACAATCGAGTTCGATGTCGCGGCTCGCTTCGTCCAGATTCACCAGGCCCGCGACCTTCGGGCTCAGCACTTCGTGCAATGAGGGCACCGTCTTGTGCATCAGCAGACCATCACGCAGCACGCCCGCCGCGTGCACGATTCCGTTCAGGCCCGCGTGCGCTTCCTGGATCTCCAGCACGGCTTGCCGCACCGCGTCGCGGTTCGATACATCCAGTTCGCGATATTCGACTGTCGCGCCTCGGGCTTCCAGTTCACGCAGTTGTTCGCGCCCGGATGCGCCGAGCGCGCTGCGGCCGCTCAGGATCAACGTCGCGCCCGGCGCGCGAGCAGCGATTTCGTTCGCGAAGATTCGGCCGAGACCACCGAGGCCGCCCGTGATCAGATACACGCCGCCCGCTTTCCACGGCTGTTCCGGAAGGGTTTCCTCAACCTCGTGCCAGCGCAGCACCTGCCGTTCGCCTTCCGCGTAACGGATCTGCGCGTCATGCGGCGTTGAGCGGTTTTCCTTCAGCTTGATCGCCAGTTGAACCGCATCGTCCTCGCGCTCCACTTCGATCAATTGCCCGATCAGCTTCGGCTGTTCGAGCTTCGCGCTCTTCAGCAAGCCCGACAATCCCGCCGACACCTGCTCCGCTCCGGATGCCGGCACGACCACCTGGATCAGCACCGGCCCGGCATGCTTCACGCGCAACAGCGCTTGAACATGCGTCATCAGGGCTTCCGCCTGCGACGCGTAATCGCCTGACAGGATCTCGCAACGCGCATTCAGTTGCGACGACAACGCAGCTACATCCGTCTGCCCGCCCACGAGCAGCACCAGATGCTCGCTGTAAGCAGGCAGGTCCGCGCGTGCGGCGACGCGCTCCGCCTCCCACACCGGGCGCAGCATCAGCGTTTCGATGTCGACGCCAGTCGACGCGGGTTCGACCGCCTCCTCCATCACTCTCGTCGCGAACCCGCGCAAACGCACGCACACCCGGCCCGCGTCGTCGCACACGTCGAGGTCGAACTTCCGCACCCGCGCCGCCGGCCCGCTCCCCGCGCTGAACCGCGCCCACACCCACATCCGTTCCGCGCATCCGTCCAGCACGTCGACCTGATCCACCGCGAACGGCAGCGACGAACGCCCCGTCGCCTCCCATTCGTCCCGCAACAAGCCCGCGAGCGCCTGCAACGCGCCATCCATCACGCTCGGATGCAGCACGTACTGTTCGCGCGTCTCCGCCACCGCCTGCGGCAACACCAGCCGCCCCAGCACCTGCCCGTCGCCCACGTACAGGCTTTCGATCGACTGATGCGCGCGGCCGTAATCGAGACCCATGCGCCGATACAACGCATAGCACTGCGCCGCCGATACCGGCGTCGCGCACGCCTGCCGCAGCGCCGCCAGATCCAGCGTGCCGCCGGCCAGCGAAGCGGCCGCGTCCAGCAGCACCCGCCCTTCGCCATGCACCTGCATGCCGCCTTGCGCGTCGCGGCCGATCCGGTATGCGATGCCGCCGTCTTCCTGCGGCACAAGTTCGACCTGCACGTCGAGCGGCGCATCGTCCACGACGATCGGCCGCGCCCACACGACATGACTCAGCCGCACGGAGCCCGCATGCGCGCCGTCGGCCAGACAGGCCGCCGCCCGCGCCATTTCCAGATACGCAACGGCCGGCAGCATCTTCCGGCCGCGCACGACGTGATCCGCCAGAAAATGCTCCGCGCCGTTGAAGCGCGCGCCATAGCGCTGCACCGAGAAATCCGACGTATTGCGCTGGACCAGCGGATGCAGCCCCGGCCCTGCCTCCGCCGCCGACGGCGCGGCGGACGCGGGCACCCAGTAGCGTTCCCGCGCGAACGGATAGGTCGGCAGCGACAGCCGCTGATGGCGTTCGCCCGCGAACAGCAGCGCATAGTCGAGCGCATAGCCCTGCACATACAGCTCGGCGACCGCGTGCAGTTCCTCCAGATAGCGCTCGGGCGTCGCCGCATCCCGGCATTGCGCGAGACACTGGTTGCCGTAGCGCTGCAACGCCGGTTGCTCGGGCGGATGCTTTTCATTGACGCGCCCGGTATACACGCGCGGCGAGCGCCCCTGATCCAGCCATGCCGTGGCGAGCGCCGCGAACTCGTCGATGCTGCGCGCGACGCATGCCCAGCGGCGGCTGAAATGCTGGCGGCCCAGCAGCAGCGTGAAGCTCAGGTTCGCGCCCTGCAGGCCGTCGCGCGCCGCGCACGCGTCGCGCATGCTGCGCACCAGCGCCTGCAACTGCTCGTCGGACTTGGCGGACAGCACGATCAGATAACCGGGCCGCGCCGCCGGCACGATCTCGACCGCGGGCGCTTCCTCCACGACCAGATGGGCATTGGTGCCGCTGAAGCCGAACGCACTGAGCGCCGCGCGCCGCTTCCCGCCCGCGTCGACCTGCCAGGTCCGCAGGCGCGTATTGACGAAGAACGGGCTGTCCGCGAATTCGATATGCGTGTTGCCGGACGCGTAGTTCAGCGACGCCGGAATCTTCCCGTGCCGCAGCGACAGCAGGATCTTCAGCAGTCCGGTCACGCCGGCGGCCGCCGTGGTGTGTCCGAGATTGGTCTTGATCGAACCGATCGCGCAGTATTCGCGCTTGTCGGTATAGGCCCGGAACGCCTGCGTCAGCGCCTGGTATTCGATCGGATCGCCGAGCTTGGTGCCGGTGCCGTGCGCTTCCACCATCTGGATGCCCGCCGGATCGATCCCGAAGGTGTCGTAGACCTGCCGCTCCAGCCGCTCCTGCGACAGCGCGCTGGGCGCGGTGATGCCGTTCGTGGCGCCGTCCTGGTTGATGCCGCTGCCGCGAATCACGCCGTGAATCGTGTCGCCGTCGGCCAGCGCGTCGGACAGCCGCTTCAGCACCACGACGCCCACTCCTTCGCCCGGCACGAAACCGTCGGCGCGATCGTCGAAGGTAAAGCACTGGCCCGTCGGCGACAGCATCGCCGAACGGTTGGCGATCTTGTACACGTTCGGCGTGCACATCAGGAACACGCCGCCCGCCAGCGCCAGCTCGGTCTCGCCGTTCCACAGCGCCTGACAGGCCAGATGGGTCGCGACGAGCGAACTCGAGCACGCGGTATCGATCGCGATCGCCGGACCTTGCAGATTCAGGTAGTACGCAATCCGCGCCGGGATGATCGAGGTCGCCGTGCCCCACATCGCATGCGCGGGCGGCGCATCGGGAAGCAGGCTCGCGTATTCGACGTCGCCGCACCCCACGTACACGCCGCAACGCCGCCCCGCCATCGACGCGCCCGCATAGCCCGCGTCTTCGAGCGCGGTCCAGGCTTCTTCGAGAAAGATCCGCTGCTGCGGATCCATGTAGGTCGCCTCGATGCCCGAGATATTGAAGAACAGCGGATCGAACTCGTCGATCGTGTCGAGGAAGCTGCCGGTCTCGCAGTTTGCCGTGCCCTCCAGATGACGCGACAGATCCCAGCGTGTCACGTCCTCCACGAGGTCGACCCCGTTCTCCAGGTGTTGCCACAGCTGATCGAGGTTGCGCGATTTCGCGTAGCGGCCGCTCATGCCGATGACCGCGATCGGCTCGCGTCCCGGCGCGGCCCCGCCCAGTTCCGGCGCGACGGCCCGACCGGCCTGCATCCGAGCGGGTGCAGGCATGGGCGCTGACGCGGGCATGGGCGCGGGATCGGCCGGCCGCAGGCCGTCGAGATGCGCGACGAGGCCGCGCACCGAGCTGTAGTCGAAGAGGCTGGTGGTCGGCAGCCGTACCGCCAGCCGCTCGTTGAGCAGGCGCACGAAGTTGACGCCGAGGATCGAATCCAGCCCGTAGTCGGAAAACGGCGCGTCGCTGTCGATGTCCTCGGCCCGGACCCGCAGCACCGTCGACAGGCAGTCGAGCACCGCCGCCCGCACGTCTTCCGCGGCGGCTCCGCCGCCGTGCGCCGGCGCCGGTCGCGCGGCAGCCGCCGCAGCGCGCGCGGGCGTGCCGCGCAAGGTCTCCGCATGACGCGCGAGCGCATTGACCGAGCAGTAATCGAACACGCTGGTCGAGTTCAGACGGATCCCGAGCTGCTCGTTCAGACGCCGCACCAGCGTCACGCCGAGGATCGAATCCAGCCCATAGTCGGAAAACGGCTGATCGAGGTCGATCTCGGCCGCGCCGCTGCGCAGGACCGCGCCCACGCTCGCCGCGACCGTGTCGCGCAGCGCGCCGAGCGCCCGCGCCTGCACCGCCGGCGCGGATGTCGCCGCCGCTCGCACCGGCTCCGGCGCGGGCCGTGCGACGGGCGTCGCCGCGTGCGCCTGACGAATCACGCCATCGCTCGCCGCCGCCACGATCTGCTGTCCCTGCGCGAGCGCGTCGTGCGCGGGGAACCGCACGGCGCGGAATCCCTCCTGCTCCAGCACGAAGCGCCAGGTGTCGGGCGCCAGCACCGGCGACCCTTCGATCCGCAGCGCCGGATCCTCGTACAGCCACCAGCCGTCGAGCAAGCCGAAGGTCAGATGCGAATACAGCCGCTTGTCGCTCAGTTCGTTGAGCAGCAGCAAGCCGCCCGGACGCAGTGCGGCCTTCGCGTTGCGCACGCTGCGCCGCACGTCCGGCGTCGCGTGCAGTACGTTGGTCGCGATCACCAGATCGTAGCCGGCCAGCGCGATGCCCTGCGCCGCGAGCGGCGCGCCGATGTCCAGCGTGCGGTACGTCAGATACGGATGAGCGGGGCCATAGGCCGCCTCGGCATGGAACAGGAACGCCTTCGACAGATCGGTATAGCAGTACTCGGCCACCTGCGCCGCGTAGCGTCGCAGCCGCCGGAATACCGACACGCTGGTGCCGCCCGTCCCAGCGCCGATTTCGAGGATGCGCACCGTCGCATCGGGCGCGTCGCGCAAGCGCGCGTCCAGATGCGCGTCGACGCAATCGGCCAGCGCCTCGTTGAAGTGATCGGAAACCGGATTGTCGCGATAGACGCACTCGACCAGCGCCATCGAACCGTCGGGAAACACCACGTCGGTCGCGAGGCGGCGGCCGCTCAGGATCTCGGGCAGCGCGCGCAGCGTCGCGTCGACGAGCGCCGACGCATGACGCTCGGCCGCATCGTCGCGCGACGCCTGCACATGCCGTTCCCACGCGCGCCACGCGGCGTCCGGATCGGCCCGGCCCGCGAGCGCGCGGCAGGCGGCGCCGTCGAACGCGACCCGGCCCGCGCGCGTCAGGATCCGCAGGCTCTCCTCCAGCCAGCGGCCATGCGTCTCGCGCAGCGGCATCGCGTCCCGCAGCCGGCGAACCGGCGTGGCCGCATCCGGCAACCAGCCCATCGATTGCAACTGACCGTACAGCAGTTGCAGGAGCAGGCCATCCCTATCCTCTTGTACAGGTTCCATGGATCGTGTTCGCTAGCGGTTTCAGGCAGGGCCGCACGCGGCGGCCGAGGCCGGCCGGGGCGCGCTGCGCCGCCGGCCGGAATGCGGATCAAGCAGAATCAGTCGATGGCGTCGGGCGCCGCGACGGGCGGATAGAGTTCGAT
>NZ_JAAGNW010000152.1:1711-16675 GCF_010645215.1 Burkholderia multivorans | reverse complement strand
GCGATGCAGCCGGGTTGCCAATGCTCCGGGTCGCGCAACCAGCCTTGAACCACTGCTTGAAAAAGCACCACGACGCCTCCCTTACCAACAAGCGCTTCCTGCTCACCATCGATTTGCGGCAACGGGCCGTGCGGGGCGCAGCTCGCGCCTACTGTGTTCCTATGCCCGTCTGGGCCGTTCCCGAACCGAGTAGCGGGTGGCATCTGATTGTTTGCGAACCCAACTATTGCACTCTCGCTTCGTGCCCTGGTACAAGGGGTCGGGTTCGTCCGACTGTCTGTCTCGTACCTCCCACATCGCACGTGGTCCCGGGACGCTATCCGGGCGGCTTCCAACGAGTGCAGTGCGTGCGGCAAACAAGATGAACAGACCGATTCCGTAGGCCGCGACATGGTCTTCGCTGCCTCCAATTAGTTTAACCACGGCACCGCCACAAATCGCTCCGACCATCCCTGCTAGCCATTTCGGGCTAAATGCCGGGGCAAACTGTGTCGCGATGCTCACCAGCCAGCCAATCACGGCACCGATACAGCCGAAACCCAGGACGAGAAACGCAGTGTGAGATCCGCTCATGTCGATTTTTCTGCTTGTCAAAACAACTCCAGCGAGGACAATGCCCGCTACCAGAACGAGTATAGGCAGACGATCGGCAACTTTCGCCAATATGAGCGGATGCGCAGCGTCACGTGGATGGTCATCGCCCTACCACCATGTCTATGCAATCTTGCGCCGTATCGCGGCCAGCACGACAAACAGGCGTCGCGCCAACTTGGGCGTCACGTGTTTGCCCCTTACCATGTCCATCGCGCGCCATTGACGTCGGCGCAGGCCTCGCTCTCCGAGACGCATCGCTGCTGCTCCGCGATCAGCGCGATCGCAACCATCAGATCGTCGACGGTCCGGTCGAGGACGTCGGTGCCGTCGAACGGTACCTGCAGCGCCGTGGTGTGCTGGTGCGTTGGAGTGCGCACGAAGCCGGCCAGCACTTCGCGCTCGACGCGCTCCAGCGCGCGGACCTGGCCGCGGCCGCCCGGGCGCTTAGGCGCGACGCGCAGCGTCACGTGGACAGTAGCCGTCGGCGCGGATCCGCCGGTGGCCGTGGCGGCGGCTGGCACCGGGTCGCCGCGCTCAGGCGGCGTCGAGCCGGCGGCCGCGCGCGGCGTGCCGGCTGGCATGGCTTCGCGCAGGAACAGCTCAGCCTCACGGTACTGCCGCGCCAGTTCGACCGCCGAGTAGATCGTGGTCGTGCCGAGGGACGCGTGCCCCAGGAAGATCCGCACGCTTTCCAGGCTCACGCCGTTCGCGAGCGCGTGCGACGCGAAAGTATGGCGCAGCCAATGCGGGCTCGCGGCGAGAAACGCGCGCGCGTGCGGCGTGCTGGCGCGCTGGGCGGCGTCGGCCGCAGTCGCGAAGAATCGCTTCACGGCGCGATAGAGCCGTTCCGGATGCACCGGGCCCGCGTCGCGCGCGCGCGGCCAGCTGCGCGTCGACGTCGGTGTCGCCGTCAGGTGCTTGGGCTTACACGCGACCATTTCACTTGCTTTCGCTTGCCTCATTGACGGAATTTGTTGGCCCGCGAATTCGTCGCGTCGGAGAAATCGACCTACTGATTGCAGATACTCCCCGGATGAGCGTTATCGCGAAAGTATGGATGCCCTTGCTTCCTCCTGCGAGAAGGAGAGCTGTCAAGAGGCAGTCAAGCATCGTGAAAGCATGTGACTGCCACCAATCGGGTGAAAGGGCTGCGCCGCTGCTATTCGGTGGCTCAACGAAAGTTGCAAGTGCCCGAAAGCCGACAAGTGAGATCGCCATACCCAAGCATAGGCTCGTGAGCAGCGCGAGCTGTGTACTCTGAGACGCATATTGTCGAAGAACGAAATAACTACGAATATGAACGAATAATCTGCGAACGGCCAATTTGTGCCCGCATGCAGATATGGCGCGGCTTTGCTGCACTTTCATTCAGCTCGACCACGCGTTGCGTCGCGACGACAAGCTCTCAAGTTTGAACGCAAATTCCGCGAATATGTTTCAGAGTGATTGCATAAACTGCGAATGTCTCACCCTGCCCGAGAAGCGCTTCAGTGGCTTCCAAGCTCATCCCGAACAAGCTCCCCTCTGCGCCGGACGGTATCGGGCTCGCAATTTATTCGTTCATATTCGCAGTTATTTCGTTCTTCGACAGCCAGCTCGACATTCGAGTAGATCGTGGTCGTGCCGAGCGATGCGTGGCCGAGGAAGATCCGCACGCTTTCCAGACTGACGCCGTTGGCGAGCGCGTGCGATGCGAAGGTGTGGCGCAGCCAGTGCGGGCTGGCGGCCAGGAACGCGCGCGCGTGCGGTGTGCCGGCGCGCTGGGCGGCGTTGGCCGATGTTGCGAAGAACCGCTTCACCGCGCGATAGAGCCGTTTCGGATGCACGGGGCCGGCGTCGCGTGCGCGTCCGGCTAGCTGCGCGTCGACGTCGACCGCGCCGTCGGCCGCCTGCGCCTCGGCGCGCACGCGCCGGATCTCCCGTTTGTCGAGCAGCGTGGGAATCAGCGGCGTGCCGGGCGGGCAGTCGGCCGGGTCCTCAGAAACCGTAGGGGTTGTCGGCCCAGCGCCGCAGCACCTGATAGTCGTGCTCCGGCAAAACGATCAAACCGGCCTCAGCCGCGTCCAGGACACGTTCCATCTGACCGCTCAAGATCAGATTGCCGTGGAGTCCGTAGAAGTACCACGCGAAGCGATGCCCAATCCGTTCATCAAACTGCGTGAGCTTTCCGTACAAGCTGTAAACGTCGAGCTTCGCCGTGTTCTTCACCGGCGCGATCTTGCGCGTGTGCGCCCAGGCCGGCACGAAGTCCATCAGCCGCCCGCTGTGCGGATCGCGGTAGTCGCCGAATTTGAACGCCCAGCGCTGGCAGACGCGCTCGCCGGCCTGGCCGGCGCTCGACGCGGCCCAGTCGTCGAGGAAGCGGCGGCCGCGCCACTGCTGGCGGTCGTAGCCAGGGCTGAGGTCACGCATGCTGACGACGCGCGACTCGCCCGTGTCGCGATTGCGTTCAAGCAGCTGCCGGTCGCCTTCGCGCTGCCGCCGCTCTCGATACGTTGCATCGGCGAGGGCCGCGAAGCACTGCATATCGGTCACCGCTTCGAGTCGATAGCGCGGCGCGCCCAGCGCGCGTCGTTCGACCGGTGCGCTCGTCCACACGCCAACTGAACCGGATTGCAGTTCGTCCGCACCTGGCATGCGCCAGGGCCTGTCACGCGGGAACACCTCCCACGCAACGAATTCCTGCTCCTCCCAGATCTCGATTTGCACGAAGTTGTCGGGATCGCCGCCGCGATCGTGCATGAAGTAGTGCAACAGCGGCAGTACTTCGACCAGCTGGTAGCCGGCATCCTTGTGCGCGGACCACAGGTCCTGCACCGATCCACCGTAGGCTTCGAGTTGCGCGTTGATCCACGCGTGGTAGTCCGCAGCCACTTCTCGACCCTCGGCGTCGATGACGCGCGCCGGCCGCTCGCAGAACTCGTCGCTCGTTCGCGCGTAGCGCGCGCCACGAAACTCGCTGCGCGTCGCGAGTACCGACAGCAACTCGGCATGCTTCGGGCTGATCGGCGTCGCCGCGACGATCGTCGCCAGCACGTCGGTCTGCAGCTCGTATTCCTTGCGCATCAGGAGACTCCTTTCAAGTTCGGTTGCGGCATGGCATTGCCGGTTATCTCACCACGTCCAGCGCTCGCCCGCCACCTCAGCCCACGCGGCACTTTCCGACACGCAGCGCTGCTGCTCCGCGATCAACGCGATGGCGACCATCAGATCGTCGACGGTCCGGTCGAGCGCGTCTGTGCCGTCGAACGGCACCTGCAGCGCCGTGGCGTGCCCGCGCGTCGGCGTGCGGGCGAAGTCGGCGAGCACTTCGCGCTCGACGCGCTCCAGGGCGCGGACCTGGCCGCGGCCGCCCGGGCGCTTCGGCGCGATGCGCAGCGTCACGTGTACGGTCGCCGTCGGCGCGGATCCGCCGGCGGCTGTGGCGGCGGCCGGCACCGGGTCGCCGCGCTCAGGCGGCGTCGAGCCGGCGGCCGCGCGCGGCGCGCCGGCCGGCATGGCTTCGCGCAGGAACAACTCAGCCTCACGGTACTGCCGCGCCAGCTCGACCGCCGAGTAGATCGTGGTCGTGCCGAGGGACGCATGCCCCAGAAAGATCCGCACGCTTTCCAGACTCACGCCGTTGGCGAGCGCATGCGACGCGAAGGTGTGGCGCAGCCAATGCGGGCTCGCGGCGAGAAATGCGCGCGCGTGCGGCGTGCCGGCGCGCTGGGCGGCGTCGGCCGCCGTCGCGAAGAAGCGCTTCACCGCGCGGTACAGTCGTTCCGGATGCACCGGACCGGCGTCGCGCGCGCGCGCGGCCAGCTGCGCGTCGACGTCGACCTCGACGTCGGCGGCCTGCGCCTCGGCGCGCACGCGCTGGATGATCTGCTTGTCGAGCAGCGCGGGAATCAGCGGCGTGCCGGGCGGGCAGTCCGCTGGGTCGCGCGGCAGGCCGCGCGCGGCGAGATAGTCGCCCAGCGCGTCGAGGACCGCCGGCACGAGCGGCACGAAGCGCTCTTTCGCGCCCTTGCCGACGACGCGCAACACCGTGATCACGCCCAGCTCGGCACCGGCGTGGCGCTGGCTCAGGTCGCCGGTGCGCGCGTTGCACAGCTCGGCGCGCCGCAGGCCTGTCCCATACGCGAAGCTCAGGACGAAACGCTGGCGCGCGGCGGCCCCCGTGTCCGGCTGCTCCGCCAGCACCTGCATGGCGAATGCCCAGGCCTCCGCCGTCAGGCTGTGTTCGACCTGGAGGCGCTGGGCGGCCGCGACCGGCCGCTCGACGCCAGCGGCGTCGCGCGCGGTGCCGAGAAACACCTTCACCTTGGCGAACGGGTTGTGATCGACATACTGGGCGTCGATCCACGTCCGGAACAGGCTTTTGAGGCGCGCGAGCGCGACCTGCCGGCTCGCCGTGCTGAGCGGCCCGCGAAACGGTCGCCAATCGGGCGCGTCGCGCGGCACCGCGCGCGTCATGATCCACGCGGCCGGCGGATCCGGCAGGAAGCCATTGAGGTAGTCGCGCGCATCGTCGATGGTCAGGCTCGACAGCGCTTTCTTGCGCTCGAAGATCGCCCACAGCCGCAGCCGTTCGGCTTCGCTGCGGTACTGCTCGCGGAGCCGTTCTCCCTCGAAGTCGCGCAGCCAGAACGCGATCGCCTCTTCGTCGTTGTGCGCGCCGCTGTGGTTCTTGATCAGGTTGCGGTGCGCGCCGTGCGAGCCGTCCAGCTCGGCCGGCGCCACGAAGAAGCCGCGCGGCGCGATCGCAGTGGCCGGCGCGCGGCGCACGCGCGGCGCGGGCAGCTGCCGGTCGCGCGGGTGCGTGTGCGCGGCGGGCGTCAAGCGCAGGCCTTCGACGCTCTCGTAGTGTGCGAGCCAGGCGACGATACGCCGCGCGCCGACTTCGCCCAGGCGCGGCACGGCGCGATACCAGCGGTAGCCGGCCGCGTTGATCGCGGTCACGAGCTGGCCGATCGTCGTGAGCCCGACGTCGGCGAGGCGCAGCGCGATCGTGGTGTCGAACCAGCCGAGGACCGCGTGTTCGGGGCGCGGATCTTCGACCAGCAGGCGCGCGAGCGCGTCGAGCGCGGCCATCTGCCGCGCGCGCAGGCGCGCCGCGCGCTGCTGGCGGCGCAGCGCGGCGGCCGCGGCCGGGTCCGCGCCGGGCGCGGCGGCGGCCTCGGCCTGGTGGGCAGCGAACAGGTCCAGCAGCTCGCGCTCGGTGTAGAAGCCGTCCGGATCGTGGGCGGCGGCGAACTCGTCGAGCGACAGTGCGGGCGCGGCGAGCGCGCGCGGCGCGTCGCCCGGCGGGCCGGCCGCCGCCGGCGCGGCGCTGGCCAGCACGCCCGGGCGCAGCGCGAGCAGCCGCGCGGTCGCGAAGTCGTGGCGCTTGCGCGCCGCGCCGACGAAGGCCATCACGAGCCAGTCGCGCGTCGCGGCGGCCTTGTCCGCCCGCCGGCCGAATTCGAGATACTGGTCGGCCAGGTCGACGAGATCCAGGCCTTCGAGGTAGCCGCGGAAGAACGCGAGGTGCTGCAGGCCGACGCGCCGCGTCGCGGCGGCCGCACGCCGCGCGCGGCGGCTCGACCGGCCGGACGTCCCCGGGGCGGGCGGTGCCGCGCCGGCGGCCGGGCCCTCGCGGAACGGCACGTCTTCGATGTCTTCGATGTCGGCGGGCAGCGTCATGGGCGGATGGTGAGCGATACGGAAAGGGTGGCGGGCAATACGGTGGGCGCGCGGCGCGGCGATCGACGCCATTTGCGCGGCACCGGCCGCTGTGCCCTGCCCGGCAAGGGGCTCCGGACCGGGCTCAAAAAATATACCCACTTTGGCCAAAAAAGTGAAGGGGTGGATTATGGAAGCAATCCACCCCTTCATTTGACGACACCTTTCCTTGCAGCGACCGCGTGCCGGCCGGGCGGCCGCGGCCACCTGCCGCTCACGCGGCCGCCACGCGTGGCGGGCAGCGTGCGCGTCGCGCGGCGCCCAGGGGCGGCCAGCGGCCGCACACGCGCCCGGGGGTCTTCGTCGCTTTGGTGCGAAATCTGGCGGTCACGCCCGCTCTGGTCGCCGCCGGGCGGCTGCATCCCGGACTGGACCCGATCGCCGCCGGCGGGCACCGCCCAAAAAGAAACCCGGCCGAGGCCGGGTGTGAAGGCGTTGCTACTGTATGTGGGGCGATGGCGCAGGACCGCTAATACGACTTAGCGGACTTGACGATGCGCACAAAAAACCCGGCCGCGGCCGGGTGTGCTCACGCGCGCACGAGCATCACGTACACCACAACCAGCGGCGTGGCCACCGCGGCGAGCGCGCCCAACACGGGGAACTGCCCGTAGGCCGGCCAGGCCGCCGTCAGCGCGCGATTGGCGCCCATCAGGGCCACCGCGGCGGCCGCCGGCGCCACCATCCGCGCCCACCCGCCTGCCTTGAACCTGTGGAATGCTCCATTCATCTGCCACTCCTGATTTTTTAGCCTTCGAAGCGGCCGATTCCCCGACCGCGATTGAGTGCCGCCGGCTCGCCCACCCTACCGGACCCGGCACCTCACCGCCAGCTTACGGACGCGGATGCTGGAGAACCAACGCGAGCGCGGCCGTGATGGCACCGCCGATCGCGAGCGCCGGCCAAGGCAGCTGCGCGAGGCTTTCCAAGTCGGGCCAGGTGACAAATTCCGGAGGACCAAAATCAAAAAAAAAGTCGTGAAACAGTGCGGGCCCGGCGCTCATTACGGCAACTAAGGTCGACGCGCTCGCCAGCCCGAAGCAGAGCCACACCGCGACGACGATCATGCACAGGCACACAGTCACGTTTCACCTCGTCAATGGTCGGGAAATCGTTTAGTTAATCTTTCGATCTGCCTCTGGTCTCTCTGATAAGGTAGGCCACGAACACGCCCACCCAGAGGATCACCATAGCGCTACCCGGGTCACCCCGTCCCCGCGGCGCCGGCCAGCTGAGGTACAACAAGCCGGCGCCCAAGAGACCCAAGGCCACACTGGCGAATCCTAAGATGATCACAGGCACGACATTCTCTTGGCTCAGTTGCTCGAGCAGTTTCATGCCCTTCCTCTCATGGTTTACCGGCCGGGTAGCATCCCGCTAATACCCGATGCGGAGCACGCCGATCATGTGCGGAAGCCACTCAATAGACGCGAGCGGATACCCGCCCGCTCGAGGACCAGTCCGATCGCCGCATTGATCCCAGCGAACACCGCGAAAAGCGTCCAGGGCAGTTGCGCGAGACTCGCCGCGACGGTTTCCGGGCTAGCGGCCGCACCCGCAAAGAATGCACCGGGAAACAGCGCCGGACCGACACACACCAGCGCCAGCGCGGCAGCTGCACGAGCCGCGCCCAGGTACAAAACCGCGACCAACAGAGGAAAGATCAGGAACAAAATCATGTGCCGCCTCGCTTGATTTATCGGCCCCGGCGGCCGCGCCTTTAATACCCCGCTTCGCGCATATGCACGCCACGATACGCGAACGCGCTGCTTGCCCAATCCATCCGCCCTCTCCTGATCGTGGTGCTAGATGACCCACGGATCGATCAGATCGACCCCGCAGCCCACAAAATCCTTCACGTTGCGGGTAGCCACCGCCGCGCCGCGCGAGCGCGCGACCGCGGCGATCATCGCGTCGGTCTGGCTGATTGGCTGGCCGGCTTGCCGACGCGCGGCGGCAAGCTCGGCATAGTGGTCCGCAGCGTCAGCGTCGAAGCTCAGCACCCGGCCGCCGAAATCGACCGCGAACAATGCATGCACCGCGTCCCATAGGCTATCGCGGCGACCGCCCGCCGGCACCAGCCGCACACCGTACAACATCTCGGCGCGCGTGAGCGTGGTGGTGAACAACGCAGCGCGTGACTGGCGGCCGAACCATGCCAGCACAGCGGGCGCGGGGGCCGGGCGGAGCACTTCGGAGAGGACGTTCGTGTCGAGCAGAATCACGCGCCGAACCCGCTCGGCTCGCGGATCGGGTCGCGCGCGGGCAGCACGAGGTCGACGCCACCGAACGGCGCAAGGCGGCCGCGAATGGCACTGACGAGCGTGTCGCCTTGTGGCGGTTCGCTGGCCAACGCACTACGCAGGATGTCGCGCGCTTCTTCTTCCCTCGAGCGGCCGTGGCGAGCGGCCTGGATACGCAGGCGGACTTTGAGAGGTTCGTCGAGGTTGCGGATAGTCATACTTGCCATGTCGGGCTCCCGAGTCATCAATGAGTACATTTTAATCATTGATTGCAACGAGCACAAGGGACCGGATGCTGTGACGCACGGCCTTGTCCAGCAGGCCGCAACGCGACTGGTTCTGGCGGCCCGAGGAACTTGCGGCCGCCTGGGACAGCGGTGAACGGCCGAATGAATTCGTCCTGCGAGGCCCCGAATGAGATTTAATGCCCCCTGGACTCTACTCTGCCCGCACCCCTGTGGCATTTTGTGGCCGACACCGGCGAATCACACGCTGGTCAGCTTGGCGCTGATCGTGATCCGGCGGGTCAGCTCTCGCAGTCTCGCCATGTGCTCAGCACCACTCGCTCGATCTGCTCGGTGCCGGGCGCTGGTATCCGCAGCCACGGTTGTCACAGAAGACGCAGCCCTAACTTGCCGTTGCGCACTGAACTGTTCCTCAAGGGCTGGTGTTGCCAGGACCAATAGGCCCCGCTGGACTGCGTCGTACCAGGCTGCCTGCCAGCCGGCAGCATTTGTGCGAGGAGCACGCTCGTTGACGGCCAGCGACGTGAGGATGGCACCGTCGCTCGAGATGCTTACGCGTTGTGTGGCAGTTCGATCGTAGAAGACCTGGCTTGCGTGGCGAACGACCGCTTGGGCGATCTGCTCCGCTTCCGCGGCAGCGGTTTGGTGCGCGTCGACCGCTGCCTGTTGCGCGATGCGCAGGTGGCGATAGTCGACAGGTCGACCGAGCAGCGAGCGCAGGTAGTTGATCGGCCGATGAGCGAGCTTCAGGTGGGCCCAAGTTACGGCAACTACGTCGGACAGGAATTTGCCCTGCAGTCGAGCTTCGCGCATGAGTTTGAAAATCAAAAATTCATGAAAACCCAGGGAGCGCAAGCGGATCAAGTCGGCAGGGAGCTTACCCGGTTGTCTCTTTTGAGAAGAAGAAGGGGAAAGATACCCATATATAGCACCGTGTGCCACGCTGGCATCCGGCGATGCCAAAGAAGGGGCATGGACGATGTCCGCGCTGTCGGGCGCCGCGTCATTGTGGGCCGTCGAAGTGGGTTGCGTGACGTGATCCGTTGATGTCGAGGTCGCGTCGACCAGGCCGAGCAGCTGAGCGGCCGCAGGCGTGAGATGAAGGTAGGTGCGACCGAACTTGCCGACCTCGACGTAGCGCGCTTGCGCTGTACGTACGATCAAGCCTGCGGCCTCAAGGTCGGTGAGGCTCCGGTAAAAGGTTCGGACGGACTGCAGGGCGCGGCCGGTGAGCCGTTCACGGCGCGCGTAGATGGCGGCCAGCGGAGCATCTTCGTCCACTGTGCGGGCCAGTGCAGCGAGCAGGGCTCGAGCTCGCGCCGGGAGTTCCTGAATCTGGTTGGCGCGATGTACGGCGCGGAAGATGCGCCAGGGGAGATTCGTTCGGTCGCTTGTGAAGGCAGCGATGAGATCGGCTTCATTCGACGAGGGATGTGTATCATCCTCGCCAGCAATCTGAGATTGCGCGATAGACATATCGAGCGTCCATTCAAAAAATGGATGGCCAATGCTTGACTGTCGACCGCGTTCCGCTACACTCCGAGTTGCTAGCTCTCAGCCCCGATTCCAGTCGGGTTGTATAGCGGGCGAGGTTCCAGCCAAGCCCAAATACTCAAAAGCCTTCGGTTCCAGCCGAAGGCTTTTGTCTTTCACCGGGTTGAAATTAACCCATTCAACACTTCCTGTAAGTGGTTGATTTTAAAGCACTCCCTACTAGGGACCTTTCTGCGTCAACGAAGCCAAAACTCTAAGTCATTGAAAACATTGAATTCCCTACTAGGGATCTCAATGTTCGCCGTCACGCTCGAGTTCGCGGCGAATGAACTCTTCGATCTTCGCCGCCCATTGCTGAGCAGTCGCGTCGCCCTCTTTTCCTGCAAAGCGGAACCCCACCACGCCGTTGCGAACGGATACGTCGCAAAGCTTCTTGCGCCCAATCGAGATCGACCTTTGAGCGGCGGCCGGGCGCTTCTGTCCGGAAGGGCGGGCCATCGCGAGCGCGTGCTTCTGCGTCAGCGAATCGTCTGCTGTCAACGCCTGAATCGCCTTGATCACCAAGTCCTGGTCTCCCGCCTTCGCCAACGCGGCGAATTCCTCGGCGGCATTTCCACCCAGGCGATCAGGTCGCAACGCAATCGCTTCGATAGCAGCAGCAGGCAACCTCTCAAACGCAAATATTCGAGCAACGTGCGAATCGCTAAGCCCTGACGCTTGAATAATGTCTGAACGGGTAAACCCGGATACTTCTTGGAGCCGGACGAACTGCCGATACTTTTCGAAATCAGGGAGTGACGGCGCCAAGAGGTTGGCGAAGGTCGCGGCGAGTTCTGCTTGTTCCTGAGTGCCTGTGAACGGCACGGCACGAATCTTGGTGCGGCCAAGATCATTCTTGTAGATGTCGATCCGGTTGTGGCCCGACACGATCTCCTTTTTCCCATCGGCCAGGAGCCGGTAGACCACGGGCGTCGCCAGCGCGTTTGACGCGAGGTTGGTCGCAAGCTCCAGCCGCTCAACTCGCGAAAGCACGCGCCGGCGACCGGCCACCTCGACAAAATCGTCGATAGCAACCTCGTCGCCTTGATTCCGGCCGACCAAGGCTTCTAGTTCCGCTACCCGTTCGAGCGCCTCCGCGAGATTGGTTTCTGCCACAGTCACACGTTCTTCCGCAGCAGAGATTCGGGTAGTCGCGGCTAGTAGTCGTCCAGGGGACGTGCGCGGCGCCTCCCCGAGTGTGCTCGTGGCTTTCGGCGAAGAGTCCGCTCGAATCGAGCCCGTGCGCTCGGCCAGTTTTTTGCCGAAGCTCATTGATTGACCTCCCTTGTCCATGCGGCTACGAGCTGGTTGTCAAGGTAATCCGCGAGTTGATCCAATGGATCCCGCAGTCGCGCGTAGGTCGAGTTGCGGACCTCAGATTTCGGCAAATCGTAGATCGTCGAGAGCATCGCCGAGGCGTCTGCTTGAACCTTGGATTCAGGAATGATGAAGGGAAGCACTAGGTCGCCGTAAGCCTTGTGGAGCCAGCCTTGGACTGCCCGTGACGTGTCATTGCTCCGTGCCTTCGTCATCACAACATTCACGAAGTCAAATCGCTTTGTTGCCTTCAGGCCGGGCAGATTCGCTGCGACATCGGAGAACAGGCTCCAGAACTGCGTAGAACTAGCGA
Source organism: Burkholderia multivorans (assembly GCF_010645215.1). GTDB lineage: Bacteria > Pseudomonadota > Gammaproteobacteria > Burkholderiales > Burkholderiaceae > Burkholderia > Burkholderia multivorans_A. The sequence continues at coordinate 4,724 of NZ_JAAGNW010000152.1, read as the reverse complement.
AGTCCAGCCCCTCGGGCGGACACGGCATGAGGATCGCGTCCGACGCGAGCAGCGCATTGATCGTCAGGTAGCTGAGCGCTGGCGGTGTGTCGACAATGACGAAGTCATAGTCATTCAATAATGGAGTCAGGCCCTTATTAATGATGTCCCAGAACTGAAACTGGTTATCGGACAGCATCTTCGCGGGGATTTCGAACTCTGCGTCGAAGAGCGACACAGACGCAGGGATGAGGTCAAGGTTGGTCCAATACGTCTCGTGAACCGCATATCGGAGCGACGACTCATCGCCATAGACAAGCGGGAGAAGCGTCTTCTCGTCGGGAATCTCAGCCTCTGGCGCATAGCCGCACAGCTGCGTTGTCGATCCCTGTGGGTCGCAGTCTATGATCAACCCCCGTCGGCCAAGCAACGTCAGTGCTTGTGCGACAGAAACAGCGGTGGCAGTTTTCGCGACGCCGCCCTTGAAGTTGGCGATAGAATAAACCCGCCCTCGGGCACCGCCGGGCCGGGCAGCCCGCTTGCTCGTCGCGCGAATCCAGGTCATCGCCTCGTCGAGGGAATACACCTTCGTCCGTCCAGCGCCGGTCGACGTACCCCCGGGAAGATCACCTTTTGTCCCGAGGTACTTCAGCCGTTGCTTGTCGATACCGCAAAGCGCTGCCAAGCTCGCGCTGGAGAATGTCGGAGCGTTCTTTCTGGGGTGCGGCGCCAACATCGCATCGCGCACCTGTCCAAAGAAGTCGCGCGCTTTATCGGCGACAGATCCCAAGTCCTCGATCGAGACCGACACGTCAACAGCGGGCAGCCGGCCGACCAGCAAGTCATTTGCGCTCACGGCACTATCCTGGTGTGTGGGAAATTTCCCAGTTTGATCGTAAAAATCGATTAACCGGGAGAATACTCGGCTGACCAGTTAACTTCAAGTAAACTCTTAAGAGTGTGCAGGGCGGGGCGCGTCGCCAACGCCCCACGCCATAACGGGTTAACCGTGCCCGGGGCCCGCTGCTCGACGCTACGCAGGGAGCAGTCGTTCTCGCCCCGGCCCACAAGGCATTGCACGCGCGGGAGCCAGTGTCACACGCGGCGAGCGGGGGCTCGCTCAGCGCATGGTTCAAAAGGCAATATGCTGCTTCTCGCCGGCCCCGCTCGAGCACGGCCATGCGTTGCCGTCGACGGGGGCCCTACGCACGCGCCCCGAACGCGCGGCGCGCTGGATTCGGAGCCGGCGAGCGGCGGGCGGCCGCTGCGGAGCCACCGGCGCGCCGGCTTCGAGCTGCAGATGATCGACCAGGTCACGGGCGGCATGATGTAGGCGGTGGGGGCCGGCGTGAGCGCGCCGAGCGCCGCGCAGCGCCTGGCGGCCGTGGCGGTGCTGCTGGCGCCGATCACAGCAGTACCCACCTCAATTTCGAGCTGCAGTTGATCGACCGGGCCGCCGCGTGATCGTCGGCCGCTGACGTCGACGACGGGGCCTGAGGTGTGTGCGTCGAGCGCACGGCGCAGCTGATCGGCAGCTAGCCGGCGGGTGCGGCCACGGCGGTGCCACCGACGGCCGGCGCGCCAGCGACGATTGAGCGGCGCAACCGAGGGCCCGCAGCTGGTGATGGCCGTGCCGCGTGCGATGCGCGGATCCTCGACCTGCAGCTGATCATCTGCTGGCAGAGGGTGTGGCCGCTGCCGCGTCGACCTCGAATTGCAGCTGATGGCGGCCGCGCCGGCACCGCGCGCGACAGTGGGCGCTCTGAGTTCGGTCTAGATCTGATAGACGAGGCCGCTGGCCAGCGGGGTGCCGCTCGTGGTGGTGTTGCCGACGCCGAGGGCCGCGGCGCGACCGCGGTGCTCGACGTTCATATGACGATAGCGCAGTGAAGCTGATCAGTTGCGAGCCCCCGGACGTTGAGGGTGTTCGTGGGTGCCCGCCATTCCGCGCTGTTCGCGCCTTCTAGTATGCAGTCTTGAACCCACGGTTAAGGCAGAATTGCTCCGACTTCAAACTGCAATTGGTTGAGTAGGCTGGCCGGGTGTCGCCACGCGGCTGCGGCCGGAAGGGCCTGGCACGCGTGCACCGAGCGCGCGGCACAGTTGATCAGCTGCTGGCCCGCGGCAGCATCGCCGGCGCCGCGCGCGCTCCAACGCCGTCCTGCAGCCCGATCACCAGGCCGGCCACTCGTCGGCGTCCGCGGCATCGAACGTCGATCTCGAGCCACGGCTGATCGATCAGGCCGCCTGCGGTTGTCGCGCGACGGCGCGCGGCGCAGCTGGCTAGCTGCGGGCTGCCGCGGCGGTGCCGCCGGCGCGGACTGTTCGACCCAGCCGCGGAACGGCGTTAGGGTTCGGCATGAGTGCGTCGAGGTGAGACGCAACGGGCCAGCTGGAGATCGGCCGTTGCTGTTGAGGTCCGTTAATTTTGCTAACCATGTCCAATCACCCTGCTAATGGGCCTTGTTTTGAAGACGTGGGCGGATGAGGAAGCACGGGCGATGATTTGGAGGCGAGAAGCGCTTAGACCGTTAGTTGCGTTATCATTCGCTGAGTCCTCATCGCTGGTTGCCAGCGAGGCCAGGGAGCGTCCGGCCCTGGCCGGCCCGTTCAGCGCACCCTCACAGAGGCGAGAATGGTGTCCCATTCAGCGAGCAGCGCATTGCGATTTGCCTCATTGGTTCCAGCGGTTGTATCGAGACGAATTTCGATCCCTGGTTGCTTTGCGCGGTCCTCGCCCGGAAGTGCGCTCCAGGCCAACGCGACTTCTCGGCTGTCCTTCACGAGGTATCCGTACTCGTCGCCGCTGCGGCCAACGACCTCCCGGCCGCTTCTCCGTAATGTCTGCGTTGTACTGTCCATGAACCCAGCGAGGAACGGGGGGAGTTTTGACATGGTGGCCAATAGCCCGTCGTTTGAGCCGGTGTTTCCGGTGTCGGTATTGACAGCGAACCTGGCGTCCGAATTGGGAAGCGTCGCGACAAAACTTGCTGTCTCGTCCCATTCCAGAGTCCCGGGGATGAAACCGCGATCG
>NZ_JAAGNW010000152.1:0-1701 GCF_010645215.1 Burkholderia multivorans | reverse complement strand
GCAGACGAATGCGATGCAGCAGGTCAGCGACGGCGACCTTCGCTCCTTCGGTTGACTCCGTGACAACTTGGACTTCGAGGAGGAACGCAATGTCTCCCTTCAATATCGCGCCACGCACAGTTTGAAGACCCGAGCCATCATCCGTGATACCGATCACGGCACCAGCGGGCAGGGGGCGCGGAAGCTGACCTGCGTCGACCTTGCCCACCTTCACCTCCCGTTGGAATCGCATTTGATCCCACGGCCCCTTCGCGTCAATCGTTATGCCCTTGTAGCTTTGAGCAATCGATAGGTCAGTCGCTGTGGTTGGTAGATCGACCGTGTATCGGCCAATGCAGTAGGGTTGCGTTGACTCAGTCGCTGATTTCATGGGTGTTGATATTCCCGATTCACTTCGGCGGCTACATGCGACCGCTGTCAAAACGACAAGCACGAGCGCGCATACGCTCCGATGGAGACGCTTCACGCATCCCCCCAATCCGCCTTCTGCGCGATCTTCGCGATGGCGTACTTGGCCACTGCCATTACGTTCGTCATGTCCGTCATGTAGGCACTTTGATGATCGAAGCCGCGCAGCTCGAACTGTTCAATCGCGGGTCCTCGAGAGCCCGGCGCAACGCCGGATTCGTGAGGCACGGTGCCGTCGCCGTTCGATTCGGGATCACGTATTGAAAACCGATCCCGAATACCGCCCATCCACGATGTGTGGTCCGCGCGAACCTCGACAGTCCCGTAGCCACCGTCAGCGGTCGGCTGACCGTCTAGCGCCAATGCCTTGAGTTCGCTATCCGAGTTCAGTATCGAGAGCGGCCCTCTCATCGCAAAGCGAAGTGTTCCGATATCCCATTGAATCTTACCCCATGCGTTATGCTGAGGATCGGCCCCGTAGAATGCGTATGTAACCGAGTGGTAGTGGTCGCCCAGGACGGCGTGGAAACGCTCCGACACTGACAGGCACGAGAGGTACTTGCGCCAGGCGCCGTCGGTAGCAGATGTAATCTGGCCTGACGCATCGTACTGCCGATCGGCGCGTCCGCGCGGATCAAGCCAGTCAGGGTTGACCAATCGCCACCATTTCGTCCGCTCGCGATAGATCGTGTCGTATGGGTTGCCCGATATGGGATAGCGGGCGCCCCCCGCCTCGACGGCCAACCATCCATCTGGGTAGTTTTGATTGGGGAGCAGTTGCAGGCCGCCGGGCGACTGGCCAAGGATCGGCGTCACGTCCTGTCCATGCATGCCGAGAAACGCCCAGACGCCGATGGCCTTCAGAACCGATAGCGGGTTCCACGTTATTCCCGCGAGCTCATTTCCCGCACGCATGCGCTTGTAGGCGGCAGGCGCGCCGAGCGCGGGCATTGCTCCATGCAATATGCCTAAGACCTTGTCGGCCACGGCGCCCATTTCCGGATGAACTGCTGCGCGAGCGACGAGGCCGCCCATCGAGTGGGTCACCAGAATCACCTTCTTGACCGCTTTACTACCCCACTTGGCCCGGTAATGTCCCAGGATCTCGTCGATCGTGCGCGCGAGGTCCTTGCCGGACTGCTCGTTCGACTGCAGCCAGTTATAACCGTAGACCGCAATAAGTTTGTCACCGTTATGGCGCGGTAGGTCAAGGCTTCCGGCGGTTGAAGTGACAATATTATTTTCATTCTCAAAAAAATAAAATTGTCACTTCCCATGTGCTCAAAATAAAGT
>NZ_JAAGNW010000151.1:3414-17024 GCF_010645215.1 Burkholderia multivorans | reverse complement strand
ATCGCGATTTCGCTGATTTCGCTGATCTTCTCGCTGTCGGTCGTGCTGCCCCGGATCATTTCGGCCGCATGGGGCGACACGCTCGTCACGGACGGCGTCAAGGCCGTCGCCGAGGTCGTCGAGATCGGGCAGACCGGGGTGACGCTCAACCAGGTGCCGCAGATGCGGATGGTGCTGCGCATCCACGATCACGGCGCGTCCCGGGACGTCACGATCCGGCAGTACGTCGATCTCGGCAACATGCCGCGTGCGGGGGAGCGGGTGAGGGTCGTCATCGACGCGCGCGGTCCGGCGCGGGTGACCTATCTGGGGCTCGCCGGCGCTCACTGAACCCGGCGCGACCCGGCCCGATCACGCACCGATCGCGTTCCCCGGCCGCCCGGACGCGGAATGCAGTGCACGGGGTGCCGTAGGCCCTTGGCTGTCGGGCTGAGCCATGCATGGGCATCGCGCGGGCGTGCAGGACACCGGCAAGGCGCCGTCGAGCGCCCGCGCGGAATGCGCGAGCCGCGATTCCGTCTCGTGCGATACGCTCAGGCAGGCAGCCCCAACAACTGCCGGGTGGCGATCAGCGCGGCTTCGAGCGGCGCGCTGTCGCGGGTGATCTTGGCGCGCAGGCTGGCGCCCAGCCACAGCTGGTAAAGCGTGGTGGCGGTGGCGTGCGCCGCGAGATGGGCGGGCAGCGAGCCGTCGGTGCGGCCTTCGTCGATGGTCTGCGCGAGCCGGGCGATCACGCGATCCGTACCCTGCCTGAGTACGACGCGCATCGGCTCCGACAGATCGCTGACTTCGGCCGCGAGCTTCACGGCGAGGCATTTGCCTTTCGGGTCGCAATTCGCCTGCGTCTCGAGCCAGTTGTCCCAGTAGCGCATCAGGCGGGCGGCACCGTTCAGGCCCGGCCGGCACAGCAGGCCTTCGATGCCCACCATGTAGGCGGCAAAGTAGCTTTCCAGCAGCGCCTCGCCGAACGCTTCCTTGGAGCCGAAGTAGTGGTAGAACGAGCCCTTCGGCACGCTCGACGATTGCAGGATTTCGTTCAGGCCGACGGCCGAGAAGCCCCGGCCCGCGATGATGATCTGCGCGGTGTCGAGGATGTGCTGACGGACATCGGCGGCGGCGTGGGAGGCGTTCATGCGCGACATGATAGCGGAGATTAGACCAGTCGACTGGCGACGAGAATGTGTTCAAAACGAGCGATATTTACTATTCTTGCATATTCCATGCGGGAATATGCATATGTGCTTTTAATATAAGAAAAGTGTCGACGCAGCCCGGTTAAGGTGCGGCAACGGCAAGGCATGCGGTGCGCATGCGTCGATCGGAGCAAGGCTCGGCGGTGGTTGAATCAGGAATCCTGATGATGCGGGCGTGAGGGCGTCCGACAGGACCTGCTGCGCCGACGGATAACGACGAGGTCTGGTGTGCACACAATCGATTTGAATGTCGATCTGGGCGAAGGGTGCGACAACGACATCCCGCTGCTCGACCACGCGACGTCGATCAATGTCGCCTGCGGCTGGCACGCCGGCGCGGCGGTCACGATGCGCAATCTCGCCGCGGCCGCGGCGCAACGCGGCATCGCGATCGGCGCGCATCCCGGCTATCCGGACCGCGCGCATTTCGGGCGTCGGTCCCTGGCGTTGCCGCCCGACGAGATCTATGCCGGCGTGCTGTACCAGGTCGGCGCGCTTGCGGCGATCGTCAAGGCGCTGGGCGCGGGGGTGCGCTTCGCGCACGTGAAGCCGCACGGTGCGCTGTACAACGACGCGGAGCGCCGTTCCGAGGTGGCGGAGGCGATCGTCGCTGCGGTGCGCGACCTGGATCCCTCGCTCGCGATGGTCGGGCTGGCGGGCGGCGAACTCATCGCGGCGGCGCGCCGCGCGGGGCTCTCGACCGCCAACGAGGCCTTCGCGGATCGCGGCTACCTGCCGGACGGCACGCTCATTCCGCGCTCGGAACCCGATGCGCTGATCAGCCGCGTCGAGGAGGTCACGCAGCGCGCGGTGGAGCTGGTGAAGCACGGCCGCGTGCGCGGGCGGGGCGGCGACTGGACGCCGGTACGGGCAGATACGCTGTGCCTGCACGGCGACGGGCCGCATGCGCTCGAATTCGCCGCTCGGATCGGCGCGGCGATGCGCTCGGCCCAGGTCCGCATCGCCTGCCGCGCGGTCGGCCCGCGCGGGCATGGGCTGCAATAACGGGTTCCGCTGAGGCGGGGCCGAGGTTTTCCCCATCTGTAGTAATAACTTGGTGGCCCGGGTTACAGATGGTTTTGCTGCGCACGTCGCGTTCGGATTCGGCGTCGCGCGCAGTTTTTTATCCAGGCCGCGGCGCGTATCTGGCGATGCGTCGCGGTTCGATCATGAGGTCCTCGCGCGAAACACGTCGGGAACGACGACGCGACGGGATGCCGGCGGCGGCCGGACCCGTCGAACGCCTGGGACCGCATGGAATCCTTTCCGGATGGGGTCCATGGGCTATTTCATGCTGATCGGGAGCGTGGGCATCGTGTCTGCGTTCGCGATCACGACCGTGTGGCTGTTGTGGGTCTGGCAGGCCGATGCCGAGCGTCAGCGCCGCGGATGGGGCGACGGCGGCGCGCTGCTGCTGCATGATCTCGACGACCCACAGCGCCGCGCCGCCCGCGCCGTCCAGGCGGCCACGCTCGCTGCGCAGGCCGCGTGCGACTGCGCCTCCGAGCTGGCGTACTTCGCGGCGTTCGCGGCGCATGCCGGCTGGCCCCGGCTTCCCAGCGCACGGGTTCGACTCCAGCTCGTGCGCGAGCGCGCCAACAAGGCGCGCGATTATGCGCTGCGCGCCCAGACCCACGCGCAGGCGGCCCGATCCTGCGAATCGGGCCGGCACGCGTTGCCCGCTACGGTCTGTCTCGCCGCCATCGAGCGGCATGCGGCGCTCGCCAAGCAAGCCCACCTCAATGCGCGCGACCTGCGCGAATTCATCCTGATCGGCTGGCGCCGGGACGGCTTGGCGCTGCCCCGGTGAAGACGGCCGGCCACGCTGCGCCGGGCCCGCGGGACGCTTGAGCCGGTGCGCCGATCACGCGCGGCGAGCGCGCCCGCGCGCCGTGCACATTGATGCGCCATTCACACGACTTTATTTGCATTTCCAGTATGAGTGGAAGTTCTTGTAATATTCGTTTGAAATGCCGGCCGATTTTAAGAAATACAAATACTCTTTCCTGAATAGCATTATTTGATAGAATTGCGCGCTCATTATGAAACGATGGCTTGCTATTGCGCTGCTGGCTGTTGTCACGACACTCAGCGCGGAGCCACTCTCCTTCGTGCTGCAAACCTCGAAGCAACAGTTTTATCTCGTGAAGCATTCGGTTCGTCGGGACGATGACGGCGGCACGCGTTTCACGCTGGAAGCCATCTCGAAGCTCGCCTATCATCCGGTCGGCGCGACCGAGCCGATCGGCATCGCGCTTTTCGACTACGTGATCGATTGTCCGCGGGAACGCTTCAAGCTCAGCCGTATCCGCTATCGCACGGATGAGAACAAGAACGCGGGCGCTGCGCCCGCGCCGTCCGATATCTGGAAGCCGATCACGCCCGGTGGAGAACTCGAGGTTGTCAAGAAGGAAATCTGCTAGCGCCCGGCCGGCAGATCGGCTCAGTCTTTCCGCGTTTTCGGCACCGCCCGTTCGTCCCAGCGGCCTGCGCTTCGTGACGATCTCGATCGTCGTGGTCTTCGTGGCGCTGTGCGTGCTGCTGTTCGACCTGGTCGGGCGGGCCTTGCAGGACGCGAAGCACGAGGTGGATGCGGCCGCCGTCACCAAGGCGACGCTCGTCGCGCGGTCCTACGGTTCCTATCTGGCCGAGCGCACGTCGACCTCCGACATCCTGAGCCGCACGGTGGCGTTCGAGTTCCGCTCGAGCCACGGCACGCTGGACCTGAACTACCTGGTGCAGGAAGGGCTCGTGCTCCCGTCCGACGAGACGCTGCTCACGCTCGTGAACGCGCAGGGCCTCGTCACGCAATCGTGGCCCACGCCGCCCAAGCGCGATGTCTACCTCTCCGATCGCGAGCACTTCATCGTGCAGAAGAACGCGCGCGACGACAATCTGTTCATCGGCGCCCCGGTGCTCGGCCGGGTGTCGCGGGCCAAGACGATCCAGTTCACGCGGCGGCTGTCGCTGCGCGAGCAGGCCTTCGACGGCATCGTCGTGGTATCGCAGCCGCCGCAATATTTCACCGCCAGCTTCGCGAACCACTCCAATCTCGGCAACGACGGCGAGATCCTGGTGTTCCGCTCGGACGGCTCGCTGCTCGTGCGCGGGCGCGCGGACGGCAGCGTGTCCACCGACGGCCTGCCGCTCGGCATGTATCCGAGCGAGGAAAGCGGGGTGAGCCCGCAGCGCGATCCGATCGACGGCCAGCGCCGGCTGTTCGTGCGACAGCCGGTGCCGGGCTATTCGCTGATCGCGGTGGTGGCGCTCTCGGAATCCGACATCTACGCGAACTACGAACGCCAGACCGCTTCCTACTGGGCCTGGACCTTCGTCGTGGTGATCGCGCTCGTCCTCGTGGCGGCGCTGGCCATGTTCAACGCGCGGCGCGTGCTGTACGACCGGGCCCGCAACAAGCAACTCGCCGAGACCGACCTGCTCACCGGGCTCGGCAACCGGCGCGCGATCGAGGTGCTGCTCTCCCAGCTGCCCGAGGCCGACGCGGCCCAGTCGATTTCGCTGATCCTGATCGACGTGACCGATTTCGGGGCGATCAACCGGCGCTACGGCGACGACGGCGGCGACAACTTCCTGGCGGCGTTCGCCACCCGCATCCGCGCGGTCGCCCAGGATTCCGACCTGATCGCCCGGATCAAGGGCGACCAGTTCGCGATCCTGTTCGCGGGCCACGAGCCGCATGCGCGCGCGCTCTATTGCCTGAGAACGATCACGGACGCGTTCAACCAGCAGCCGATCCTGTTCCATGGCCATACGCATCGGGTGACGATGAGCATCGGGTTTGCGTCGGCGTCCGTGGAGGCCGCGCGCACGGGCGACCTGCAGGCCCGGGCGGAACTGGCTTTGCAGCTGGCCAAGCGCGAGACGGCGGCCACCCATGGCACGCGCTACAAGGCCTTCGCGCAAAGCATGCTCGATTCGCAGGACGAGGCGCGCGAGCTGGAATTGGACCTCGACAACGCCGTGCGCCAGCGCGAGGGGATCACGGCGGAGTGCGCGCCCGTGGTGTGCCCGGCAAGCGGCGCGTCGTGCGGCGTCTGGGTGACGCCCGTGTGGCGTCGCGACGACCTGCCCGCCGTGCGCGCCGATGCGTTCATGCCGGTTGCCGAGAAGCAGGGGCTCGCGGTGTTCGTGTGGATGCAGACGATCGAAGCCGCGCTGGCCGCCGTCGCGTCGGCACCGCAGACGACGATCTATCTGCGCCTGCCCGCGCAGGTCCTGACCGATCCGGCGTTCAGCGTCGAAGTGTTCACGGGCGCGTCGCCTTCCGCGTCGTTCGTGATCGCGGTGTTCGGCGTCGAGCAACTGTCCGTGCACGACGGGTTGCGCGACGTGGTCGCGCAGCTGCGCGCCCACGCGATCCGCGTCCTGCTCGCGTTCGATCCCGCCGACGGCGTGCCCACCGGCGAGACCGCGATCGACGGCCTGCTCGTCGAGGGCGCGGGCGTTGCTGCGCTGCCGGCCTCGGAGCTGGCCTGCGGGGTGGCGGCCGGCATCTTCGACGCCGGTTCGCGGCTCGGCTGGCGCCTGGTCGTCGGGGGCGTGGCCACGCGCGAACAGTTCGAGTGGCTGGCCGCGTGGCCGGCGCTCGAGGTCTTCGGGCCGTTCGTGGACCGTCACCCCGACCTGCAACCCGTGCTCGTGGGGCCCGGCTCGGCATGATCCAGTCCCTGGTTCACGACGACCTGCCGAGCGACACCGTGCGTTCGCTCCCGGTGCCGCTGTCGCGCGGGCGCGTCGTGATCAGCCTGCGCGGCCGCGACCGCGCGGGCTATCTGCTCGAACGGCGGCGCACCTTCGCGAACGGCACCGTGGCGATCCAGCGCATGGCCGCGGCGCCGACGGAAGACGTCGACGCGTTCATCAGCAACGAAACCCAGATTCCCGCGCCGCGCCAGCGCTACGCCTACCTGCTCGACGCGCTCACGGGCGCCGCGGCGCCGCCGCGCGCCGACGGCGTGCCCGCGATCCTCGACTGCCAGAACGAAATCGACCTGCTGCATCGCCTGCGGATCGAATGCGCGCGCAGCCATGCGCAGCAATCGCTGTTCCACGTGTTCCTGATCGACAACGACGACGCCAACATCCGGCTTCACGACGTCCTGATCACGGGCAGCGCCAGCGCGGGCTGGTCGCAGCGCTATTCGAACAACGGCTGGTTCCAGACCGACCCGGTGTTCCAGCAGGCGCGCCGGCACAACTATCAGCCGGTGGGCGCGTCGCAGTTGCGCGGCCTCGCGCGCGAGCACTGGTTTCATCAGCTGGGGATCATCCCGGATCTCGGCAGCAGCGTGTTCTTCCTGACGCGGCACGAGAACGCGGTCGCGGTGCTGCACGTCGCGACGGCCGCGCCAGACTGCGCGGAGGAGGCCATGCTGCTCCAGTTCCGGCATGCCTTCAATGCCCTCGCAGCCGATACGCTCGTCCGCTATCTGGCCTTGCGCCGCGCGGAATCGTCGTCGAAGGCGCGCTTCGAGGCCATCGAGGAGCAACTGCTATCGCTGCTTGCGCACGGCTTCAAAACGCCCGAGATCGAACAGCGGCTGAATATTACTCATTCGACCTTTCGCGACGTCTGTCGCTCGATCAATCACAAGCTCGGCACCCACGACATTCGGCTCAGCGTCAAGGCCGCACGCAATCTGGGCCTGGTCCGGCCGCTCTACGACTATTAGTTATATTCCCGCCTGAATATATTCGCGTTTTTTCTTATTAGCATTTCATCTAAGAAAAATGCGGATCGCACTCCCTTATGCTTCGGGGCATGACGCCGCACGATTGCAGGCAGGCGTCCAGACAAAGGTTTGGATTTCGCTCTGAAAACGCCATGAAACCAACGATGCTCGGGGTAATTGCGCTGCTGTGGGGAAGCCTCGCCGGAGTGGCCGCGGACTGCGCGGCAGCGGGTGTGAGCGCGTCGTCGCGCTGGGATGTCGTGACGTCCTATCCCGAGGACACCGTTTCCGGGCAGGCGGCTGCCGATTTCGCGCGCCGCATGAACGGCGCGGGCGAGTCGGGCGAGGCGGTCGCGCCGCGCTTCAACGACAAGTCCGCGTTGGCTGCGCTGCTGGCGGAGACGACGAGCGTGCCGTTCGGCCTGTTGTTCGCCAGCGATATCGCCAAGGACGAGGCGGTGCTCGGCTTGTCCGTGCGCCCCTACGAAGTCAATTCCATCGAAGAGGCGCGCGAGCTGGCATGCATTGCCGCGCCCGCCTACCGGGCCGCGCTCGCGCATCACAAGCTTGCGTTGCTCGCGATCATCGCGTGGCCGCCGACGGGGCTGTGGTCGCGGGCCGAGATTCCGGCCGCGACGCGTTTCTCCGGGATGCGCATCCGCACCTACGACCAGACCTCGGCGCGCATCATGCGCACGCTGGGCGCGGAGGTCGTGTCGATGCCGATCCAGGACGCGCTGGCCTTGCTCAAGACCGGCAACCTCGACGCGATCATGTCGTCCGGCGACGGCGCGGCGGGGCGCAGCTACGGCGAGGTGATGCGCAACTTCACCGCGATCCGCTATGCGTATCCGGTGTCGTTCCTGGTGGCGCGGCAGGATTTCCTCGATACGCTGTCCGAGGACCAGCGCGCGGCGATCTTCGAGGCGGGCATGAAGACCGAGCTGCATGCCTGGGCGCAGCTGCCTGAGCGGACCAACCGCAATTACGCGGCCATGGCGAACATGGGCGTGCAGGTTCACGACCCGGTCTCGTCGTCCGTGCTGAGCGCGATCCACGATGCCGCGCGGGCCGACACGCAAACCCGCGCGACGGCGGACCAGCAGACCGGGCCCTTGCTCGCGCAGTTTCACGAATCGCAGTCGGCCGATGCCGCGCGTTGCCTGAATCAACCCTACCGGGAAGCGGCGCGAGGAATGCGCGGGCGAGGCGCGTGGGGGCGCTCGCCGCGCTGCTGGCGATCTGCCTGCTCGTGATCGCGCTGGCGCCGCGCACCGCATCGGTGTCGAGCGTGCTGGCGATCGGCGGCCGTGACGGATGTCGTGTAGAGAATGTCTATGTCGGCGATGGGGTGATTCGCGGACAGGGGCTATGCGTCAAAGAGGGGACCCAGCGGGAATAAATCGGCGATCAGGAGGCGGGGAGACGAGGCGCCAGAACAACCAGCCCAGACCAAATTAATCTCCGGAGATCAAGATGAGTACAGCTAATCAAGAAACTTATCTGGAATTGAAAGCCAGGCTGCGATCCAGCGACGAGGCCGTCGAGGTCGCCAAGAAGCATGAGACCGAACAGGCCATCATGCGGATCCAGCAGACCATCCTCGAGTATGGTCTCACCGCGCGGGACATCTTCGGCAGAAGGAAGATGAACGGCGACCGCGACCGGCGCTACGGCCGCGTCCGCGCGAAGTACGTCAACCCGAGCACGGGCGAGACGTGGACGGGCCGCGGCCGGCCGCCGCGCTGGATCGCCGGGCAGAACTTCGATCAGTTCCTGATCGGGCGGGCGGCCTGAGGGGGGCGGCGCCTTCCATGGAGCCGGCCGCCGGGACGGCGTCGAGCGCGTGGGATGGGTCGCGACGCTGCACTGGGTCCGCAAGCGGCGCAGGCGTGCCGTCGCGTGCGGATCCTGCTTGCTGAATCGGCTCATCGGTCGACGGTGCCCGAAAGACGATCGGGATGAGCCGATCTCGACGTCGTAAGGGCGAGAAGGGCTTGACGGCCTTCCTTGCAGCAGTGGCAGTTTAGGCAAGTCGCGAATCAGCCATCGGCCACGCCTGGGAAGCCAGGTTCGGGTGTTATTCGTCGTAGCGTTTCTTGACTGGAAATAGGCGTTCGTCGAGCGTGAACGGCTCTTTGCTCACGACCTTCACGCTCGCCGCGAAATCTGCGTGCAACGGATTCAACAGCATGTTGAATTCGACGGGGCAGACGACGGATGGCACCCGCATCGCGAGTTGCTCGCCTGCTTCTAGCCAGGCCTGCCCGAGCCGGGCCGTGGACATCGGATCCTGCGACAACGCGGCCCAGTCGGGCGGCAGATCGGGCACGTACGCGGAATCGTCAACCGCGTCAGGGACATCGAGCGTCACAAGATAGAGGCCGCCAGCGGGCAGTAGACCGCCCATATGAACGAGCGCTTCGAGCAACGACGTCGACGCGTGGCAGCACGTGTACAGCACCCGCATGCCGCGCGGATTCCAACGTCCGCCCGCGATCGCTGCGCCGTTGCCGCTCAGATCGTCGGCCATGTAGCGGCCCTTGCGTTCTTTTGCGAGACGAAACAGCTTCACACGCCGACCCCAAATTGAGCACGGGTCAAGATGTCGCGCACGCGGTCGTAGCCCGGCTGCGTGTCGAGTACCTCGATTGGCGCTCGGCCGTCGAGTTCCGAGTGCGGCCGCTGCAGCCATACCGCCGCACGCGCAGGATCCTCGAACAGTTCGATCGCCATGTCCCACACGAACAGCACGCGTGCGACGCGGTCGGACTCGTTCTGCGACAGTCGCCCCTTCTCCGCCAACTTGCGTGCGATCGTCGAACTCGACAGGCCCAGCGCGCTCAGCAGCGCACGCACCGACGTGTCGAGCATGTCGCGCGCAAGGCGTTCGATAATGATCACGTTGAAGCCGTCCGCGATCATGCGGGCTTGCGACATAGGCGGCATGCGGCGGAACGTGTCGAAGTCTTCCTCGTCTGCGCCGAGACCATTTGATCCGATTGCCGCTTTCCGCCTGCGCGCCGACGCAACGCGTTTGGCCGCTTGGCCGCTCGTGGATGCAGGGGGACGCATGGCAACTCCATTTGGTAGAAATCGTTACCTCATTATAGATTATCCCATTTGGTTATCAAGTCGTGCTCAAATGAGAAGTTTTCTTGCGAGTCCCTGGCCACAAACCCCGGGGCGCGTTGCGAGCTAGGCAGCACGCGGCCGGCGTCGTGTCGTCGGCTGCAAAGGCATGGCGACTCCAGTCGTCACCTGTCGTCTCGTCGCGCGCTACGTGAGCAGCGGGCAGGCGGGTGTCGCAGGCGCCCTGGGATGTAGATGGGCGGAGGGCGGCACGCACCATCGAGCCGGCCGCCACGGCCGCGTTGAACGCAACGATGCGTGTTCCGACGCTGCGTCCTGGGTTCGCGGGCGGCGCCGGCATGCTCGCGTGCGGATCCCGCGCGCCGAGTCGACCCATTGGTCGAATGGTGCCCGAAAGACAATGAAAATAAATCGATGACGTCGTAAAGGCGAGGAGGGCCTGATAGCTCTCCTTGCGGGGGCAGCCTGGGCCACGTCTGGTTTGTCTTTCTCGAAAAAAGATCACTGCGGATGATCTTTTTTCCTCGTGATCAAACCGTTACGACTTGGCAGAAGTTTGCAGAAGGCGTATTTTGTTCACTATGAGTGATCAAAATTCAGGAAAATTAAACCTTCTGTTGGCCTCGCTAGGCGACACGAGCCTGGTGTCGAGTCGCTGGCTGCGGGTTCACGGCTACTCCAACAGCCTCGTCGCGCGCTACGTGAGCAGCGGGTGGCTGGTGTCGCCGGCGCGCGGCGTCTACATGCGCAAGGGTGGCCGCCTGCAGTGGGAGGGCGTGGTTCGCAGCCTGCAGGTCGGGGAGGGCATGCCGCTGCACGTCGGAGGTCGCTTTGCACTAAGCCTGCAGGGGCACGAGCACTATCTGCGTCTGGGCGATGCCGGCACGATCACCCTGTATGGGGCGGAGCGGCCGCCAGCTTGGCTTGGCAAGCTGTCTCTGGCGCAGCGTTTCGAGTATCGGGGCAAGGGGCCGTTCGATTGGCCGCCCATGTCGTTCGCGGTGGAGGCGCCCGCGACGGTGCTGTCCGAACACGGCCTGGCGTGGCACCAGGCTGCCCCCGGTGCCGATGCCTTGGTTTGTTCTGCGTCGGAACGGGCCATGCTGGAGCTGTGCGATGAGGTCTCGGACGCTGCCTTGATCTACGAGGTGGATGCGCTGATGCAGGCCATGACCACGCTGCGGCCACAGCGGGTCGGCCTGGTGCTGCGCCATTGCCACAGCATCAAGGCCAAACGACTGTTCCTGGCGCTGGCCGAGCGCCATCGACATGCGTGGCTGCCGCACGTGCCGCTGGAGGGGGTCGATCTGGGGCGGGGAAAGCGCGCGCTGGTGCCTGGCGGCCGCCTGCATCCGATCTATCAGATCACCTTGCCGGGGGACCTCGATGAACACCTGGCTTGATCATCGGGATCGACGCTACACCGACCGCGTACGGCTGGTGGTCGAGATTCTGCCGGCGCTGGCGCAAGAGCCACGCTTCGCGCTCAAAGGCGGCACGGCGATCAACCTGTTCGAGCACGACCTGCCGCGGTTGTCGGTGGACATTGATCTCGCCTGGTTGCCGGTGCATGACTATGCCGAGGACGCCAGGCTCATCGCTGAAGCGCTGGGGCGGCTGGCCGATGTGCTGCGCGCCCGGCCTCTGCAACTGCAGGTGCAATTGTCGGCAGGCGAGGGCGCAGGCGTCACGCGGCTGGTGGCCAGTCGCGGTCGCGCGCGCGTGCAGATCGAGACGACGCCGGTGATGCGCGGCACGGTCCATCCTGTGCGGAACATGGTGGTGCGCCCGAGGGTCGAGGAAGCATTTGGTTTTGCTTCGGTGCAGGTGCTGAACTTCGCCGACCTCTATGCCGGCAAGTTGGCTGCGGCATTGTCAAGACAGCATCCGCGCGACCTTTTCGATGTCGGCTTGTTGCTGGAAGACGAACGGGCGGATCAGGTGCTCTGGCGGACCTTTCTCGTCTACCTGACCTGTAGCCCCAAGCCTGCCCGGGAAATGCTGGCGCCCCGCTTGCCTGCGGATTTCATCGCGACCTTCGAGGCGCACTTCAACGGTATGACGGCAGAGCCTGTCGAAGCCGAAGCCTTGCTGGACATCCATGAGCGCCTGCTGGCGCGTGTGGCCGGGTGGCTGGATGCGCCGTCGTGTGCATTCCTGCGATCCGTAGAGGAGGAGCGGCCGGATTTCGATCTGATCGGATTCCCGCACGCGGCCGATTTGCCGGCAGTGCGGCGCAAACTGCACAACCTGGCCCAGCGCACCGACGCCAAGCGTGCGGCGGATCGGGGCCTGTTGGAAGAAGCGCTGACGCGGATCGTCGGCGCCGGATGAGGCGAGGTGAGGGACGCCCCCCGGCGTTACCGGGTCGCGTGCCCCATCGTGGCGGGCATCGCAGTCATGATCGCGGTTGCCCGGTACGCATCCTGATGCCACCGCGTCGTCGTCGGGCATATCGGTTACCTGCATCGGCTTGGTCGGCATGCTGCCGGGCGCGCTCATCGGCCTTGTCCGAGCCGTGATGGGCGGTGTGGCGCGCAAGTGGTCCGCCGGGTGAGCATGCCGCGCCGCGTGCGGTATCGAGCGTAGGCGGCGCCGGGATAAACCGGGCGCGCACCGAGCGAACGGAGCGCGTACGGCTCGCCGGATTCAACGCCGCGAATAGCCCTCTCGCGGCATCGCCAGCCCGAGATTCTCCCTGAAGGTGCGGCCCGTGTAATCCTTCCTGAGCAGCCCGCGCTGCTGCAGGGTCGGCACCACCTGCTCGACGAACTCGCGCGCGCCGCCCGGCAGATGCGAGAACAGGATGTTGAAACCGTCGGCCGCGTCGTGCTGCAGCCAGTGCTGCATCTGATCCGCCACCATCCCGGCCGTTCCGACCATCTCCAGACCCTGGTAGCCGCAGATCCGCCGCGCGAGCGCCAGGATGCTCAGGTTCTCGCGCTGCGCGAGCTGCACCACGCGGTCGCGGCCGCTCTTGCTCGCATTGCTTTCCGGCATCTCGGGAAGCGGGCCGGCCGGGTCGCAGCGGGAAATGTCATGACCCAGCGCGATCGACAGCGTCGCGAGGCTGCTCGCGTCGTCGACGAGTTCGTCGAGCCGCGCGCGTTTGCGCTGCGCTTGCGCGAGGCTGTCGCCCAGGACCACCAGCACGGCGGGCAGGATCTTCAGGCGTTCCGTGCGGCCCGCCGCCGCTGCCCGTGACTGCATGTCGGCATAGAAACCCTGGGCCGATGCCAGATCGGTCTGGTAGGTGAAGATGACTTCCGCCGTCTCCGCCGCGATCTGCCTGCCGGCTTCCGACGCCCCTGCCTGCACGATGACGGGACGCCCCTGAACGGGCCGCGCGACGTTCAGGGGGCCGCGTACGGTGAAATGCGGCCCGTGATGATCGAGCACGTGCAGTTTCTCGGGATCGAAATAGATGCCGCGCTCGGCGTCCGTGCAGAACGCCGTTTCATCCCAGCTTTCCCACAGCCCGTCCATCACGTCGGAGAACTCGCGCGCGCGTCGATAGCGCGCGCCGTGTTCGAGATGGTCCTCCGCGCCGAAATTGGCGGCCTCGTTGGGATTGCTGGACGTGACGAGGTTCCAGCCCGCCCGTCCGCCGCTGATGACATCGAGTGACGCG
>NZ_JAAGNW010000151.1:0-3404 GCF_010645215.1 Burkholderia multivorans | reverse complement strand
ATCGACCGTGCCCGCGCGCACCGCGAGCGAATCGGGCAGGAAGAGACCGTCGAACCGTCCTCGCTCCAGCGTCTGGGCGAACCACTTCATGTGCGCGAAGCTGCGGTGAAAGTCCGGCGCCGCGCCGGGATAGCGCCATGCGCCCGCGTGGGTGCTGGGCATGGCCAGCAGGATGAGTCGTTTGGATTCGGTCATGGCATGTCGCTCGTCGTGTTGATTGGCGCCCCGCTCCGCGGCTCGCCGCGACCCGCACCGGGATCGACGCGGCGGCGCGTGATGGCGGGATGACGGTGCGTCGGGCGCGGATCGGCCTGTTCCCGGGCGAGGGCGAGCCGGGGCCGAGCGCTCGTGCGGGTCGCCGGGAAGGCGGGGAAAGGTCCGATTCTGTCATTCGACCGACCGACGGTCAATGAAAATGAGAGTCAATCTCATTTGGCGGGTGCGCGTTCGCGACGGCGAAAGGTCATTCGGTCGCGTTGGCGCGCGTGGTCGAGTGAGGCAAGGAGAGGCGAGGCGGCGCGGCACACGGCCCGTATCGTGCAGGCCGGCGTCAGGTGGGCCGTTCACGCTCGACGGGGAGCATTTTTTGTTGGTCAACGACGACAAAAATCATCATTTCGCGCATGGCGACCTGTCAGCAGAATGGGCGCATTGCCGCTCGCCCGTCGCCCGATGCACCTCGAGGGCCGAAATGCGCCGACCGCACCTTTCGCACCGGCGTTGACGCGACGATCGACTGCAATCGGCCCGCATTTATAGAAGGAGATAGCCGTGACCGCTGCAACGACTTCAATCGATACGCTCGTCGTGGGGGCGGGCCAGGCCGGCGTGGCCATGAGCGAGCACCTGGGCACGCTCGGCGTGCCGCATCTGGTGCTGGAGCGCGATCGCATCGCCGAACGCTGGCGCACCGGACGCTGGGATTCGCTGGTCGCGAACGGTCCCGCGTGGCACGACCGGTTTCCGGGGCTCGAATTCGACGGGCTCGATCCCGACGCGTTCGCGTCGAAGGACGAGGTGGCCGACTACTTCGAGGCGTATGCGCGCAAGTTCGACGCTCCGATCCGCACGGGCGTCGAAGTGACGCGCGTCGTGCGCAACGCGGGCAAGCGGGGCTTCGTCGCGGAGACCTCCGACGGCGCGATCGAGGCGAACCGCGTGGTGGTCGCGACCGGGCCGTTCCAGCGTCCGGTCATTCCGCCGATCGCGCCGGACGATGCGAGCGTGATGCAGCTCCACTCCGCCGATTATCGCAATCCGGATCAGTTGCCCGACGGCGGCGTACTGGTGGTCGGCGCCGGTTCGTCGGGCGTGCAGATCGCCGACGAACTGCAGCGCGCGGGCCGGCAGGTGGTCTTGTCCGTCGGGCCGCACGATCGTCCGCCGCGCGCGTATCGCGGCCGTGACTTCTGCTGGTGGCTCGGCGTACTCGGAGAATGGGACCAGGAAGCCGCGACGCCGGGCCGCGAGCACGTGACGATCGCCGTGAGCGGCGCGCGCGGCGGCCATACCGTCGATTTCCGCCGGCTCGCGAACCAGGGCGTGACGCTCGTGGGACTGACGAAGTCGTTCGATGGTGGCGTGGCCGCATTCGAATGCGATCTCGCGATCCATCTCGCGCACGGCGACGAGAACTACCTGTCGCTGCTCGAGGCGGCCGACGCCTATGTGATGCGCAACGGCCTCGACCTACCGGAAGAGCCCGAAGCCCACCGCATTCTGCCGAACCCGGCGTGCGTCGCTCAGCCGATCCTGTCGCTCGACCTGGCCGCCGTCGGTATCACGTCGATCGTCTGGGCGACGGGCTATGCGCTCGACTATGGCTGGCTGAACGTCGACGCGTTCGCGGACGACGGCAAGCCGCAGCATCAGCGCGGCGTGTCGAAGGAACCCGGCGTCTATTTCATCGGACTGCCGTGGCTGTCGCGGCGCGGCTCCAGTTTCATCTGGGGCGTCTGGCACGACGCGAAGCACATCGCCGATCACAGCGCAACGCAGCGGAAATACCAGGCGTACCGGGACGCATCGCAACGCAGCCTGGTGCCGCACAGGGGGCATGCCACCACGCGCTCGTTTGCCGATGCGACCTAGTGACCGACTACCCGATCGACGCCGAACGCATGTTGTCGCGGTGCGTTCGCATTCCGCGCGTCGAGCGCGACTCCCGACGATCGAAGGATATCCATGAGCCAACCGACCCATACCCGCATCCGCATGTTCAATACGAAGGATACCTATCCGAATCAAGCGCTCGACAACGACCTGTGCCAAGCCGTGCGGGCCGGCAATACCGTGTACGTGCGCGGTCAGGTCGGCACCGATTTCGACGGCAGGCTGATCGGTCTCGGCGATCCGCGCGCGCAGGCCGAGCAGGCGATGAAGAACATCAGGCAGTTGCTCGGAGAAGCCGGCAGCGACCTGACGCACATCGTCAAGACGACGACCTACCTGGTCGACCCGCGCTATCGCGAACCCGTGTACCAGGAAGTCGGCAAGTGGCTGAAGGGCGTGTATCCGATCTCGACGGGGCTCGTCGTGTCGGCGCTCGGCCAGGCGCAATGGCTGGTGGAAATCGACGTGATCGCGGTGATCCCGGATAACTGGCAGCCGACCGGCGTGAGCACCATCCATCCGCGATAGGCGGGAACGAAGCATGGAGGTCGGCTCCAGGGACCGATGGATGCCTGATGCCTGACAGACTGCAAGAAAAAGGCTACACGAGCGCGAAACCGGTTTGAACGGCGAGCGGCGCGTAGGACGATCAACTTTTACAGGATGACACGCCGACAGGTTGCGCAGGCAATCGTATGTCATGTCGAGACAGGCTGGGTCGTGACTCGCTGAACCTCAATGCCGGCAAGAACGGCAAGTGCGCGCGGGAGAGGCGGCGCGCGTCAGCGGGCTGCATGGTGGGCCGCAGCGTAGCAGGCGGCAGCCGGAACGTATATCGGGCCGCCGCCCATCCTGTCATCGCCGGACGATACGCGTACCGTCGCAAGCGAGCGGTGTTC
This sequence comes from Burkholderia multivorans, assembly GCF_010645215.1. Taxonomy (GTDB): domain Bacteria; phylum Pseudomonadota; class Gammaproteobacteria; order Burkholderiales; family Burkholderiaceae; genus Burkholderia; species Burkholderia multivorans_A. Next base: position 393 of record NZ_JAAGNW010000151.1, on the reverse strand, counting down.
ATATCAGCCGACATGACCTTCTCTATCGTCGGGCGTTGCCCGGAATCGGGGCAACTCGGGATTGCGATCAGTTCGTCGAGCATTGCCGTGGGTGCGCGCTGTCCATGGGTGCGCGCGGGTGTCGGCGCGGTCGCGACGCAGAACATCACGCTGCCGGCGCTCGGCCCTCAGATCCTGGATCTGATCGAGCACGAGCAACTCGCCCCGGCGGCCGCACTCGACCGGGCGCTGAGCGCAAACGGCTGGAGCCAGTATCGGCAGGTCACGGTGATCGACGGGCACGGGCGGACGGCATGCTTCACCGGCAGGGAGGCGCTCGGCACGCACCACGCGAGGACGGGCGAGCAATGCGTGGCGGCCGGCAACCTGTTGGCCGCGCCGGCCGTCATCGAT
>NZ_JAAGNW010000150.1:11397-17200 GCF_010645215.1 Burkholderia multivorans | reverse complement strand
CGATGCTGCGGCGATGCGTATGACCTCATACACCGGATGGCTTTCTTTGCCCCGGCATATTAGACCAGTCGTCTAAAACAAAATCGCGATGCGGGTCATCCAGCGCGGACCCGCCAAGCATCGCATGCGTGCATTGCAGTTCCACGACGTGACGCCCGGCGCCTTTGCCCATGTCGACGGCGTAACGCTGGACGACGCGCCCCACCCGGCCGCCTAGTACCGCGCAATGTATCGGGCCGCATGCCCTGGCCACATTACGCCATCGCAAAAGCCTCTGCATCGACCTGCATCACGCCCGCCCCGGATTGCAGCGCCCCCTCGTGCCATGCCCGATTCAACCGGGCACGTCACGACGCCTTGCCACCACCCGCACCGCATGGAGCCAGATCATAATTCAAAATTAGACCAGTCGTCTACAAACAAATCCCATCGTATTCCAAGGCGTGGAATCGATCCGACTCATTGACCGCCCCTCGCGCAATCGGTCAGAGGCCTCATGGGCATGATGCGCCGACAATCGGAAAGCGCGAGTGCCTCGCCGGCTGCGCCCGTCGCGCCGCCACTGGAAAAAGCGCGTGAAAGTTCGCATCATGCAAATCCATTTCCCGACTTCCGCCGCCCCCAGGCCCCGCGCTCCCGCATCCGGCCGGCGGCCCCGACATGAACCTGAACCGCCTGTTTGCCGCGCTGTCGTTGACGGGCCTCGTACTCGCGCTGCTCGCCCATGGCCTTGCGCTCGCCAACGTCGACGCGGCCGCATGGCTGCCGTGGATCTGGCTGCTGCACGGCGGCTGCATCGCGCTGCTGCTCGTCTTCAGCGTGGCCGGCCGGCGACGCTTCGCGCCCCGCCGGCAAGCCCGCCAGTTCGCGGCGGCGCTTCCCTCGGCGGCCCGCTACCTGTTGTTCGCCCTGTTCCTGTATCTGCCGATCAACACGCTGATCTTCCTGCATCGCACCGACGGCGGCTCCCCCGCGATCGAGCAGGGCCGCTACGTGCTGAAGGACCACGGCAAGCTGCTGCGCGGGCTGACCGCGAGCGAATATGCGGCCTACCGCACCAATGAGATCCGGGGCGTCTCCGGCCTGTGGCTGCTGCTCTACTACATGCCGTTCGCCTATTTCGCGTGGATCGCGCCGCGCCCGCCCCCCCGCCGGGCAGCCCGACTAGACATGCCCGCCGCCGCGGCGCAACCTGCCACGCAGACAAGCGCCACGAAAAACTGTATATTCATACAGGTTTGCAGATTGGCAACGCTCGGCGGGACATCGCCTTCCGGCCCGGGTATCATTCGGCCCGCCGCGCGTCCGGCGCATCGCGCCGAACGTCGTCGGCGCCACACGGAGAACACAGAGTGAAACGAGCGGGATTCGGGTTGTGCTTACTGACGTGCGCGGCGCTTGCGCATGCCAGCGACCACTACGTGGAGATCTGGAATCCGCCCGAGGCGCGCGGCACGGCGCCGCGCGCGCCGGCAGCCGCGCCCGCGCCGGCCAAACCCCGGCGCGCCGCCCCGCACATGGTGCCGGCGAACGTCCATCGGGCGCCGGCCCTCGCGGCCGCGCCCAAGTTCTCCGCCCGGCCGCGCAGCGGCGCCCCGTCGGTCAGCAGTGCGCCGCGCGGCGATATCGGACGCACGACGCCGGACATGTCGGCCACGCCGCAGATCCCGCGAATGATTACGCCAGACGGCAACGTGCTGCAGGTCGGCACGGGCCATCGTCACGTCGAGGTGGTGCGCTGATGGAAGCAGAAACTTACCTGGGCTACCAGATCTGGGGCCACGCGATCCTGCAGCAGGAGGAAATCCTGCAACCCGAGCGCTACGCGGCGAGCGGCACCATCACCCGCGCCAACAAGCTGATCGAGGCGTCGAGCGTGCTCGGCGTGTTCGACACCGAGGACGAAGCGCGCCAGGCCGGGCTCGACTGGGCGCGCGCGTGGGTCGACAGCCACGGTTGAACGGCCGGGCGGGCGATGCGCGGTGTCGGACTTCGGGCGGCAAAGCGCCCGAGCAACGACTCGCCGGCTCAAGCAGGCAATCTCATTCGTGCTGCCATTCGCCGCACCTACCAACGCACGATCTTCTCGCGTCCAAAGGTTTATCGGCCTTTCGGGTGGATCTGCCGCGTACCGGTCATCCGCACGATTTCGATCCCCCGCAGTCTTCCTGACGCGACCGAAACAGATCGGCGCCTCAATTCCCGATATTTTTTTGCCCCGATGCACGCGCAACAATATTGGCAACGCCCAGCGCCAACGCCTTCAATACTTGCGTGCCCATAGGAACAAGCGACGATTCCGCGAACTGTGATTTGTCCGCTCGACCGACGTCCGCAGAGCTAATCCGACTTGATGTCGACGTCGCGCCCGTGACCGGCAAGGACGATTGCCGAATGCCGGATTGCGTGCCGCCATCCGGATTCAGGACGTCAGCCCCAGTACACATGGCCCGCGACCGGACCGCACGTTGAACGGCATCATCCCAGTCACTTGCACTCGCCACACTCGCGACCATCAGCCCCGGCAGTATCAACAGTTGATTGAGCCACATCAAATCTTCAAGCCAGTAGAAATATTCAGTAGATGACCTTAGCAGTTCATCGCGTCGGTCAATGTCGAGTTTCGTAACGATGCAGCTCGGAAGGCGCGGGTTGGGATCCGGCGATCATGCCCGACGCGAACAATCTCGATCGCCGCCCCAAAAAAGAACAGCCGGCCCAAGGCCGGCTGTTCGTCCATCCATCAGCATCACGCGGCGCAAGCGCCGCGTCGCATCAGAAGCGGTGGATCATGCCGACGCCAACTGCCGTCTGGCTGCGCGACGACGACGGCGACGTATTGAAGCCATCACCGATCGACGGGGTCGCATTGATGATCTTGCCGCCCGCGAGCGTCTGGCCGTTCGCGCGCTGGTAAGCCTCAACCGCGTACAGGCCGGTGCGCTTCGACAGGCTGTAGTACTGCGACAGCGAGAACTGGTGGTATTGCGCGGCGCTCGTCACGCCGTTCGACAGGGTGGCGCGCGTGTAGCTGTAGCCGCCCGCGAAATCCCACGTGGCCGTCGGCTTGAAGTGCAGCACGGCGCCCGCGGTATTGAAGATCGCGGTGTTGCGGAAGCTCGAACCCGAGCCCGGGATGTACTGCACGTTCGAGTACGACACCGACACGTCCCACGCCGACGAGAACTGGTAGCCCGCCGTCACCGCCACGCGCTGCTGCGCCTGCGCCGTCTGGTAGCCGCCGTTGATCGCCGTCACGGCCGTCTGCGCGCCGCCGTTGCTCGTGGTCGAATTCGCGCCCCACGCGCCGCCGCCCGGCGTCGAGTTGTTCACGCGCTGGAAGGCCGCCGCAACGCCCACCGGACCGTTGATGTATTGAATCCCCGCGCTCCAGGTCGAGCCTGCGTTCACGCTGCCCGGCGTGCCGCCGAACGAGTACGAACCGCCGACCGTGAAGCCGTAGAACTTCGGCGACATGTAGACGAGCGAGTTGTTCGCGCGGTAGCTGGTGTCGAGCGAATCGATATCGCCCGGGTGCGCGCCGAATGCGCCCGTCAGCCACGTGGTCGGGCTGTACGGCGACAGAAGCGTGTAGTAGGCGGTGTACTGGCGGCCGGCCGTCAGCGTACCGTAGGCCGGGTTGGTCAGGCCGATCCACGCCTGACGCGTGAAGATCCCGCCTGCGTACTGCGACGTGCCGTTGGTGGTCGAGACGCCCGCTTCCAACTGGAAGATCGCCTTCGTGCCGCCACCCAGGTCTTCGCCGCCCTTCAGGCCGAACCGGCTGCCGGCCCACACGCCCGTCGACATCTTGATAGCGGAATGGCCACCCGTGGTCGCGCCGACCGATGCGGCGCTGCTCTGGTAAGTCAGGCCATTATCAACGATCCCGTACAGGGTGACGCTGCTCTGGGCATGGGCCGTGGTCGCGGCGGCAAGACCGGCGGCCGTCATGGCGACTGCTACGCGCTTCTTCATTGATTCTCCGTCCTCAAAATTCTTTTGTATGGTGTGGTTTGCTGCACATGGGCGAGTCCATGCGGGCGCCATTCTGACGGATTACCCAATATTTCAAAACGCTGAATAAATGACCGTGGGCTCGGCGCAACGCTCCGGATTGCCAACGGCCCATCACCGCGAGCGCCGCCATGGGCCTCGTCGCGCCGCGGCCTCGATCAATGGAACCGGTCCCGGAAAAACCCTGATTTACTTCCCGGAAAAGCTTCCGCAAAGGCTTCGAATCCCTTACGTCTCTGCCGCGCAACCCTCGTCGCTCGATCGCGCCCCGCGCGCGCGGGAAAGCCGCCATGCGGGGCTCTCGCCTACCCGCTTTTGCCCCGGCCCATTGCGTCGCCTGCCGCCGGAATACACGGCCGCCCCCGGGTTTGACGATGCCCCGAAAACGCGGCACGATGCCGCATCGGCCGATGCAGCCTGCCGCTCGCCCCCTTCCCGGGGAAGGTGAATGCATCACGACATCCCTTCCTTGCACCGTGTCCTTCGGGCCGGCGACAGGTCGGCAACGCGAGCCCCGACGGACCGTCGCCGAGACCAGGAGTCCACCTTGCCTACCATCGACCGGGCCAAAGCCATGGCCAAGCGGCTGCGCGCCGCACTGGCCGCGCGGGACGTCGCGATCCCGCACGCCGCCGCGCTCGAACTGATCGCCGCCGAACTCGGCTACGCCGACTGGAACACCGCATCCGCCCGGCTCGATCCGGAACCGGCCGACGGCATCCGGTTCCTGCATGCGGTGCCGATCCTGCGGATCTTCGACGAAGCCAAGGCGCGCGAATTCTATTGCGGCTTCCTCGGCTTCGCGGTGCAGTTCGAGCAGCGCGGCGAGGCCGACCTGCCGCTCTACCTGTCCGTCGCGCGCGCCGGCATGACGCTGCACCTGTCCGAACACCACGGCGACGCGAGCCCCGGCTCGACGGTGTACGTGCCGATGCAGGGCGTAGCGGCCTACCACCGCGAGCTGATCGGCAAGCACTACGGCTACGGCCGCCCCGGCCTCGAATCGCAGCCCTGGGGCGACGTGCTGGAAGCGCACGACCCGTTCGGCAACCGGCTGCGCTTCTGCGAGGAACGCGACTAGGCATTCCGCCCTGTCGGCACAGGTCCGCGTGCGCGCCGGTCATGCGCCGGCGCGCGTCACTATCTGGCACAATCAGGAGCGGTCCGTCGCGGGCCGCGTCCTCTTTCCCGATTCGCCCGAGCCAGCCTCATGCCTTCCATCAGCGCCCTTTTCACCTATCCGATCAAATCGTGCGGCGGCATCGCGCTGTCGCGCGCGCAACTGCTCGCCACCGGCCTCGAATACGACCGCAACTGGATGGTGATCAACGCCGCCGGAAACATGTTCACGCAGCGCACGCATGCCCAACTGGCCTGCGTGAAAACCGCGTTCGACGCGGGGCAACTCGTGATCCGCGCGCCCGGCATGCCCGAACTGCGCACGCCGCTTGCGGCGGCGGCGCTCGCCGATGCCGAGCCGCTCGCCGCGACCGTCTGGCGCGACACCGTGGGCGCGCTCGACTGCGGCGCGCAGGCCGCGTCCTGGTTCAGCGAATTCCTGGGCGAACCCGCCCGTCTCGCGCGCTTCGCGCCCGCCGCGCGCCGGGCGGTCAGCAGCAAATGGACCGGGACGGTGGCCTCGCACACGCAGTTCGCGGACGGCTTCCCCCTGCTCGTGATCGGCCAGTCCTCGCTCGACGATCTCAATGCGCGGCTGCGCACGAAGGGCGCGCCCGCGATTCCGATCGATCGGTTCCGGCCGAACCTCGTGCTCGATACGCTCGAT
>NZ_JAAGNW010000150.1:0-11387 GCF_010645215.1 Burkholderia multivorans | reverse complement strand
GCTCGATGCCTACGAGGAAGATTACGTCGAGGAAATCACGTGCCGCGCCGACGCGCACGAGGTATTGATCCGCCTCGTCAAGCTGTGCACGCGCTGTCCGGTGCCGAACATCGACCAGCAGACCGGCGCGCCCGATCCCGCATGGCCGCATGAACCGACCGACACCATGAGCGCCTATCGCGGCAGCCCGCAGTTCAGCGGCGCGTTGACGTTCGGCAAGAACGGCATCGTCGTGCGCGGCGAAGGCGCGCACCTGGAGGTCGGGCAAACCGTCGGCGCGGAACTCGGCTTCGGCGACTAGCCGCGCAAGACCCCGCATGTGCGGTGCGCGGCGCGCGACACCAGGTACGCAAGGTCAAACGCCACGCATTCACTCCCCCCACACCGGCAAGCTCACGCGCACGACAAGGCCCCGGCCCGAGGAAGCGCCGCCCGACGGACCGCCGCCCGACACGTCCAGCAGCGCGATCTCGCCCTGATGCACGCGCACGATCTCGCGCACGATCGACAGCCCCAGCCCCGTCCCCTCGACTGCCTGCGTCGCCGCGCTGCGATAGAAGCGGTCGAACACCGCATCGCGTTCGTCCGGCCCGTTGTCGATGACTTCCAGCACCGCCTGCGCGCCCGCGCGCGCAACCCTCACCGTGATCACCGCATGGTCGCCCGCATAGCGGATCGCGTTGTCGATCAGGTTGCCGACCAGCTCCGCCAGCAGGTCCGCGCGCCCCGTGACCGTGACGTCCGCGTCGTGCTCGAAGCCGAGATCGATCGAGCGCGCGCGCGCAACGGGCGACCAGTCGAGCGTCACGCCGCGCGCGATCTCGTGCAGCGCGATCGGCTTGCGCTCGATCGCATAGCCGCTGTCCGACTCCAGCCGCGACAGCGACAGCAGCTGCTGCACGATCTTCGCGGCCTGCCGCACCGCGTCGTCCGCGCGGCCCAGGTGCGCCTGCGCGCGCGGCGCTTCATCCGGCCGCCGCGCCAGCTCGACCCCCGCCTGCACCGCGGCGAGCGGCGTCTTCAGCTGGTGCGCGGCGTCGGCGAAGAAGCGCCGGCGCGCGCCCTGCATGCGCTGGGTGCGCGCGATGTACTGGTTGAGCGCGTCGACGAGCGGCGCCAGCTCGCTCGGCATGCCGGACGTATCGAGCGGCGCGAGGTCGCCGTCGGCGCGCGCGGCGACCGTCTCGGAGAGGCGCCTGAGCGGCCGCAGGCCGCGCGCCACGCCGAACCACACGATGCCGAGCGCCAGCACCACCAGCAGCCCTTCCTGCTGCAGCGAGCCGACCAGGATCTCGCGCGCGAGCGCCTGGCGCGCCTCGATCGTCTCGCCGACCATCACCCACACCACCCGCGTCTGCGCGCTCGGCACGTCGTGCACCGGCAGCCGCAGCGCGGCCATGCGCAGCTGCTCGCCGCGATAGATCGCGTCGTAGAAACGCGTCTCGAACAGCGCCACGTCGGCCTCGCGCGGCGCCGGCAAGTCGGGATAGCCCGTCACCGCGCGCCCGCCGTCCTCGCGGATCAGGTAGTAGATCTTGCCGCCGTCGTTCGATTCGAACATCTCGAGCGCGAGATACGGCAGGTCGACCTCGATCTCGCCGTTGCTGAGGCGCACGCCTTCGCGGATCGATTTCAGCGACGATGCGAGCGTGCGGTCGAACGCCGTGTGCGCGGCGCTCATCGCGCGCTGGTAGGTCAGCCAGGAATCGAGCGCGAGCAGTGCGAGCAGCGGCAGCAACAGCCACAATCCGACCTGCATGCGCAGGTTGACGCGCGTCATGGCGCCTTCGCCTCGAGCAGGTAGCCGAGGCCGCGCAGCGTGACGATCGCGACCCCGCTGTGCTCGAGCTTCTTGCGCAGCCGGTACACGTAGATCTCGATCGCATCGGCGTTGACCAGTTCGTCGAGGCCGAAGATCTTCTCCGACAGCGTCTCCTTGTTGATCGCGCGGCCGTTGCGCAGGATCAGCACTTCGAGCACCGAACGCTCGCGCGGCGTCAGCGCCAGCACTTCATTGTTCAGACGAAAACTGCGATCGACGCTGTCGTATTCGAGCGTCCCGCACTCGACGCGCGTGTGCTCGTGGCCGAGGCTGCGGCGGATCAGCGCGCGGGCGCGCGCCTCCAGTTCGGTCAGGTCGAACGGCTTCGCGAGATAGTCGTCCGCGCCGAGATCGAGGCCCTTCACGCGATCCTCGACCGAACCGTGCGCGGTCAGGATCAGCACCGGCACCGGGTTGCGGCGCGCACGCAGGCGCCGCAGCACCTCCAGCCCGTCGAGCTTCGGCAAGCCGAGATCGAGGATCACCAGTGCGTAGTCCTGCGTGTGCAGCACGTGGTCGGCCGCCTCGCCGTCCGCCATGTGGTCGACCGCGAAACGCGCGGCCGTGAGCGCGGCCGTCAGCGATTGCGCGAGCAGGGGATTGTCTTCGACCAGCAGGACACGCATGCGTCACCTCGGGAAATCCATGATCTAAAGACCGCTATTGTTACGCGAAATGAAAGCAGGCTGAAAGTGCCTCACACTTACCATCCGCCTCACTCATACCAAAGCAGTCCATCTTGGAGGAAGACATGCAGTTTGCATCGAAAGGTATCGCCGCGCTGCTGGCGCTCGCCGCAGGTACCGCATTCGCGCAGGTGCCGGCCGGCTATCCGGGTAACTACCAGGGCGTGATCGAAGCCGCGAAGCAGGAAGGCAAGCTGATCGTCTACTCGACCACCGACACGGGCCTCGTGCGCCCGCTGATCAAGGACTTCGAAAGCCTGTACGGCGTGAAGGTCGAGTACAACGACATGAACAGCACCGAGCTGTACAACCGCTTCGTGAGCGAGAGCGCCGCGAAGAGCACGAGCGCCGACGTGTTGTGGAGCGCGTCGATGGATCTCCAGGTGAAGCTCGTCAACGACGGCCTGATGCAGACTTACGACTCGCCGGAAGCGGGCAGCCTGCCGCAATGGGCGCAGTACCAGAAGCAGGCCTACGGCACGACCTTCGAGCCCGTGTCGATCGTCTACAACAAGCGGCTGATCGCCGAGAACGAAGTGCCGAAGACGCGCGCCGACCTGATCAAGCTGCTGCAGTCGCAGCCGGAGCGCTTCAAGGGCAAGGTCACCACCTACGACATCGAGAAATCGGGCGTCGGCTTCAACTTCATCACGCAGGATGCGCACGTCAACGAGAAGGTCACCTGGGATCTCGTGCGCGCGATCGGCGCGACCGGGCCGAAGCTGCAGTCGAGCACCGGCGCGGCGATGGAGCGGATCTCGTCCGGCGAGAACCTGATCGGCTACAACATCATCGGTTCGTATGCCTACGCGAAGGCCAAGAAAGACAAGTCGATCGGCTATGTGTTCCCGAAGGACTACACGCTCGTGTCGAGCCGGCTCGCGATGATCTCCAAGCAGGCCAAGAACCCGAACGCGGCAAAGCTGTGGATCGACTACCTGCTGTCGAAGCGCGGCCAGACGCTGATCGCGAACCAGGCGAACCTGTACTCGATCCGTGCGGACGTCACGGGCGAAACGTCGATGGCCGGGCTGACCAAGGAACTCGGCGACGCACTGAAGCCGATCCCGATCGGCACCGGGCTGCTCGTCTACCTCGACCAGTCCAAGCGCCTCGCCTTCCTCAAGCAGTGGCAGCAGGCCGTCAAGCGCTGATCCGGCGCGCCTGAGCGCGCCGCCGCGCGCGCTCCCCCTCCTCCCTTTTTTCCTGACAGGCGGCCCGCGGGCCGCAGGGGCGAACTCATGCTTACCACCAGCACCGGCGGGACACCTCCCGCCCTTCCGCGCGAGCGCGACGGCCGTGTGCCCGCCCTGCCCGCGCCCACCCTCGGGCCGCTCGCGGGCCTGTTCCGCTGGCTCGTGATCGCGACGCTGACGATCGCGGTTGCGCTGCCGCTGGGCTTCATCCTGTTCCAGAGCGTGCTGTCCGCGCCGTTCTTCGATGCGAATCGCGCGCTCGGCCTCGACGGCTTCCGCTTCATCTTCAACGATCCCGACTTCTGGTCGGCCACCCGCAATTCGTTCGTGATCGCGAGCGGCATGCTGTTCATCTCGATCCCGCTCGGCGGCATCCTCGCGTTCCTGATGGCGCGCACCGACCTGCCCGGCCGCCGCTGGCTCGAACCGCTGCTGCTCACGCCGGTGTTCGTGTCGCCGATGGTGCTCGCGTTCGGCTACGTGGTCGCGACGGGGCCGGTCGGCTTCTACTCGGTGTGGTTCAAGTCGCTGTTCGGCCTGCATGACGTGCCGTGGAACGTCTACTCGATCTTCGCGATCACGGTGATCGTCGGGCTCACCCATGTCCCGCACGTGTACCTGTATGCATCCGCCGCGCTGCGCAACCTCGGCTCGGACGTCGAGGAAGCCGCGCGCGTGGCCGGCGCGCGGCCGTTCCGCGTCGCGCTCGACGTGAGCCTGCCGATGACCATGCCCGCGCTGCTGTTCGCCGGCGTGCTGGTGTTCTTCCTCGGCTTCGAGGTGTTCGGCCTGCCGCTCGTGCTCGGCGACCCGGAAGGCCACCTCGTGCTCGCCACCTATCTGTACAAGCTGACCAACAAGCTCGGCGTGCCCTCGTACCACCTGATGGCGGCCGTCGCGGTCTGCATCGTCGCGATCACGTTTCCGCTCGTGCTGCTGCAGCGCCGGCTGCTGCGCACCGCGAACCGCTTCGTCACGGTCAAGGGCAAGGCGGGCCGCGCCACCGTGCTGCCGCTCGGCGGATGGCGCTGGGTCGCGCTCGCGATCGTCGCACTGTGGCTCGCGCTGACGGTGTTCGTGCCGCTGTCCGGGATCGTACTGCGTGCGTTCGTCACCAACTGGGGCGAAGGCGTGGCGCTCGCCGAGGTGCTGACGCTGTCCAACTTCGTCGAGCTGTTCGAGCAGGACAACCTGGTGCGCGCGATCGTCAACACGCTCGGCATCGGCGTGCTCGGCGGCGCGCTCGCGGTCGGCTTCTACACGCTCGTCGCCTTCGCGGGCCATCGCCGCCACGACTGGGCCACCAAGCTGCTCGACTACCTCGTGCTGCTGCCGCGCGCGGTGCCGGGGCTGCTCGCCGGCCTCGCGTTCCTGTGGATCTTCCTGTTCGTGCCCGGGCTGCGCGAGATCAAGAACTCGATGTGGAGCATCTGGATCGCCTACACGGTCGTGTGGCTCGCCTACGGGATGCGCCTGATCCAGAGCGCGCTGCTGCAGGTCGGGCCGGAACTCGAGGAGGCGGGCCGCAGCGTCGGCGCGACGCGCGCGCGGGTCTCGCTCGACGTGACGCTGCCGCTCGTGCGCTTCGGCCTGCTCGCCTCGTGGCTGCTGATCTTCATGATCTTCGAGCGCGAATACTCGACGGCCGTCTACCTGCTGTCGCCGGGCACCGAGGTGATCGGCGCGCTGCTGGTGTCGCTGTGGGCGACGGGCGCGGTCGATCAGGTCGCCGCCCTTTCTGTCATCAACATCGCGATGGTCGGCGTCGGACTCGGCGTGGCCCTGCGTTTCGGAGTGAAACTTCATGGATAAGCTGACCGTCGACAACCTCTTTCTCAGCTACGGCGCAAACCCGATCCTCAAGGGCGTGTCGTTCGAACTGAAGGCGGGCGAAGTGGTCTGCCTGCTCGGCGCCTCGGGCAGCGGCAAGACCACGCTGCTGCGCGCGGTGGCCGGCCTCGAACAGCCGTCGGACGGCCGCATCCAGCTCGACGGCAACGTGTTCTTCGACGGCGCGAACCGCATCGACCTGCCGGTCGAGCAGCGCGCGCTCGGCCTCGTGTTCCAGTCGTATGCGTTGTGGCCGCACCGCACGGTCGCGGACAACGTCGGTTATGGGCTCAAGCTGCGCCGCGTCGCGGCCGACGAGCGGCAGCGCCGTGTACAGGGCGCGCTCGATCAGCTCGGGCTCGGCCATCTCGCGCAACGGTATCCGCATCAGCTGTCCGGCGGCCAGCAGCAGCGCGTCGCGATCGCGCGCGCGCTGGTCTACAACCCGCCCGTGATCCTGCTCGACGAACCGCTGTCGAACCTCGACGCGAAGCTGCGCGAGGAAGCGCGCGCGTGGCTGCGCGAGCTGATCGTGTCGCTCGGGCTGTCGGCGCTGTGCGTGACGCACGACCAGTCGGAAGCGATGGCGATGTCGGACCGCATCCTGCTGCTGCGCAACGGCCGCATCGAACAGGAAGGCACGCCCGCCGAACTCTACGGCGCGCCGCGCTCGCTGTACACCGCGGAATTCATGGGCAGCAACAACCGGATCGATGCGCGCGTCGCCGCGGTGGACGGCGAACGCGTGACGCTCGCCGGCGACGGCTGGCAATTGCAGGCGCTCGCGCGCGACACGCTGCAGCCGGGCCAGGATGCGCAGGCGGTGATCCGTCTCGAACGCGTGCAGGTCGCGGACGGCCCGGGCGCGAACCGGCTGCAGGCCGAACTCGTCACCGCGATGTACCTCGGCGATCGCTGGGAATACCTGTTCCATTGCGGCCCACTGCGGCTGCGCGCGTTCGGGCAGGTGCCGCGCGCGGCGGGCCGGCACTGGATCGAGTTCCCGGCGAACGACTGCTGGGCGTTCGCGAAGGCCGGCTGACGCCTCGCGCCGCCGCCTCTCGGGGCGGCGGCGCACCCCGCGTATGGCCGCGCCATGCGTTGCAGCACGCACGACAACGAGCACGACAACAACAGGAGACGACGTCAATGAACAAGCAGCACCTGCTGGCCGCATCCGCGGCCGCCGGCTTCTCGAGTTCACGAACCATTCCGCGCCGGAGGGCGGCAACGCGATCCGCCTGAAATCGGGCAACAAGAATACGTCGCGCTGGGGCCTGCGCGGCGTCGAGGATCTCGGAGGCGGGCTGAAGGCGGTGTTTCGCCTCGAAAGCGGCATCGACCTCGCGAACGGCGGGCTCGACGACGGCCCGGATTCCCTCTTCGGCCGGCGCGCGACGGTCGGGCTGAAAGGCAAGTGGGGGGAAGTGACGCTCGGCCGCAATTTCACGACCACGTACGACTACATGCTGCCGTTCGACCCGATGGGCTACGCGCAGAACTACTCGTGGGCGACCGCGTCGACCGCGACGGGCGGCCGCAAGGACGGGCTGTTTACGCGCTCGTCGAACGCGGTGCGCTATGACGGCGAGTACGGCGGATTCAAGTTCGGCGCGATGTACGGCTTCGGCAACATCGCGGGCAGCGTAAAGGCAAGCTCGAAATACGATGTCGCGTTCGGTTATGAAGGCGGACCGTTCGCGGCCGTCGTCACGTTCGACCGGCAAAACGGCGCGGGCGACAACGTGACGCCCGCCGATCCGGTCGACTACATTCAGGGCATACACGCAGGGCTCAGCTACGACTTCGGCAATCTGAAGACGATGGCCGGGTATCGCAACTATCGACGCACCTACCGCACGACCGCCGCGACGCAATTGAGCGACATGTACTGGATCGGCGGTTCGTATCAGTTCTCGCCGACGTTCTCGATCATCGGCGCGGTGTATCACCAGAATCTCAAGGGCGGCACGGATGCGGATCCGACGCTCGTGTCGTTGCGCGCGCAATATGCGCTGTCGAAGCGCACCGTGCTGTATGCGGCAGGGGCGTTCGCGCTGGCCAAGCATGGGAATAATGTCAGCGTGTCGCGCGACGTGGTCGGGTACGCGAGTACGCAGGTGGGGGTGACGGCAGGGATACAGCAGCGTTTTTGAGCGCGCGGCGGGTGTGATGCCCGCGGTATCGGTGAAACGGGAGAACGCGGAGGAGTCCGCGTTTCCTTTGGTGGCGCGATGATCGAGAGGCTGTCGCGCCTTTTTTTGCTGAGCAGGGATTGGGGGGCGCGGGATCGACGACTGCGTGGAGAAGAATGTCGCGTTGGGGTCGACCGAGGGTTGTCGCCCCCGGTATCGGCCGATGAAACTCGACTCGCCGCGTCAGACCCAATCAATCTCTTCATGGAGATGGTAGACGTACCTGAAGGGGGATTTTTTTAGCGAACCCGCCTTGCTCCTTGTGCCGAATGTGGCCTGAATCTTGATGGCGGAAAGCCCGATCAAGCCCATCGACGTTAAAAATTCCTGTACGCCGGCAAGATTGAGGTTATGGGCCGCTTTTGAAATCGCATCGACGATATCCACTACGTTTTTTTCATTGACCTCCAACGTCATGGAAACATCGGAAATACGTACCGGCAATCTCCGTTCCCGGATCACGGCGAACAGATCCGAACACGCGGCATCGATCTTGTCCGTCTGAGTGGCGAATGCTTCCGCGCGATCGGTTGAACTTGTGATCAGGCGTTTGTAGTCGTCCAATTCCCCGCGCAACGCCAGAAGCTCCGGTTCCCTCTTCTGCCTGAATTCGAGTAGATCGTGCAGCGGCGCGTCGCCGGTGGGAACGGGAATGGCGCGATGCAGGGAGACGGTGATTCCCCGATCCGGCTCGACGCGGTCGCCCAGAAAAGTCCTGATATCGAACGCCGTCTCCGTGGACAGACTCCACCTCCCGGGCTCCTTCTCTTCCAGTGTCTGGAATGCGTGCAGATACGATTCAGCCAGCCCCGTTCCCGCCGACCTCAAGTTCGGCCGCAACGCCACTTCCGGTCTGAGCAGAACGCCCGCACTCGTCAGGAAATCCACGTCGGCGTTGTCGTTGCTCTGGAAGTAAGGAATGGATGGCCAAGCAAGGCGATCCCAAAAGCACAATCCGAATCTCAGCTGTTCCGCGGACAGCGTCGCCGCCGTCACCACTTCCGGGCCTGTGTCTCCTACCCGAAAAAACGGCACGAGCATGATGCCCCGCCCGCCTTTGGGTCGCTTCCCGTAACCCGGGTCCGTTTGTTTTCGTCGTCGGCTCTCACCCATCATTCAGCCCTGTTCGATGCGTTGTGGGAGAAACAGAAATGCTCGCGGAATGATCCGCCTTTGACCGTACTTGGCCCGGCACAGGCAATCCATCCCATGTCTCCCGAAAGACGTGATGTACATCTGCTCGTGGTCCGGCGCACCGGATGAAGCATGTCAATCCAGTGCGCCGGACCACGTCGCGGTTCGCCGCGCAAGTTATACGACATCCTCAAGCGGGTCCAGCGCGGTCAGGTAGGCATCGCGGCGTGCGCGGATCACATCGTCGAAGCCGGCGCGCGACCAGGCGGCCGGGTCGTGCGACAGCAGCGACAGCACGCGCAGATAGCCGTCGAACATCTCTTGCACCATCTCGGGGGCATAGATGCCGCTCGCGAAATCCCAGTGGCATTCCAGACGGTCGCCTGCCTCGCTGCTCAGGGTGTCGAGATGGACCTGAGGGGTCCGGCTTTGCCCTTCGCCCAGCGTGAACTGCGTACCCGGCAACGTGTGCCGCGTGATCTGGTTCGTGAAGACCACCGGGTAGCCTTGCCGCTTGCGACGGTCCCGCATCAACACCCGGCGCAGCACCTGCAATCCGCTCACCGGGCGTTGCGACAGGTCTGCCGCGTGCTCGCCCGCCATCCGCGATACGCGTGCCGCGAAGTCCTGCGGTTCGCTGTCGCGCCGCACCCAGCTCAAGGTCGTGAAGTCGCCCACGACACGCTCGCTGTCCGCATGCACCGGCAAGCGCTCCCAGCCCGGCACCACTACCGACAGCGGTTGGTGACCGTTCCACGCGTACAGCACTTCCAGATACGCGCTCAGCAACACCAGCCCCGGGGCGATCCCCCGCGAGGCCGCCTGCTGTTTCAATGCAGTCCAGCCGATCAGCTCGCCGCTGAGCCGGCGATGCGTGCCGGTGCCGGTCTCCGCCGACTGCTGCGGCAAGGCCGGGCCGTCCGGCAAGGTCGTGAACTTCTGGTTCCAGTACGTCAGGCTCGCCGCATGAGCCGCGTCGTGACGGTAGTGTTCAACCGCTCGCTGGTACGCACGGAAGCTCAACGCGGGAGCCGGGGGCAGCGGGATCCGTTCATAGAACTGGATCAATTCCGCCAGCAGCTGGCCGATGCTGCTGCTGTCCACCAGCATCAGATCGAAACACACGTGAACGCAGGCGCGATCGCCTTCCGTCAGCGATACCGATACCGTGACGTAAGGCCAGCCGCCCAGCCGCATCCCGTGCCCCAGCAGATCGCGACGGATGGCCGCCAGCGCCGCGCCACGCTGCTCCGGCGTGGACTGACGAAGATCCGTCACCACGATCGGACTGCGCGCAACCTGCCGTTGCACGCGCTGGCTGCCGTCAGCTTCGATCACCGTGCGCAGCGCCGCATGACGCGCGATCAGGCTGTCCATCGACTGTTCCAGACGCGCCACGTCCAGTCGCTCGATCCACAACGCCTGATAGAACTGGCATGCGCCGCCATCGGCCACGCTCGCATCGCGGCCGAACGCGTAGGCCTGCTGCTGATCCGTCAGCGTAAATGGCGCGAATGGATCTTCCTGCCCGGCTTCGGCCAGATACGCCGAGAGTTTCGCCGTCGCGGGAGCGCTGTCGGTATTCGCGACGACGGATGCCGATTCGAGGCGCGCGACGCCAACCGGCCTCCAATCCGCCCGCCCCGCCGCCAACGCGGCCAGCGCCTGCGTGTAGGCAGCGAACATCGCCCGCGCCGCGCCCGCCGCAAAGTACCCTTCCGCAATATCCCAGCTGCAATCCAACCCGGCTTCGGAATCACGCAACTGGTGGTCCAGATACACCTGCGGCGTTTGATTCACCACATAGCCCAACTCGCCCAGATGCGTCAGCGGCTCGCTCACCACTTCGCTGCCCAGCATCGACGTGAACACCACCGGCAAGGTCGCCGGTACTGCCCGGCCCGCTTTGCGCCGCAATTGCCGCAGCGCCTGGATGCCGCTCACGCTGCTGTGCTCCAGCGCGCTCCACAGCTGTCCGTGATGCGCGCGCACCGTCGCGTCGAAATCGCCTTCTTCCGCAGCATCCACCACGAACAGCAGCGACGAAATCGCCGGCCCCACCAGCTCACGCACCTGCGGATGCAGCGGCGGACGATTGAAGTACGTCAGCACCAGCGTGAACGACGGGCTATCGCTCCATGCCCGCAACACTTCAGCAAACGCGCTCAACGTCAGCGCCGTCGGCGACACGCCCAGTGCGCTCGCCTTCGCCTGCAACGCACGCCAACCGTCGGCGGGCAGGCGATAGGTCAGCCGGGTCCGTTTCAACGCGGCGTCGCCTTCCGGCAGCACCGCCGAGCACGGCAACGACGGTCCTCCCGGCAGGTTCGCCAGATGTTCCAGCCAGTACGACACGTCCCGCTGATAACGCGCGGAACCTTCATACGCCTTCATCGCCAGCACGTAATCGCGGAACGTCAGCGTCGAAGGCTGGAGTTCCCGTTCGGGTTCCGCGTACAAACGGTCCCACTGGCGCATCAGCGTATCGACCGACAAACCGTCGACAATCAGTTCATCGATGCCG
>NZ_JAAGNW010000015.1:58233-58683 GCF_010645215.1 Burkholderia multivorans | reverse complement strand
ATCGCGCGGAAGCTCAAGCATGCATGGAGCGTGGTCTCACGCCCCAGGGTGCCTGGGGCGCTCCGCGCTGCGCATCCGGCTCATGGCTGACTTCGGGGTCCTGCCTCGAGTTCAACGGAAGGCCGCGGAAAGTGCGTTGGAGGGTGGGGTCAACCAGGTTACTGCTTCCGGCATCGTGGCTTTGAGTATAGTCCGTTACGAGCGACAACCGCGCCAATTTTTCGTCCCCTTTTGCGATGGACAGAATTCCGGCGGCAGCGCGTGCCGTGCCGTGAAAGTTACGCCGGTCGAACTCGAGGGTATCGCCCGCCTGCAGTCCTGCGACGCGGCGCGAGCGCCCGAGCTTGCCGGCGGCGCACGCGGCGTCATGGCGACGATACGGCGGCGCCCGCCTCATCCCCTCCGCAACCGCTCCAGATACGCCCAGAACATCTCCGCCATCGCCTCGGC
>NZ_JAAGNW010000015.1:54438-58223 GCF_010645215.1 Burkholderia multivorans | reverse complement strand
CGATTTCCGCCGAGGTCCGGGGCTGCTCCGAAAACTGCTTTCCCACCGCGCTGAACGTCGCTCCGATCAATTCGCCGGCCAGCACCCGGGCCGGCTCCGCCGCATCGGGCAGCACCTCCAGCATGAACGCCTGGATCGTACATCGACCCGACGCCCTCACCTCGTGCGTCTCCGGCGCATCCCGATAGAGCGGCGCGGCATCGTTGAGCGCCACGCGCATCTCCGCCTCCTCGCATTCCGAGCGGATGAACGCGCGCGTCAACGCATGGAGGCGCTCGCGCGGCGTCTTCTCCCGATCCTCGAGAATCGCGCGCAGCAAGTCGCCGGTCTGCCGCCATTCGTCGCTCTGCAAGCGAAACAGCAGCGCCGCCTTGTTCGGGAAGTACTGATACAGCGAGCCGACGCTGACGCCGGCCTTCTCCGCCACCCGCGCCATCGTGAAGCGCGGCGCGCCTTCCTTCGCCAAAACCTGAATAGCCGCCTGCAACACGTCCTCCACGAGACGCGTGGAGCGCGCCTGTTTGGGCTGTTTTCGCGAGGAAATCTGGGTAATGCGACGTTCGCTCATCGGGGCCGCCAATGCGAATAGTAAAACCTGAATGATTAGTCGTATTCTAGTGATGCGCATCGATGCCTTCAACCCCTTGACGGAGTCCCGCATGACCACCTTGACCACCTCACCCGTCGCGCCCCTGCTGGCGCGCCTGTTCGCCGAATCCGACGCGATCACGCCCATGACGAATCCTGTCCTGGCCGCCCTGCCGCCCGAGGAACACACGCGCCTGATGCAGAGCAAGACCGAATACCTCGATCTATACGGACAACTGAAGGATGTACCGATCCCGGTCTCGCGGGACACCGGCGCGCTGCTCTACATGCTCGCCCGCGCCAGCCGCGCGCGGGCCATCGTCGAGTTCGGCCTGTCGTTCGGCATCTCCACGCTGCATCTCGCGGCGGCGTTGCGCGACAACGGCGGCGGCCGTCTGATCACGACCGAGTTCGAGCCGTCCAAGGTCGAGCGGGCGCGCGCCAACCTGACGGCGGGCGGCCTCGTCGATCTCGTCGACATCCGCGTGGGCGATGCGCTGCAAACCCTCGCCGGCGATCTTCCCGATGCCATCGACCTGGTGCGGCTCGACGGCGCGAAGGCGCTCTATCCCGACATCCTGGGCCTGCTCGAACCGCACCTGAAACCGGGCGCGCTGATCATCGCGGACAACGCCGATTACACCCCCGAGTATCTGGCGCGCATGCGCGCACCCGCCGGCGGCTATCTGTCGATTCCGTTCGGCGAGGAGGTCGAGCTGTCGATGCGGCTCGGTTGAAACCGCGTCGAGGCGGCGGCGGCGCGCATCCGCGCCGCCGCCCGATCTCAGCCTGCGCGCGCAGGCGCGGGCGCGTCGACCAGGTCGAGCACCGATCCGTCGCGCTTGAGCGTCGCGAGCACGACGTTCGACTGGATCGACATCACGCCGGGCGCGCGATGCAGTTCGTGGATGACGAATGCCGAGTAGTGTTCGAGGTCGCGCGCGCGCACGGTCAGCACATAGTTCGACGCGCCGGTGACCACCTGGGCCGACACCACCTCCGGCCAGCGCATGATCGCCTCGCTGAAACGATCGTGCCAGCCCGGATCGTCCTGCCGCATCGACACGTGCACGTGCGCCTCGAACGCGACGCCGACACGCTTGGCGGCGATCGCGCAGCGATAACCGTCGATGATGCCCGCCTCCTCGAGCAGCTTCACGCGCCGCAGGCAGGCGGACGGCGAGAGCGCTACCGCGCTCGCGAGATCCTGGTTGCTGATGCGTCCATCGCGTTCGAGCTGACGCAGGATGCGCATGTCGGTGCGATCGGGGTTCATGTCGCAGATTCCGTTGGTCTCGTGTTGTTGTGCCGCAGATTCTACTGACGAACCTTGCCGCTGTCCGTGAATTCGAACGTTCATTTTATTTTGCGGCCGCTGCCCTGCGAGGCGGGACGCTGTGCGAGCGGGCGCGGCGGCCGCGTTGTAGGACAATGAGCGCGCCCGCCTCTCCGGACGCCCCCCGATGACCCGCCCCCGCAACTACCTGAATCTCACGCAACTGCAGGCCTTCGTCGCCGCCGCGCATCACAAGAGCCTGCGCGCCGCGGCGCGCGAACTCGGCGTCACGCAGCCGGCGATCACGCACACGATCCGCGAACTCGAACATGCGCTCAACGCGGAACTGCTCGCGCGCAGCGTGCGCGGCGTCGAGCTGACCGCCTGCGGCCATGCGCTGCTGCCGCGCGCCGAGCAATTGCTCGGCGACATGCGCCGCACGGTGGAAGCGGTGGAACAGGTGAAAGGCGAGATGTCCGGCCGGGTCGCGGTGGGCACGATGCCGTCGATCGCGTTGACTGCGCTGCCGCGCGCGGTCGTGAAATTCCGCGCGGCGATGCCGAACGTGAGCCTGTCGATGGAGGAGGTGACGGTGCCCGATGCGCTCGCGCGGCTGCGCAACGGCACGCTCGACCTCGCGGCCATGCACCACATCCCCGCGCTCGATCGCGACTTCACCCAGGTCCCGCTGTTCTCGACCGAGTTCGTCGTCGTGATGCGCGAGGGTCACCCGCTTGCCGGCGCGCGCCGGCTGTCCGAGCTGCTCGACGCCGAATGGATCCTCACGGTGGGCGCGGACCAGTTCCCGCACAGCGTCATGATGACGATGTTCAACGCACACGGGCTGCCGCTGCCGAAGCGGATGCTGCGCGCACCGTCGTCGTTCGCGGTCACGCTCGGCCTCGTCGCGCACTCGGACGTGATCGGCTGCTTCACGAAGCCGCTCGCCGAGGTGGTCGCGCCGCTCGGCATCCGCGCGGCGCAGCTCGACGATCCTCTGCCGAGCCACGACCTGTCGATCCTCGCGCGCCGCGACCTGCTGCCGACGCCCGCCGTCACGCAGTTCACCGCGTGCCTGCGGCAGGCGGTGAGCGAGACGCTGGGGTGATGAGGCGCGGGTTTGCGCGGGATCAAGGTTGGCGGCGATGGCGTTGCCGGAGCCGCCGCGGGATCCAGCCGGCCAACATCACAGGCGGCGTCCAGATCAGGTAGCCGACGACGGCCAGCGCGTCAATCGCCTGCTCCTGGTTTCTTGCGCCGTAGAAGTCATGGATGAGGTTCGCGCATTCATCGCTGATCGATGAAACCGAAAATCGCCCCGCTCGACACGATTGCAGAATGTCCGCTCACCCATCCGCCCATCATCCGCGAACAATGCACACGAACCTGCCTTTCGTTTGACGATGTCCATGATCGGCCCGATTACTGACTTACGCCCGAAAACGCCTCGAATTTCCCGGCTCTATCCGTGATTGATGAATATTCCCCGCCATTCAAAACAAATTCCATCGCTCCGCCAAAAAAATTCCAAAACTCTCTCCCCTTTGAAATGAAAACCATAAGCCCGATCTGAAACCGGCAAACCCCGCCCCTTCCCGCCCCCTTACGCAAACTCGCCCGCGCGGCCCCCCGCGCGGCAGCGCTTCCCCCTGTCCTCCACCGCCATCGGGTCTTCCACTAAGCCGCTGTGCACAATTTTGTCTTGATAATGTTCGCGGAACGTTCGTCCGCATCCGGACGGGCGCCCCGCCCGGCCAGCAGCCGCGCCGGAGCGTAGCGTTCGCGGAATCCCGCGCGCAAACCACGAACTACACGAGGAGTCACAGTGAAAAAAATCGTAGCGGCTTGGACGGTCGCCATGCTTGCCGTCTCGGCGGGCGGCGCCTATGCGAAGGACTGGACGACGGTCCGTTTCGGCGTC
>NZ_JAAGNW010000015.1:51890-54428 GCF_010645215.1 Burkholderia multivorans | reverse complement strand
CAAATGCGTGTGGGTCGAGAACGACTTCGACGGCATGATCCCCGCGCTGAAGGCGCGCAAGTTCGACGGCGTGCTGTCGTCGATGTCGATGACCCCGCAGCGCGCGGAACAGATCGCGTTCTCCGCGAAGCTGTTCAACACGCCGACCCGCCTCGTCGAGAAGAAGGGCCTCAACCTGATGCCGACCGCCGAAGCGCTGAAAGGCAAGACGGTGGGCGTCGAGCAGGGCACGATCCAGGAAACCTACGCGAAGACCTACTGGGCGCCGAAGGGCGTGAAGGTCCAGCCGTACCAGAATCAGGACCAGGTGTACGCCGACCTGATCGCCGGCCGCCTCGACGCCACGCTGCAGGACGCGGTGCAGGCCGATATCGGCTTCCTGAAGACGCCGCGCGGCGCAGGCTACGCGTTCGCCGGCCCGGACCTCGACGATCCGAAGACGCTCGGCGAAGGCGCGGGCGTCGGCCTGCGCAAGGAAGACACCGACCTGAAGGCGAAGATGGACAAGGCGATCGCCGACATGCGCAAGGACGGCACCTACGACAAGCTCGCGAAGAAGTATTTCGCCTTCGACGTCTACGGCAAGTAAAAAAGCCCGTCGGCACCGGGATCGGCGCGCCAGCGCGGATTCCCCTCGACAGCCCGCCCGGCCCGCGCCGCGCGGGCTGTTTTCATCGGGCGCTCAGGCCTCGCCCGCGGCCCGGTACTGCGCGGCGCCGATGAAGCGCGAGAAGCGCTCTCACCAGATCACCACCGTCGTATAGGCGCCGACGTCGACGTCGGACGGCAGCGGCGTGCGCGACGCGCCGAAGGTGCGCAAGGCCCCCACCTGCCGCGCGCGCGCCTTCAGCGCGAGAAACGCCGGCCCCGAATCGACGAACTCGGGCACGAGGTAGACCCGATAGTCCGGCCCGGGCGCAACGCGCCCGTCGAACACCAGCGCGTCGTCGGTCACCGCCAGCGCGCCGTCCGCCCAATGCAGCGCGTCGCTGCCCGGAAGATCCCGCACGAAACGCCCGCGATAGCGCGCATCCTGCGCGGCCGTGCGCGCATCGGCCGCGCTGAGGCCCGGGCCGGCCGTCAGGATCGGCAGGGTGTAGACGCCCGCGCCAAAGCCGACGGCCAGCATCGCCAGGTGGGTGCAGATCAGGATCAAGGGGCGCTTCATCGTCTGGATACTCCATTGCGCGCGCCGGCGGGATGTCGGCGCGATCATCTCGGCGCGCCGCGACAGCGACGCCCCTTCCATGGTCGGCCGACCCGCCCGAATCTGACAAAAAGCCGTCAAGGCACCTCCACTTTCCCGCCAAACCCTTGATTCGACTGCGAAATCTCTAGCGTTCGCCGCGCGCTTGGTCGGCGCGCGACGGGCAACGTACAATCGTCCTTCCACTGACATCGTTCGAACGATCGCAGCCGCTGCGCCGCTCATACCAAACATGCAAACGCAGACCCATCCGCTGATCTCCCCCTCGCTCGGCACCGAGCGCCACCTCACGAGCTTCCACTACGGCCCGCGCAACGGGAACAAGGTGTACATCCAGTCGTCGCTGCACGCCGACGAACTGCCCGGCATGCTGGTCGCCACGCTGCTGCGCCGCAAGCTCGCGGCGCTCGAAGCCGCCGGCCGGCTGCGCGACGAGATCGTCGTGGTGCCCGTGCCGAATCCGATCGGCCTGTCGCAGCACGTGTTCGGCGACCATCTGGGCCGCTTCGAGCTGGGCTCGAGGCCAAACTGACCGGCGACGCGACGAAGAACCTCGCCGCGGTGCGCGCGGCGATGCGCGAAGCGCTCGACGAGCAGAAGCCGCGCACCGAGCTGGAGTCGCAGCGCCTCGCGCTGCAAAAGCTCTCCTACGACGCCGATATCGTGCTCGACCTGCATTGCGACTGCGATGCCGTGATGCACCTCTACACGAATCCGGACCTGTGGGAAGAAGTCGAGCCGCTCGCGCGCTACCTCGACGCGCAGGCCTCGCTGCTCGCGCTGAACTCGGTCGGCAATCCGTTCGACGAGATCCACAGCTTCTGCTGGTCGGACCTGCGCGGCCGCTTCGGCGACCGCTTCCCGATCCCGAACGGATCGATCTCGGTGACGGTCGAACTGCGCAGCGAGCGCGACGTCTCCTACGAACTGGCCGAACGCGACGCCCAGGCACTGCTCGAGTACCTGACCCTGCGCGGCGCGATCGAGGGCACGCCCGCGCCGCTGCCGCCGCTCGCCTACCCGGCCACGCCGCTCGCGGGCACCGATCCGCTCGTCGCCCCGGTGTCGGGGATCATCGTGTTCCGCACGCCGGTCGGCGCGTGGATCGAAGCGGGGCAAGCGGTCGCGGACATCGTCGATCCGCTCACCGACCGCGTGATCACGCTGAAAAGCAGCGTGTCCGGGGTGCTGTACGCGCGTCAGATCGCGCGTTTCGCGACGGCCGGCATGGAAGTCGCGCGCATCGCCGGCGCGACGCCGATCCGCACGGGCTCGCTGCTGTCCGCCTGAGCGCCGCGTCAAAACGCCATCGCCCGCGCCGCGCCGGCGCT
>NZ_JAAGNW010000015.1:48435-51880 GCF_010645215.1 Burkholderia multivorans | reverse complement strand
CGCAAGGCGGGCGATGGCGGGCAGGCTGCTGCCGGCAACCGGCCGGATCAGCCGGGTTTCACGCGCGGGCAGCCCGCGCGACCGGCTCAGAACGCGGGAATGATCGCGCCGTTGTACTTCGCGTCGATGAAGCGGCGCACGTCCTCCGATTCATACGCGGCCACCAGCTTCTTCACCCAAGGCTTGTCCTTGTCCTGCGCGCGCACCGCGATCAGGTTCGCGTAGGGGCCCTTCAGGTCCTCGACCGCGATCGCGTCGTGCACCGGCGTCAGCCCGGCCTTCACCGCGTAATCGGTATTGATCGATGCGGCGTCGAGATCCGGCAGCGCGCGCGGCAATTGCGCCGCATCCAGCTCGACGAGCTTGATCTTCTTCGGGTTCTCGGCGACATCGAGCGGCGTCGCATTGACGCCGTTCACGCCCGCGCCCGCCTTCAGCTTGATCACGCCGTACTTCTGCAGCAGCAGCAGCGCACGGTTGCCGTTCGACGGATCGTTCTGGATGCCCACCTTCGCGCCCACGGGCAGATCCTTCAAGTTCTTGATTTTCTTGGAATAAAAACCCATCGGCATGACGTAGGTCAGGCCCGCGTTGATGATCTTGTAGCCGCGCTGCTTGATCTGGCTGTCGAGGAAGGGCTGGTGCTGGAAGCCGTTCGCATCGAGATCGCCCGCGTCGAGCGCGGCGTTCGGCTGCACGTAGTCGTTGAACTCGATCACCTTGAGCGTGAGCCCGTCGCGCGCGGCCACCTTGGTCACCTCGGTCCAGATCTCCGCGTCCGGCCCGCTCATCGTGCCGACCTTGAGCACCTGGCCGCCCGCGTGCGCGAGCGTCGCCGACAGCGTCAGCGCCGCCCCTACCGCCACCAGGCGAGAAATGAAAGCAAATCCTTGCATATTTGGGTCCCCTTATCCCGTTTGTATCGTGCGCGCATCGTGGCATGCGAGCTGGTAGGGTCAAACCAAATATTTCTGCTAGGCTTATTCCGCCTCGGCCGGGATGGTCCTGCGAAATCGATATAACTGTCGGTCACGCAAGCGACGATCATGAGCTGTGGCGCGGGCGCGACACTCCAATAATATGACAAGAGCTGTCACATTCATTACGTGCCCGACCATTACAGTGCGGTCCGTTCCTTCCATGCGCCGCGAGAGCGCAGTGGAACCGCATACATCTTTCATTCGCTCGGAGATTCCTTTGAACAAGAAACTGTTGACCACCGCTGTCCTCGCCGCGACCGCGACCGCCGCCCACGCGCAGAGCAGCGTGACCCTGTACGGCGTGATCGACGCCGGCGTCAGCTATGTCAACCACGTGAAGGTGGGGAACGGCAGCGGCAAGCTGTTCAAGTACGACGACGGCGTCGCCCAAGGCAGCCGTTGGGGCCTGCGCGGCACCGAAGACCTCGGTGGCGGCCTGAAGGCGATCTTCGTGCTCGAAAACGGCTTCAACAGCGGTAACGGCACGGCTGGCCAGGGCGGCGCGATGTTCGGCCGTCAGGCATACGTCGGCCTGTCGCACAACCAGTACGGCACGGTCACGTTCGGCCGCCAGTACTCGTTCTCGACCGACATCCTCGGCTCGAACTACTCGACGGGCGGCAACACGGTCGCGGGCAACTACGCGTACCACGTCAACGATATCGACCAGTTGACGTCGAGCCGCATCAACAACGCGGTCAAGTACCAGAGCGCGAACTACGCCGGCCTGACGTTCGGCGCGTTGTACGGCTTCTCGAACACGACCTCGTTCGCAGGCTCGCCGACGAGCTCGTCGACGGCTTCGTCGCGCGCATACAGCTTCGGCGCGAACTACGCGAACGGCCCGTTCTCGATCGGCGCGGCGTACACGGACATCCGTTACCCGTCGGCTGCGTCGCCGTCGTTCTCGACGAACAGCGCGGCAGTCGCGATCTCGAACGTGCAGGACCTGAAGACGTACGGCGTCGGCGGCCGCTACGTGTGGGGCCCGGCAACGGTCTGGGCGCTGTGGACGCGCACGCAGTTCACGACGTTCGGCACGGCGGCAGGCGCGGCGTACAACGCGTATGAAGCAGGCGGCAAGTACGCGTTCACGCCGGCACTGTCGGCTGCGCTGGGCTACACGTACACGAGCGCGCAGACGAACGGCAACTCGTACCACTGGAACCAGGCCAACGCCGCGCTCGACTACGCGCTCAGCAAGCGCACCGACGTCTACGGCCTCGTGATCTACCAGAAGGCATCGGGCAACACGCAAGCGCAGATCGGTTCGAGCTCGTCGAGCTTCTTCACGCCGTCGGGCACGGGCACGACGAACCAGATCGCTGCCCGCGTCGGTATCCGCCACAAGTTCTAAAGCGTTCGCTTAACTCGCGGCACACTACGGCAGAAACGCCCCGCAATCTTGCGGGGCGTTTTTTTATTCCTTTTAAGTTTCGCTTAATTCTGGGCTGAGAGGATGTGTTCACCCCCCCTGTTGGCCGCCTGAGTACCGGCGGCATTTTTTTATCCAGATGAAGGCGGCCCCGCCGCCCAACGCAAGACAGGACCGGAGGCGACGATGATCGAAGATACCGTTTATTGCCACCTGCACACGATTCTCACGCGCCAGCACGCGTTACCGGTTCAGAGCTGCCGCGTCTCGGTCGAGATGCAACGCCCGTGGGGGCGTCCGTACCGGCTCGTCGAATGGACGATGCACCTCGACGCGCCCGCGCGCCGGCAGGTCGTACCCGCCGAATCCACCGAGGAAGAGATTGCCGAGGTGGTCGCCGCGCATGTGCCCGGCCGGCTGTACGGCGAGGGCGCCGTGCGCTTCTAGCGGGCCGCGGCGCGTTCGTGCGGCATCGCGCCTCGTGTGACGCGGCGATGAAGTCTGTTACCCTGCGCGTTTTCCGCACGGTCTGACATGATGGAAAACGCTTTCAACGAACGCGGCGTGATGGTCACGCGCAATGGTCTTTCCGCCGCCGGCCAACTGTTCGCGCTGCGCGACATCCGCGGCGTCGAAGTCCTTACCGTGAACAAGAACCGGGTCGTGCCGATCTCGATCTCGCTGCTCGGCGCGCTGGCTGCGATCGTGGGCGGCGTGTACGGCTCGAACGTCGCGCTCGTCGCCGGCGTGATGCTCGTGGTGGTCGGCTATCTGGCATGGACCACGCAGGACGTCACGCACCGGCTGATGGTCGACATGACGGACGGCAAGCGCGAAGCGCTGTCGAGCGTCGATCTCGACTTCGTCGAGCGGGTCGCCGAGGTCGTACGCGCGGCGCGCGCCGCGAACGCGGCCTGAACGCACGCTGAACCACCTGCCCGCTGCGCCCATGTCCAGCTTCGCGATACGCGCGGCGACCGACGCCGACCTCGATGCATGGCTCGCCTTGCGCCGCGCCTTGTGGCCGCACGCAGACACCGCCGCGCATCGACGCGCCCGCCGCGCCCTCCTGCCCGCCCAGCGCCTCCAC
>NZ_JAAGNW010000015.1:42267-48425 GCF_010645215.1 Burkholderia multivorans | reverse complement strand
ATCGACGCGAGATCGCGCAGCAACTCGCCGATCCCGCGCGCCACGCAGGCTTCATCGCCACGGCGCCCGACGGCGCGCCGCTCGGCTTCGCCGAAGTCGCATTGCGGCACGATTACGTGAACGGCTGCGACACCTCGCCGGTACTGTTTCTTGAAGGCATCCACGTGACGCCCGCCGCGCGCCGGCAGGGCGTGGCGCGCGCGCTGTGCGCGGCGGCCGCCGCGTGGGGCCGGCAGTGCGGCTGCGAGGAGTTCGCGTCCGACGCCGCCGTCGACAATCCCGCCGCGCATGCGCTGCATCGCGCGCTGGGGTTCGATGAAAGCGAGCGGGTGGTGTTTTTCCGGAAGCGGTTGAGCAGTTGAGCCGGGCGCCGCCCGGCACGACATCACGACAAGCGCGCGCCGATCGACCCGGCCATGCTGCACAGGATCAGGCAGCACGAGGTCGCCCCCGCATCCAGCGTCCCCACCGATCGTTCGCCGAGGCGCGCCGCCCGCCCGATCTTCGCCTGCAGCCAGCGCGTCGACTCCTTCCCGCGCTCGGCCGCCGCGCTCATGGCCGCCAGCGCGTGCCGGAAATCCTCGCCGGTGCGCACCGCCTGATGAAAGGCGGCGTCCGCCGGCGCCAGCGTATCGATCAGCGTCTTGTCGCCCACCTGGGCGTCGCTGAGCGCCCGCACCCCGCCCAGCCCCGCCGACAGCGCCGCCCCGAACAACGGCGCCTCGAGCGTGTCGCGCCCCTTCAGCTCCGCCGCGAACGCCATGAAGAAACTGCCGTAGAGCGGCCCCATCGAGCCGCCGATGCTGTCCAGCAACGATTCGGACAACAGACCGAGTGCATCGGGCAGGCTCACGACGCCCAGCGCATCGAGATGCGCGCCGCACTGGCTGAAGCCCTTGTGCATGTTCACGCCGTGATCGCCGTCGCCGATCGCGGCGTCGATCTCGGAAAGCTGATCGCGGTGCTGGCGAATCACCTCCACCAGCTCACGAACGACGTAGCCGGCATCGCCGAGCGGCAGGATCTGCGCAGTCATGTCGATTCTCCCTGGACCAGGCCGATGCTCGCGCACGGTGCGGCGAACAGGGACGTCAGTTCTTCGTCGAGCCGCGTGAGCGTCAAGGTCACGCCCATCATTTCAAGCGACGTGAACAGGTTGCCCACCCGCCGGAAACCGACCCGGATGCCGGCGGCCGCCAGTCGCTCCGCGACCTCCGCATACAGGATGTACTGCTCCATCAGCGGCGTCGCGCCGAGCCCGGACACCAGCACCGCGACCTCCTCGCCGCGTTCGAGCGGAAAATCCGGCAGCACGATGTCCAGCATCAAGGCGGCCATGTCCCTGGCCGGCACGGTGCGCGCCACGCGCACGCCATGCTCGCCGTGATGGCCGATGCCCAGCTCCATCTCGCCGTCCGCGATATGAAAGTTCGCCTTGCCGTTCGCCGGTATCGTGCACGCGGACAGCCCGATGCCGACCGAGCGGGTCTGATCGATCGCCTTGCGCGCGCTCGCGATCACGGCGTCGAGATCGCCGCCCGCCGCGGCCCGCGCGCCGCCCGCCTTCCACATCAGGATCTCGCCCGCCACGCCGCGGCGCTTGTCGCGCTCGGTCTTCGGCGCGGATGCGACGTCGTCGTTGGCGACCACGGCCCGCACCTCGCCGCCCTGCTCGGCCGCCATCTTCATCGCGAGTTTCACGTTCATGTTGTCGCCCGCGTAATTGCCGTACAGGCATGCGACACCCGCCCCGCCGTTCGCGCGCCTGAACGCATCGAGGAAGCTTTTCGCGGTGGGCGAGGAAAACACCTCGCCCACCGCGGCCGCGGCGAGCAGGCCCGGCCCGACATAGCCGAGGAACGCCGGCTCGTGCCCCGATCCGCCGCCCGTGACGACGCCGACCTTGTTCCCGGCCGGCTGGGCGACGCCGATCACGCGCGGATTGCGCGGATCGAGCGACAGCTCCGGATGCGCGGCGATCACCCCGCGCAGCATGTCCTCGACGACGTAGTCGGGATCATTGATGACACGATTCATGTTTCACCCTCTTGGATCCAGGACAACCTTCAGCGATTGCTCGCCGCGTTCCATCACGGCGAACGCGTCGGCGAAGCGTGACAGCGGAAACGTATGCGTGACGACCCCGCGCATGGCGACCTTGCGCGACGCGATGAAATCGATCGCGCGCGGATACATGTACGGGCCGAGATGGGAACCGAGCACATCCAGTTCCTTGCGGTCGCCGATGATCGACCAATCGACGGTCGCATCGTCGTTGAATACGCTGAATTCGACGAAACGACCGAGCTTGCGCAGCATCGACAGGCCCTGATTGACCGCGCGATGGTGGCCGGTGGCCTCGATATAGATATCGCAGCCGTAGCCGTCGGTGAGCGCATGAATCTTGTCGATCACGTTCTCCCCGGCGGGATTCCACACCTCGTCCGCCCCCATGCGCCGTGCGAGCGCCGCACGCTCCGGCTTCATGTCGAGCACGATCAGGCGTTTCGGATTTCGCATCCGCACCGCGCCGATGATGCCGAGCCCCAGCGTGCCCGCGCCGGCGACCACGACCACGTCGTCGAACCCGACGTTCGCGCGATCGGCCGCATGCAGCGAACACGCCAGGGGCTCGATCAGGATCGCCTCGTCGGGCGGGATCGAATCGGGCACGCTGTGCACGATCGCTTCCCGGGTGAAGATCATGTATTCGGCCATCGCGCCGTGCACGTTCTTTTGAAATCCATACAGATCGTGTTTCTGGCACATCCAGTACTGGCCGTGGTTGCAGAAACGGCAGCCCCAGCACGGCACGATCTGCTCGGAAATCACCCGCTCGCCGACCCGCACGCCGCGTCGCGCCGCATTCGCCCCGAGCGCGACGACGCGGCACACGAATTCGTGGCCCGGAATCATGGGCGGCTTCACGTAGCGCGGCTGCACCGCATTGCCCCAGAACGACGGGGCGCCGCGATAGGTCTTGATATCGCCCATGCAGATGCCGACGCGCTCGACCTGCGTCAGAATCTCGTCCGGCCCCGGACGCGGCACCGGCACCTGTTCGAGCCGGTAGTCCTCGGGCCCGTGACACACGACCGCGCGCATCGTCCCGGGCAAGGGGCCCGGTTCGCGCGTCGCTTCGATGAATTGCGGCGGCACGGCCGCCTCGGCTGTCGACGTCATGAAACGCCTCCTGTGTGATGCAGTCTCGCACTCGATATGCGCGGCGCGGCGCCGCGCGCGTTCAGCGCACCGTATAGCCCCCGTCGATCACGACGTTCTCGCCGGTGATCATGGCGGCGGCATCGCTCAGCAGATAGAGCACCAGCGCGGCGATCTCGTCGGGTTGCGCGAACCGTCCGAGCGGAATCTCGCGCCGCGCGCGTTCGCCCGCCTCGCCCGCCCACGCCCGTTTCCCCAGTTCGGTTTCCACGATGGTCGGCGAGACCGCATTGACCGCGATGCCGTGCGGCGCCCATTCGAGCGCGAGCACCTTCGTCATGCCGACGACCGCGGCCTTGCTCGCGCAATACGCGGCGTGCCGTTCCAGCCCGACCACGCTCGCCTGCGAGGCGAGATTGACGATCCGCCCGCCGCGCCCCTGCGCGATCATCGCGCGCGCCGCCGCCTGCGCCACGAAGAACGACGCCTTCAGGTTGATCGCCATCGTCGCGTCCCACGCGGCCTCGTCCACGTCGAGCGCGTGGTCGAGCAGGGCCACGCCGGCGCTGTTGACCACCAGGTCGAGCGCGCCGAAATGCGCCGTCACGCGTTCGACGCCCGCGCGCGCCGCCGCGCCGTCGCCGAGGTCAAGCACGAAGCCGCGATGCCGGTCGGCGCCGCCCGGCAGCGCGGCCGCGATCCGTTCGGTGTCCGGATGACGATCGCCGAGCGCCACCCGGGCGCCGCGCGAGGCCAGCAAGGCCGCGCACGCATGACCGATCCCCGCCGCGCCGCCCGTGACGAACGCGACGCGCCCGTCGAAGTCGAATGCCTTGTCCCAGAAGTGGTTCATCGCGTTCCCGTTCATCCGCCCGTGACCTGTTTGTACAGCGCATCCGCGTTGTCCGGCGTGACCGGCACCCACGGCAGGATGTAGCGCTTCGCGGTGCCGCCGTCCCACTTCAGGTCCTTCGCATAGCGCTGCCAGATCACCGACTGCGGCTTGTAGTCCGCGCCGACCAGTTGTCGCAGCACGAGATCGAGCGCGCCCTGGGACTGCGCCTGCGCATCCTGCAGGAAGGTCGTGAGTTCCCCGCGCTTCGCGGCCTGGATCGCATCGGGCATCCCGTCGATCGACGTGATCGGAATGTCCCGCGCCGTGAGCCCGCGATTCTTGATCGCCTGCAGCGCGCCGAGCGCCATGTCGTCGTTCTGCGCGATCACGCCGCTGATGCCCTTCGGATGCGCGTTCAGCCAGTCCTCCATCAGGTTCATCGCCTCCGCGCGCGACCAGTTCGCGGTTTTCTTCTCGATCACCTTGATGCCCGGATACTTCGCGAGCACCTCCATCTCGCCCTGCTCGCGATCGATCTGCGCGGATTGGCCGATCGGCCCCTGGATGATCACGACCTCGCCCTTGCCGCCGAGCCGCTTCGCGAGCGCCTCCGCCTGCAGGCGCCCGCCCTGCACGTCGTCGTTGCCGATGTACGGCACTTTCGGCGTCGCGAGCATCGTGTTCGACGCCACGAGCGGCGTATCCGACGCGGCCGCGCGCGCCGACATGCCGATGCCGGCCTTCGTATCGATCGGCACGAACAGGATGCCGCTGTACTGCTGGGTCAGCATCGTCTCGATCTGGTTGTTCTGGGTCAGCGCGTCGTAGTTGCCGTCGAACACCGTGAGGCGCACCATGCCGCTTTTCACGGCCGGGTGCGCCTTGATCTCGCGCACCCAGTTCTGCATGAATTGCCCCTTCATCCCGTACACCGCCGCCCCGACGCGATACGGCGCGCCTGCCGCCTGCGCCGTGCCGTGCGTCGTCGCCGCGATGGCCAGCGTCGCGCCGAGCGCCGCCGCGACCGCGCGCCCGAGCCAAGTCCTGCGTGTCTTCATGTCGTCTCCTCCGGATGGGAATGCGCTGGATCAGCGCTGCTGCTTGCGGGCGACGTCGATCAGGACGGCCAGCACGATGATGAGTCCCTTGGCGATCTGCTGGTAATACGAGGACACGCCGAGCAGATTCAGGCCGTTGTTGATCACGCCGATCAGCAGCGCGCCGAACAGCGTGCCGATCACGCCGCCCTGCCCGCCCGACAGGCTGGTGCCGCCGATCACCACCGCCGCGATCGCGTCCAGTTCGTAGGACACGCCGGCCTGCGGCAGCGCGGACGTCGTGCGCGCGGCGAGGATCATCCCGGCGAGCCCCGCGAGCGCGCCGGACACCACGTAGACCGAGAACACCACCTTGCGCACGCCGATCCCCGAGGTGCGCGCGCTCTTCTCGTTGCCGCCGACCGCATACAGATAGCGCCCGTAGGTCGTGTAGCGCAGCACCCACCCGCACGCGAGCGCGACCGCCGCGAAGATCAGCACCGGCATGCCGAGCGGCCCGAGCCGCGCGACGCCGAGCGCGAGATAGCCGTCGGGCAGGTTCGCCACCGGGCTGCCGTCGTTGACGATGTAGGTGACGCCGCGCGCAACGCTCAGCATCCCGAGCGTCGCGACGAACGGCGGCACGTTGAAGCGCGCGATCGTCGCGCCGTTCAGCGCGCCGAGCAGCGCGCCGCACCCGACGCCCGCCGCGAGCGACGCCGCCATCCCATACCCCGCCGCCGCGACCAGCCCGCTCACGATGCCTGCGAGCGCGAGCACCGAACCCACCGACAGATCGATGCCCTTGGTCAGGATCACGCAGGTCATGCCGACCGCGAGAATGCCGTTGATCGAGGTCTGCCGCAGGATGTCGCTCCAGTTCCGCCAGGTCAGGAAATACGGGCTCGCGAACGCCAGCACGATGCACAGCGCGACGAAGATCAGCGGAATGCCGAAGCGGCTCGCGAACTCGGCGAGGTTCACGCGGGGCGGCACGGGTTCGGGGCGAGACAGGATCTGGCTGGGCATGTCGACTCTCAGGAGGCAAGGTGGAGCAGGGATTCCTGGGTGGCGTGCGCGCCGTCGCAGATCGCCGCGACGCGCCCGCCCTTGAACACCGCGAT
>NZ_JAAGNW010000015.1:40826-42257 GCF_010645215.1 Burkholderia multivorans | reverse complement strand
CGCACAGCAGCAGCGTCGGCTGCGTCGACAGGCACTTGGCGAGCACCACCTTCTGCTGGTTGCCGCCGCTCATCATGGCGACCGGCATCCGCAGCGACGCGGCCTTGATCCGCAGCTGTTCGACCATCCGCTGCGCCAGCCGCCGCACGCGCGCGCCGCGCACGATGCCGCACCAGGCGAGCCGCGGATAGGCGGCAAGCGCGATGTTGTCCTGCACGCTGCCGCTCAGCACGAGCCCCGAGTCCTTGCGGTCCTCGGTGACGAGCGAGACGCCGGCCGCGATCGCGCGCGCCGGGTCGCCCTGCGGCAAGGGCCGGCCGTTCAGTTCGAGCGTGCCCGCGTCGGGGCGCGTGAGCCCGTAGAGGCAATTGAGGAATTCGCTGCGGCCGGAGCCCATCAGGCCGTAGATGCCGAGGATCTCGCCGCGCCGCACGTCGAGCGTCACGTCCTCGAACTCGCCCGTGCGCGACAGGTTGCACGCCGCGAGACTGGGCGCGCCCTGCGCCGCGCGCCGCGTGGGGGCCGCCGCGGGCGGCGCGCGGCCGATGATCGCGCGCACCAGATGCAGGCGATCGATGTCCGCCATCCGGCCGCTCTCGACATACGCGCCGTCGCGAAACACCGTGTAGTCGTCGGCAATCTCGAACAGCTCGCTCAACCGGTGCGATACGTAGATGATGCCCGCGCCCTGCGCGGTCACGCCGCGGATCGCGGCGAACAAGGTCTCGGTCTCGCGCTCGCCGATCGCGGACGTCGGCTCGTCCATGATCATCACCCGGCAGTCGTGGCTGAACGCCTTCGCGATCTCGACGAGCTGGGTCTGCGCAAGGCTCAGCCGGTGCATCGGCGCGCCCGCGTCGATCGCGAAGCCGAGCCGGTCGAGCAGCGCCTGCGCGCGCCGCTTCAGGCTCCGGTAATCGACGATCACGCCGCACCGCACCGGCTCGCGCCCGAGAAACAGGTTTTCCGCGACGCTCATCCCCGGCACCGGCGACAGTTCCTGCGTGATGATCGCCATCCGGTGCGCGAGCGCTTCCGCCGGCGAAGCGAAATCGACCTCGCGCCCGTCGACGCGGATCGAGCCCGCGTCGCGGCGCAGCAAACCCATCAGGATGTTCAGGAAGGTCGACTTGCCGGTGCCGTTGCCGCCGCACAGCGCATGCACGCGGCCCGCCGCCAGCGTCAGGCGGCCGTCGCGCAACGCGCTCACGCCATTGAACCGCTTCGCCACCTGGCTTGCCTCGAGCAGAACGGATGTCACGGTCACTCCTCGAACGATCGAATGATCTTTTGATCAATCTCGATAATTTGATACATCGTGAAGCCATGGTAGCGATCGTAATTTTGCGGTGTCAATTACTGGTAAACGCTAGGAATCATCCGTGGATGCAGCGCAAACGCTTATCCAGTAACGCGCCAGATCGATTCGAT
>NZ_JAAGNW010000015.1:6309-40816 GCF_010645215.1 Burkholderia multivorans | reverse complement strand
CGCGCACTCGATGCGCCTGCCCGGAGGCCCCCATGAAAGTGGCGATCGGCTGCGACGAAGCGGCCTACACGCTGAAGGAATCGCTGAAGGTCCACCTGCGCGCGCGGCACCCCGAGGTCGAGCTGGTCGATTTCGGCACCCACAACGCGGACGAATCGGTGCTGTATCCCGACATCGCGATCGCGGTCGCGCAGCGGGTCGCCGCCGGCGAATTCGCGCGGGCCATCCTGCTGTGCGGCACCGGGATCGGCGTCGCGATCTCGGCGAACAAGGTGCCGGGCATCCGCGCGGCGCAGTGTCACGACACCTACTCGGCCGAACGCGCGCGGCGCAGCAACGACGCGCAGATCATCACGATGGGCGCGCGGGTGATCGGCGTCGAGCTGGCGAACAGCATCGTCGACGCCTGGCTTAAGGCAGAATTCGACGGCGGGCGCTCCGGGCCGAAAGTCGAGCGCATCGCCGAATACGACCGCCGGGCCGGCGTCCCCCAAGCCGGCCCGAACGACGCGCCGCGCGGCTCGTGACACGGCCGCGCAGCGCGCGCCAATCGACTACGACATGACAAACGAAGAACTCACGCAGCTCGCGACCTGCTATTACGTCGACGGGCTGACCCAGGAAGAACTCGCGCACAAGTTCGCGATCTCGCGCCCGAAAGTCGGCCGGATGCTGAAGCGCGCCGTCGAGGAGGGCATCGTCGAGATCCGCGTGCGGCACCATTCGCGCGCCGTGCAGGATCTGGAACAGGCGCTGATCGCGCATTTCGGCATCCAGCGCGCCATCATCTCCGTCGATCATCACAACCAGGACAGCCAGCGCGAACTGCTCGCGGGCCTCGTCGCGAGCTATCTCGACCGGGTGCTGGCCGACGGCTCGATCGTCGCGGTCGGCATGGGGCGCAACGTGAGCGCGGTATCCCGGCACGCCGTGTCGACCGCGCAGCGGCGCTGCTCGTTCGTCTCCGCGATCGGCGGCTCGTATCGCGGCGGCGAAACCATGAATGCCGACCACATCTGCCGTCAGCTCGCCGCGCGCTTCGGCGGCGAGAGCGAGACGCTCTACGCGCCCGCGCTCGTCAACGATCCGCAGCTGTTCAAGGCGCTGCTCGACAACGACGTCGTACGCCAGTCGCTCGACAAGGCGCGGCGCGCCTCGTTCGCGCTGGTGGGAATCGGCGACATCCTGGAGGACAGCAACATGGTCCGGATGGGCTGGTTCACGCCCGAGGAAATGGCCGAGGCGAAGCGTGCGGGGGCCGTCGGCGACATCATGGGCTACGACTTCATCGACCTGCACGGCGAGCCGACCACCACGATGTTGCGCGGGCGCGTGATCGGCCTCACGCTCGACGACCTGAAGCGGATTCCGAACGTGATCGCGACCGCGAGCGAGCCGACCAAGGCGACCGGCATCCTGGGCGCGCTGCGCTCGGGCGTGATCAACACGCTCGCGACGACGCAGTCGATCGCGCAGACCGTGCTGAGCCTGGCCGAAGCGACCGAACGGGGCGCGCGGCGCTAGGCGGCTCGGCAGCTTCGCGTCGCAGCGCCTACGATGGAAGGAGCAACCGCGAGCCCGGCCCGGGCTTGCGTTCTTCCACCGATTGGAGGTCCGCATGAACACCACCGCGTTGTCGGGCGCGCTGCGCGCCCAGGAAATGCTGGTCGCGTCGATGATCCGGGCAATGCCGGACGACCTGCGCCGCGCGCTCGTCGAAGGATTCCGGCAGCAGATCGGCTTTGCGGAGGGCACGCCGCACGCGTCGCCCGCGGACAAGGAACTCCACGACGCGATGATCACGCACGCCAGGAAATTGCTGATCCGGATCGAATCGCTCGGATGAGGCAGCCGCATGCCGCGGCGGGCGCAGCCGCTGCTTCGCCGCGCCTTGCCACCCGCTCGGCCACGCGGCGGGCCGCCACGTCCACCCGGTGAAACGCGCATGAAACTCAATCCCCAACTCAGCCCCGCGATCCTCGTCTCGACCGCCGTCTACCTCGGCCTCGCGATCCTCGCCAGGGGCGGCCTCCACGCCTTCTTCGCCGAACCCGCGCTCACGGCCGTCACGCTCGCCACCGTGGCGATGGCCTTCGTCTCGCTGTTCTCGCAGGCCAACCTGAGTCCCGGCGAACGCGAAGCCCGCACGAACCGCTGGGTGCTGCCCGTATTCGGCGTGGTCGGGCTGCTGTCCTGCGTCGTACCTGCCTTTTCCGACCGCATGA
The DNA here is from genome assembly GCF_010645215.1 of Burkholderia multivorans. Lineage (GTDB taxonomy): Bacteria > Pseudomonadota > Gammaproteobacteria > Burkholderiales > Burkholderiaceae > Burkholderia > Burkholderia multivorans_A. The sequence goes on along the minus strand of NZ_JAAGNW010000015.1, from coordinate 38,591 downwards.
ACGTCTGGACCATCGACGGCGACGCAGCGCGCTGGATCGGCGTCGCGCTCTTCAGCGCCGGCGGCATGCTCCGCCTCGCCCCGGTGTTCGTACTGGGCAAGCGCTTCAGCGGCCTCGTCGCGATCCAGCCCGGCCATACCCTCGTCACCGACGGGCTCTATCGCGTCATCCGCAATCCCAGCTATCTCGGCCTGCTGATCAACGGGCTGGGCTGGTCGCTCGCGTTCCGCTCGCTGGCCGGCATCGTGCTGACCGCGCTGCTCCTCCCTCCGCTCGTCGCGCGCATGCATGCCGAGGAAAAGCTGCTGCACGAACAGTTCGGCGACGAATACGACGCGTATCGCGCGCGAACCTGGCGCCTGATCCCCCGCGTCTACTGATCCAGCCGGCCCCGAATCGGCGTGGGTGACGCCCGCGCCGCCCGCCCTTTCACCGGAAAACCGGCCCGGCCTCGCGATCTGCAAGCTTGATCCAGCCCCTTCATTCTACTGACGCTAATCGGATAGACCGTTAGTTGCACTTTGATAAGTTCGCCCTATCCATCACCAATTCACGCCATCGTCTCGCTTCATGCAATTCTTGCAAAGATTGAATTGATAATCATTCTCAATTACACTGGCGACTTATCGCGAATCCTCTTTCGTTTCTTTCGCGATCGCAAGTTTTCTTTCATTTCTTACGACGTGTCGCCCTTGACCGGCGGCGCGGCCAGCCAGGTGTACGCGTTCACCCAGCCAGCCTTCGGGCTTAATCCACTGGGAGACCATCCGTGCATCCACATTTGTTGGCGCGGCGGCCGCTGTGCGCCGCGCTTTGCGGCGCATTCAGCGTTTATGCCGCCACCGCGCAGGCGGCGGGCGCCGCTACCGATCCGTCCGTCACGACTCAAGCCGGCACGCAAGCGATCCAGGTCGCAGCCGTCAAGCCGGGCGAATCATTCGATCCGATCGCGGTCACCGCGACACGCACCGCGACGGCCGTCAGCCGCACCGCGGCGAGCGTATCGGTGATCACCGCCGAGGATCTCGAGGAACAGCAGGCCACCAACATCAAGGACGCGCTGCGCTACGAGCCGGGCGTCACCGTGCGGCGCACCACCTACCGTCCGGCAAGCGCCGCGCTCGCCGGCGGCCGCGACGGCGATTCGAGCATCAACATCCGGGGCCTCGAAGGCAATCGCGTGCTGCTGATGCAGGACGGCATCCGCCTGCCGAACTCGTTCGCGTTCGGCCCGCTCGAAGCCGGCCGCGGCGACTACGCGGACCTCGACACGCTCAAGCGCATCGAGATCCTGCGCGGCCCCGCATCGGCGCTGTACGGCAGCGACGGCCTCACGGGCGCGGTCAACTTCATCACCAAGGATCCGCAGGACCTGCTGTCGGTCTACAACAAGAAAACCTACTTCTCGTTCCGGCCCAGCTACGATTCGACCGACCGCAGCGTCGGCGCGACCGTGTCGGCGGCGGCCGGCAACGATCTCGTGCAGGGCATGATCATCGCCGACGGCCGGGGCGGCCACGAGGTCGACACGCGCGGCGGCAACAACTCGGCGTCCACCGCGCGCACCACCGCCAACCCGCAGGACACCTATACGGAATCGCTGCTCGGCAAGCTGGTCGTCACGCCCACCCGCTACGACACGATCAAGTTCACGGCCGAGGCCGTGCGGCGCCGGGTCGACACCAACGTGCTGTCCGCGATCAACCCGCCGACCACGCTCGGCCTGACCGCGAACGATCGCCTGGAGCGCAATCGCTTCAGCCTCGACTACGATTTCCACAACGCGGACGCGCGCTGGTTCCAGACCGCGCACGTGCAGTTCTACTACCAGGACGCGAAGCAGGAACAGTATTCGTTCGAGACCCGCGGCGGCCGCCTGCAATCGCGCTCGCGCGACAACGACTATTCGGAACACACGTTCGGCGGTTCGGCGTTCGCGGAAAGCGGCTTCTCGACGGGCCCGTTCGCGCACAAGCTACTGTACGGCGTGGACGGCAGCAGCGCCCGCATCAAGAGCCTGCGCAACGGCACCGTGCCGGGCGTCGGCGAATCGTTCCCGAACAAGGCGTTCCCGGATACCGACTACACGCTGCTCGGCGCGTTCCTGCAGGACCAGATCAGCTTCGGCAAGCTGTCGGTCACGCCGGGCCTGCGCTACGACGCGTATCGCCTGAGCCCGGTCACGGGCGATCCGCTGTTCACCGGACAGGCGGTGAAATCGAGCGACCATGAGCTGTCGCCGCGCGTCGCGGTGCTGTACGAAGTGTCGCCCATGCTGATCCCGTATGCGCAGTACGCGCACGGCTTCCGCACGCCGACCCCGGATCAGGTCAACAACAGCTTCTCGAACCCGGTCTACGGCTATAACCCGAACCTGAAGCCCGAGACCAGCGACACCTTCGAGGCCGGCTTCCGCGGCACGCTCGGCACCGGCTACGGGCCGCTGCGCTACAGCGCGGCCGCGTTCACCGGCAACTACCGGAACTTCATCTCGCAGCGGACCATCAGCGGCAGCGGCCGCCCGAACGATCCGCTGGTGTTCCAGTACGTGAACTTCGCGAAGGCGCGCATCCACGGCTTCGAGGGCCGCGCCGAATGGGTGATGCCGAACGGCATCACGCTCAAGACCGCGCTCGCGTTCACCAAGGGCTCGACCCAGGACAACGGCGCGGCGAGCGAGCCGCTCAACACGATCAACCCGTTCTCGGCCGTATTCGGCGTGCGCTACGAGCCGACCGAGCGCTGGTTCGTGCAGACCGACCTGCTGTTCCAGGCCGCGAAGAAGCAGCAGGACATCGCGTCCGATGCATGCGGCACCGGCAAGACCTGTTATTCGCCGCCGTCGTCGTTCGTCGTCGACGTGCGCAGCGGCTATCGCTTCAACAAGCACGTGAGCGCCTATCTCGGCATCCACAACCTGTTCGACCGCAAGTACTGGAACTGGTCGGACGTGCGCGGCATCACCGCCGATTCGAAGGTGCTCGACGCCTATACGTCGCCCGGCCGCAGCGTCTCGGTCAGCATGAAGGTGGATTTCTGATGCGGCCCGCCCACGCTTTCTTTACATCCGGCAATCGAAGGAGCCCGACATGATGAATACCGTTCAATCCGCTACGCCGTCCGCCGTCAAGCTCGCGCCCCGCGAGCTGCGCGACGCGTTCGTGCACCTGAAGGAAACCCAGAAGCTGCGCAACCGCGAAGCCGCGCACGTGCTCGGCGTCAGCGAGGGCGAGGCGCTCGCGGCCTTCGTCGGCGAGCACGTGGTGCGGCTCGAACCGCGTTTCGTCGAACTGTTCGAGGAAGTGCCGCAGCTGGGCAGCGTGATGGCGCTGACCCGCAACGAAGCGGCCGTACACGAGAAGGACGGCGCCTATGCGCAGATGAGCCACGACGGCCCGGTGGGCCTCGCGCTCGGCACCATCGACCTGCGCATCTTCTATCGCAACTGGGCGTCCGGCTTCGCGGTGCGCGAGCAAACCGCGCACGGCACGATGAAAAGCCTGCAGTTCTTCGATGCGCAAGGCCAGGCCGTTCACAAGGTCTATCTGCGCGAGCACAGCGACCATGCGGCCTACGACGCGTTCGTCGAACGCTGGAAGATGGCGACCCAGACGCCGCACCTCGCGGTCGAGCCCGCCGCACCCGCCGCCGTCGAGCGGCCGGACGCCGAGATCGACGCCGACGGCTTCCGCGCGGCCTGGGACGCGATGACCGATACGCATCAGTTCTTCGGCCTCACGCGCAAGTTCGGCGTCACCCGCACCCAGGCGCTGCGGCTCGCCGAGCCGCGCTACGCGCAGCCGGTCGCGACCGATGCGCTGCGCCGCGTGCTCGACGGCGCGGCCGCGAGCGCGCTGCCGATCATGGTGTTCGTCGGCAACCACGGCATGATCCAGATCCACAGCGGCCCGGTCGTCAACGTCCGCGAAATGGGCCCGTGGCTCAACGTGCTCGATCCGGGCTTCAACCTGCACCTGCGCGCCGATCTGATCGCGTCCGCATGGGTGGTGCGCAAGCCGACGAGCGACGGCATCGTCACCTCGCTCGAACTGTTCGACGCGGCCGGCGAGAACATCGCGATGCTGTTCGGCGAGCGCAAGCCGGGCCGCCCGGAACTCGACGGCTGGCGCGCGCTCGTCGAGACGCTGCCGGCCGCGGAGGCCGCACGATGAGCGCCGCGCGCTTCGACGCGCGCCGCCGTGCGTGGCTCGCGCGCGGCGGCGCCTGCGCGCTCGCGCTGACGCTGCCGGCCGCCGCCGTGCGGGCGCAGGCTCAGGCGGGCGCGCAGCCGAAGCGGGTGATCGTGCTGGGCGGCGCACTCGCGGAAACCGTCTACGCGCTCGACGGCGCACAGACGCCGCGTTATGCGCTGGTCGGCGCGGACACCACCTGCACCTACCCCGACGCCGCCCGCAAACTGCCGAAGGTCGGCTACCAGCGCGCGCTGTCGGCGGAGGGGCTGCTGTCGCTGCGCCCGGATCTCGTGCTCGCGTCCGCCGAGGCCGGGCCGCCCGCCGCGCTCGCGCAGGTGAAAGGCGCGGGCGTCGCGATCGCGACCTTCCGCGAAGGGCACGACGTGCAGTCCGTGCGCGACAAGATCACCGGCATCGCGCAGGCGCTCGACGTCCAGCCGCGCGGCCAGGCGCTGCTCGCCCGTTTCGACGCCGACTGGCAGGCTGCGCGCGACGCGATCGCGGCCAAGCCGCTGGGCGCGGCCGGCGCGCCGCCGCGCGTGCTGTTCGTGCTCAACCACACCGGCAATCAGGCGCTCGCCGCCGGCCAGCAAACTGCCGCCGACGCGATGATCCGCTACGCGGGCGCCCGCAACGCGATGCAGGGCTTCGCCCACTACAAGCCGCTGACCGCCGAGGCGCTCGTCGCCGCCGCGCCCGACGTCGTGCTGATCTCCGACGAAGGTCTCGCCGCGGCGGGCGGCCGATCTGCGTTGCTCGCCGCACCGGGCTTCGGCGCGACGCCGGCCGGCCGCGCGCAGCGGCTCGTGTCGCTGGACGCGCTGTTCCTGCTCGGTTTCGGGCCGCGCCTGCCGCAGGCTGTCACGACGCTGCATCAGCGGCTGCGCGACGCGCTCGCGTGACCGATTCCCGCTCCGAGTCTGCCCCGATGAATTCCATCGCCCCGCCCTCCTCGCTCAATCGCGCGCCCATCCGACTGCCTTCCGGTGGTTCGCCTTCCGGTGGTTCGCCTTCCGGCGGTTCGCCTTCCGGCGGTTCGTCGCCCGGTGGTTCGTCGCCCGGCGAATTGCCGCCCGTCGCAGCGACCGGCCTCGCCGCGCGCCGCCGACGCGTCGCGTTCATCGCGCTGTTCGCGCTCGCGATCACGCTCGGCTGCGCGATCCTGGCCGCGTTCTGCATCGGCGCGTATCAACTCACGCCTGCCCAGGTGCTGGCCGCGCTCACCGCCTCCGGCGACACGCTCGCGCACGACCCTGCCAGCGCGCAGGCGCGCGCAGTGCTGCTCGACATCCGAGCGCCGCGCGTGGCGCTCGCGTTCCTCGTCGGCGCCGGCTTCGGCACGGCCGGCGCGGCCATGCAGGCGCTGTTCCGCAATCCGCTCGCGGATCCCGGCCTGATCGGCGTCAGCAGCGGCGCGGCCCTCGGCGCGAGCGCATTGATCGTGCTCGGTCCCGCGCTCATTGCCGGCCCGATCGGCTTCGGTTACCTGCCGCTCGCGGCATTCGCAGGCGCGCTCGCGGTCGCGGCGCTCGTGTACCGGCTCGCCGCGTCGCGCGGCCGGCTCGCGCTGCCGCTGCTGCTGCTCGCCGGCATCGCGATCAACGCGCTCGTCGGCGCCGCGATCGGCCTGCTCACCTATGTCGCCGACGATGCGCAGCTGCGCTCGCTCACGTTCTGGAGTCTCGGCAGCGTCGGCGGCGCGCAGTGGTCGCTGATCGCGGCGGTCGCGCCCTTCGCGCTCGCCGGCTGCGCGCTGCTCGCGCGCGAGCGGCATGCGCTCAACGCATTGCAGCTCGGCGAAACCGAGGCGCTTCACCTCGGCGTGCCGGTGCAGCGCGTCAAGCGGCGCGTATTGGTCGCCACTGCGCTGTGCGTCGGCGCGCTGGTGTCGTGCACCGGCGTGATCGGTTTCATCGGGCTCGTCGCGCCGCATTGCGTGCGGCTCGCGTGCGGCCCCGACCAACGCATCGTGATGCCCGGTGCGGCGCTGCTCGGCGCGCTGCTCACGATCGTCGCCGACCTCGCCGCGCGCACCGTCGCCGCGCCCGCCGAAATCCCGCTCGGCATCCTCACCGCGCTGCTCGGCGCGCCGTTCTTCCTCGCGCTGCTGTGGCGCGGGCGCGGCGCACTGGGCGGCTGACCACGCGATGCGTACCGCGCCGGACAGTGCGCTGCGCATCGCGTCTCTTAGTCCATCATCATGCTGATCGCCGAACATCTCCACGTCGCGCGCGGTAAGGCCACCATCCTCCGTGACCTGTCGCTCCGTCTCGAACCGGGCCGCGTCACCGCGCTGCTCGGCCGCAACGGCGCGGGCAAGAGCACCTTGCTGAAAGTCCTGGCCGGCGAACTGCGCAGCCACCGCGACGTGCGCGTCGACGGCGAGATCTCGCTGAACGGCATCCCGCTCGAACGGATCGACACGCGGCGGCTCGCCCAGCTGCGCGCGGTGCTGCCGCAGGCCTCGCAGCCCGCGTTCCCGTTCAGCGCCGACGAGATCGTGCTGCTCGGCCGCTATCCGCATACCGCGCGCGGCGGCGCGCTGACACGCAACGACCACGCAATCGCCGCGCAGGCGCTCGCGCTCGCGGAAGCGACGCCGCTCGCGGGCCGCGACGTCACCACGCTGTCGGGCGGCGAACTCGCGCGCGTGCAGTTCGCGCGCGTGCTCGCGCAGCTGTGGCCGGCTTCCACGCCGCTGACCGCGCGCGTGCCGCGCTACCTGCTGCTCGACGAACCGACCGCCGCGCTCGATCTCGCGCATCAGCACCTGCTGCTCGATACCGTGCGCCGCATCGCGCGTGAATGGGGCATCGGCGTGCTGACGATCGTCCACGACCCGAACCTTGCCGCCCGTCATGCCGACCATATCGCGCTGCTCGCGGACGGCACGATCTTCGCGGCCGGCGCGCCGCACGACATCATGACGCCCAGCCTGTTCGAGCATTGCTACGGCTTCGCGGTCAGGATGCCCGATGCGGGCGGCGATGCGCCGCCTGTCATGGTGCCGGCCTGAACACCGCAGGCCGCCCTTATCGTTTCCTTCATCCCGGAGTCGCCATGTCCGCCTTGCCGTCACCCGTCGCCGCGCTGCGGCCGTTCGTCCCCGCGCTGGATTTCCCGCTCAGCCGGCAGTTCTACCTCGATCTCGGCTTCACGCTCGAACACGACACGCCGGATCTCGCCGTGCTCGCACTCGGCGCGCAGGCGATCCTGTTGCAGAACTTCTACGTGGAAGCCTGGGCCGACAATTGCGTGTTGCAACTGGTGGTCGACGATCTCGACGCCTGGTGGAAACACATCGAGACGCTCGATCCCGTCGCCCGCTACGGTACGCAAGCGCCGGTTCCGCCGAAGCGCCAGCCGTGGGGCATGACGGTCGCCTTCCTGTTCGATCCGTCGGGCGTGCTGTGGCACGTGACCGAGACCCGCACTTCCATCGCCTGACTTTCAGCACCGCGCCCTCACGTCGGGCGCGGGCCGCTTACGCCCAGCCCCGCCGTTCCTGCTCCGGGGATGCACGCCCCGGCTTCCCGGCAGGCACCCACCGCAATGCCTTCGATTTATCTCATTAAAATCACCATTTAAAATCCATCAATTAATTCGTTTGCGAAACAAACAATTAAATATGATGTTACAAGTATCTTTTTGATTTTTAATAATCGACATGTCAAATTAAGCACTCCATGACATCAATCGAACATATTGACTACGGGAAAAATTGCTTGATTGGTTAATTGGAATTTATTTAATTAAATTAATTTAAACAAATTCTAAAGAGACATCAAACATGGCTATCAGCGTCATCACCAGGCTGGAAAAACTGAATCCCCGCAAGCAGACGTCGACGATCGACGATCTCTTGCCGCTGGGTTCGCATTATCGACATCCGGATTCCGCACTTGTCGCCTACCCCCAAGCAGTCAAGCAGGCACTGGGCAATCTGCCGCAAGGCACCTTCCGGATTGCGATCGTCGGCGCCGGGTCGGCCGGCATCGCTGCGCTGTATGAACTTTCTCAATTGGCCCGGGCCAATGCCAACACGAAACTACTGGTCACCATTTACGAATCCGATCCGGACAATTTCCTGATTCGTGCGGCGAATAGTCCGAGGGAAGTCGATGTCCGAGGCCTCAAAGCAGGCCGCGTGTCGGCCGCGCACGTCAAGAACGGCGGAGCCGTCGACACCGTCTATGAAGTCGGCGCCATGCGTTTTCCGGAAATCGCCGGATTGACCTGGCATTATGCCGACCGTGCTTTTCCCGCGCCGGGAAATCGAGACGTGCAGATTTTTCCGAATCCCGGCAAAGTCGCCACCGAATTCGTGTTCGGCGACCAAGTGGATCGATATGTCGGCAGCGATCCGAAGGACTGGAACGACGGCGACGTGGACAATCCGTCCCGCACCCTGCAGGTCAGAAATCTGGTGATCGACGGGCTGATGAACGGGCTCGTCACCCCGGAGGGCACGCTCTATCAGATCGGCAACAAGCCGGCCATCGAGATCGCGGTCGAAATCAAAGACGCCAACACGTCCCGCGAGCGGCTGCAACAAATCTTCGCCGACTGGCAGACCTTCATCGCGACCTACGACGGCACGGCGCTGGGGGCGGCGGTACGCAACGTGATCCGAACCCGGCACGCAGAACTCCCCGAGATCGACGGGTTGGGTACCGCGGAAAAAATCAATTACTACGTCGAGCTGTTCGGCCGCTTCGGCTTCGGCACCGGTGGATTCAAGTCGCTGTTCAACCAGTCGCTGGTCGAAATGATGCGTCTGCTGCTGTGGGACTACTCGAACGAATACACCTTGCCTGTCAGCGAGAACGTCGAGTTCATCAAACGGATCTACACCGCAGCCGTCGAGGACGCCCCCGTCAATTTCCAGGTGACGACCAAGCTGCACCGGGTCACCGATGTCTTCATGTCCGCCGACCGATCGACTGCCAATATCTGCTACTACACCTCCGACGACCGGGCGGAGCTGCATCTGGATACGCATGACTACGCCGTGCTCGCCGCGCCGCAGGAGCAAATCCTGGCGGCCGTCAGCCGGGCAGGCTATGACATCGAGGCGCGTTCGGTGACGTTCGGAGAAACCGCCTACGGCGGCGCATCCCGCACGGAAACCGCGTTGCCGCCGTTGCGCGCCAGCGCCACGCACACGGCGCCCAACGCACGCATCGTGGCGGCGTTGAGCCAGTTGCACATGACACGTTCGGCCAAAGTGTTCGGCACCATCGATGTCGACCATGCATTCCGCCCTCCCACGCATAACGGCGAGGAAATCAAGGCGGTCATCTCGGATAGCGGGCTGGCCGCGAGCTATATCGTGCCGAGCCCGTTCGAAGGTACGCGCAAGGCAACCTTCCTCGCCAGCTATACGTGGGACGACGATACCTCCCGCCTGCAACACGACCTCGGGCGCTATCCGCAGAATCCGCTCCCGGATGCACCCGCGGACGAAAAAAGCCCGATCACGATGTTCGACAGCATGATTGATCGCGCCACGCGCGACATCTACGATCCGAACGTCCGCCAATACACGCGCTGGTGGTTCTCATCGTACCTGCAGGGGGTGGATCGCGCAGACCGATTCTCGTTCGACTGGTCCACGAACCGCAGCGCCGGCGGCTTCAAGATCGACATGACGGGCGATCACTATCAGAGCAACCTGTGCTTCCGCTTCCACCAGCACGCAACCCAGATCATCGACCAGAAGCCGCTATGCCGATTCTTTCTCGCCAGCGACAGCTACAGCCACCTCGGCGGTTGGCTCGAAGGCGCGTTCATGAGCGCGATCAATGCCGTGGCGGGCTTCGTCGTATCGGCCAATCATGGTGACAGCGCTGCGCTGAACGAAACCGCACGCGGGCTGTTCGAACTCGATCCCCAAGCGAAGAAGGGCGCCTGAATGATCCTGGGCCGGCCTCGGCCGGCCCAGGACTCTATGCGATAGGCCAGCAGCCTGTCGCCCGCCCTCGTCGCGCACGTCACTGCCCCGTGTCCACCGGGCCGAAGGTGCGCATCTTCCAACCGAAGCGCACCGCGAACATGCGCACCGCGAACCCGGCGACCAGCGCCACCACGGTCGCGATGTTCTCGCCGATCCCCACGTACTGGAAGGCGACATACAGCGCGCCGGTGAAGAACGCGACGCTCGCGTACAACTCCTCGCGCAGGATCAGCGGCATCTCGTTGCACAGCAGGTCGCGCAGCATCCCGCCGCAGACGCCCGTGATCGCGCCCGCGAGCACGATCACGATCGGGTTCGCGTTCACCGTCGCGGCAACATCGCAGCCGATGATCGAGAACGCGGCGAGCCCGAGCGCATCCACCGTGATGAACAGCGTCCTGAGGCGCGTCAGGTGGGTGGCCGTCCACGACGCGAAGGTCGCCGCGCCCAGCGTGATCAACAGGTAGGTCGGATGAGCGACCCAGGTCAGCGGATAGTGGCCGAGCAGCACGTCGCGCACCGTGCCCCCGCCCAGCGCCGTGACCGCGCCGACCAGCGCGAGACCAAAACGATCCATGCCGCGGCGCATGCCCATCAGCGCGCCCGACATGGCCTCCGCGACGATCGCGATCAGGTACAGCGTATGCATCTTCGTTCAACCTCTTGCGGAAATCCGGTTCAATCTTCGGTGCGGAACAGTTCCAGCACCCGTGCGCGCTCGGCCGCGTCGACAGGCGGCAGCGTCCGTTCCGACGGCTGTGCCGCCGATGCGGGGGACAGTGCGGCGGCGCCGCCGCGCGCCGCGCCGCATGCGAACGCGTTGCGAATGTAGGGCGGCGGCGCGTCCGCGCACTTGCCGTTCGTGTACTCCGCATATACGTAGTCGCCGTCGACGAGCGCGAGATCGCCCGGCATCGCGCGCTCGACGCTTGCGCGGCCGTCGACCGCCACCTTCATGTAGGCAAGCCATACCGGCAGCGCGAGCGTCGCGCCGGTGGCGCGACCGAGGCTGCGCGGCGCGTCGTAGCCGAGCCAGGCGACCGTGACGACGCCCGACGAGTAGCCGGCGAACCACACGTCCTTCGAGCCGTTCGAGGTGCCGGTCTTGCCCGCGATGTCGGGACGACGCAGCGACAAGGTGCCGCGCGCGGTGCCGAAGCGGGCGACGTCGCGCAACATGCTGTCCATCACGAATGCGTTGCGCTCGGAGATCACCCGGGTCGCGACAGGCGGCGGCGCGCTGAACAGCGTGTCGCCGTTGCGCAGCCGGACCGTTTCGACCAGGCGCGTATCCATGCGCAGGCCGCCGTTCGCGAATGCGCCGTACGCGCTCGCGAGCTGCAGCGGCGTGGCCGCGCCCGCGCCGAGCGACAGCGGCAGCGAGGCCGGGTTGCGCGGCCCCTCGAAGCCGAAGCCGACCGCGTGGTGCTGCACGAACGCCGGATCCGCCGCCTGCATCAGGCTCACGGCCACCAGGTTCTTCGAACGCACGAGCCCGCGCCGCATCGGGATGAAGCCTTCGTAGTTGTTCGCGTAGTTGCGCGGCCGCCAGCGGTTCGCGCCGGTCTCCTCCTTCGACAGCGTGCGTTGCGTGTCGTCGCTGAGGGTGCCCGGGAACAAGCCCTTCTCGAGCGCAGCCGAATACACGAACGGCTTGAAGCTCGATCCCGGCTGCCGGTAGGCCTGCAACGCGTGATCGAACGGATTGCGCTGGAAATCCGCGCCGCCCGCGAGCGCGAGGATGTCGCCCGTGTCCGCGTCGAGCGACACCAGCGCGCCTTCCAGCCCCTCGCCCGGCGCCCCGCCGTCGCGCGCCGCCGCATTCGGGCGGGCGCGCCGCAGCCGCGCACCGAGCACCGCATGGCGCAGCGCGGCTTCCGCCGCGAGCTGGTCGCGCATCGTCACGGTCGTCACCACGTCGAGGCCCAGCGTGTAGGCCTCGTCGTGATAGCGCTCGACCATCATGCGACGCGCCCGCTCGGCAACATACGGCGCCGCGACGATCCCCGGCGGCGGCGTGTTCGCGAGCCCGAGCGGCGCGTCGAGCGCCTGCCGGTAGGCGGTCTCGTCGAGATAGTCCTGCTCGCGCATGCGGCGCAGCACGTACTGGCGACGCTCGGTCGCGCGCGTGGGGTTGACGGTCGGGTTGAACGCCGACGGCGCCTTCGGCAGCCCGGCCAGTACCGCGGCCTCGGCGTCGGTGAGCGCGTCGAGCGGCTTGCCGCAGTAGATCGATGCGGCCGCGGCGAAACCATACGCGCGCTCGCCGAGGTAGATCTGGTTCATGTACAGCTCGAGCAGCTTGTCCTTGCCGTAGGCCTGTTCGAGCTTGTAGGCCATCAGGATCTCCGCGAGCTTGCGGCTGATCAGCTTGTCGCGCGTCAGGTAGAAGTTGCGCGCGACCTGCATCGAGATCGTGCTGGCGCCCTGCGCCGAATGACCGGCGACGAGGTTGGTCAGCGTCGCGCGCAGCAGGCCGTTGAAGTCGACCGGCCCGTGTTCGTAGAAGCGCGCGTCCTCGGCCGCGAGCAGCGCGTGGCGCACGCGCTGCGGAATCTGCGCGAGCGGCGTGAATTCGCGCCGCTCGATACCGTACTCGGCCAGCAGCACGCCGTCGCGCGAGTAGATGCGCAACGGCATCGCGGGACGGTAGCTCGCGAGATGATCGACGGCCGGCAATTGGCGCCAGATGCGATCGACGGTCCACGCGCCGATCCCCGCGCCCGCGATCGTGAGCCCCAGCAGCGCGCCCGCGAGGGTCCGCCAGGGACGGCGACGCGGGCGGGGACGGTCGGGCGTAGGCTGCGGCGAGGGGGAAGCGGGTGACGTCATGGCTGATTTCCTTCAGTGTTGCAAAGGATCCGGCCTGCGCGTTGGGTGCGCTGCGTGCGCCGGATCCGCGAAGCGCTGCGTATTGTCGGGGTTCGAGGATGGAACCGGTACAATCTTTAGCTGAATTTGCAGATGCTTATTTTTATTTAGGAAGCACATGGACATCGATCCCAGGCAAGCGGCGGCCTTCGTCGCGGTCGTCGAGACGGGCAGCTTCGAGCAGGCTGCCGCGCGGCTTCATGTGACGGCGTCGGCGATCACGCAGCGCGTGCGCGCGCTGGAGGCGGATCTCGGCACGCCGCTCGTGCTGCGCACCCGGCCGTGCCGCGCGACCGCGACCGGGCAGCGTGTGCTCCAGCATCTGCGACGCGTGTCGATGTTGCAGGCCGATTTGCAGGCGGAGTTGGACGCGGCGCGGCAGTCGCCGGTGTCGGTGGTTGTCGCGCTCAATTCGGACAGTCTGGGTACTTGGTTTTTACCGGCGCTGTCGTCGATCCTGTCGGGCGAGCGGCTGCTGTTCGAACTGATCATGGAGGATCAGGACCATACCTTCGGATTGCTCGAGAACGGCATGGCGATCGGCTGCGTGACCACGGTGCAGAAGCCGATGCGCGGTTGCGCCGCGACGCCGCTCGGGACGATGCGCTACCGGCTGATCGCCGCGCAGGCTTTTGCGGCGCAGTGGTTTCCGCGTGGGCTGACCCGCGCGAGCGCGCGGCAGGCTCCGGTGGTCGCGTATTCGCGGCGCGATACGCTGCAATCGTCGTTCCTGCTGGAAAATTTCGGGTTGCCCAAGGGGGCGTATCCGTGTCATTACGTGCCCGGTACGCATACGCATTTCGCGGCCGTGCAGCACGGGCTGGGCTATGCGATGGTGCCCGAGCTGCTGCTCGGCAAGACGCCGCTCGCGGAGCAAGGGCTCGTCGATCTCGCGCCAGCGTATCCGACCGACAGCGCGTTGTACTGGCATGCGTGGAAGGTGCAGTCGCCGAGCATGCAGTCGCTGTCGGCGCGGGTGGTGGAGGCGGGGCGGGGGTTGCTGAGGCCGGTCGAGGGCTGAGGTGGAGGGTACGTGGGGGCCGATGGTGGCCATTTAGTGCTCATGTGACCGAGGCGCAGGAAATAACAAGCGGCGGCGGCCGATCACCTTCAACCGTTCATCCACGCCACTGCGCAAACATTTGGACGTTGGCTCGACCGCTGACAGCGGTCCTTTACAGGGCTATGCGATCCGCCGCAACGATCCGGCGCGATGATTCTGTTGATCAGCGATCAATCAATTTTACAGCTGGGCCTTGGCCGACGCTGCGCTGCCGAAGATAGGATTCCATATGCGACAGGACCATGTCGAGGCCGACAGGCAAAGCCGTTTGCGGGATATTCACGACATCACCCGTCAGGCCTGCGTTTGCTCGCAATAGCGCACGAGCCAGCGGCCCGCGCTTTGCCAAATAGTCGTTCGGATTGCGGAGCGAGACGCAGAGAAACTTTCGCCGTAACGGACGACCGGTCAGCGTGACAATGCTCGCGTGAGCAATATCGGCCCATGGAATGAAGCCTAACGACGCCGCCGACGCCTGATCGGTGAGTCCTTCGTCGTCAATGATAATTGCGGGCTTTCTCCATAACAGGCGCAATAGCATGAGCAGACCGCAGGCACCAAAAAACGGGATGCCCACTTCCGCTGCAATCGCCCATGCGGCAACCATCGATGCAGGATGTCGTGCCAGCAGCAGCATGCACAAGGCGACCATGAGAAGTGAGCCGAGCAGCAGGGCGACGAGCCGTGCGCGGCTTTGGTATACGACGATGGGTCCCAACGCGCCCTCCCGCGATCTTCATGCCGACGTTGTCAGATATCTGCTTGAAGGATAGCCGGTTTTTTCGCTCAGGCAACGCGAGCGCCAGAGCATCCCTATTGCCCCGATCCCACCCGTCCGACGGTTACCCGGTTCGTCGCGCTGGAACGGGTCAATACTGCGCCTGCTAAGCAGCCGCACGTGAACAGCAGATCGAGATGAAGCAGGCGGGCGAAGTGGTCAACGTTGTCGAAGCATCGCTGGTGGTCGCCCAACGGGATGCAGTCCCTGGCATACCGAGTTCGAAAGCAAGCTGACGCGCCGCCAAAGCAACCGCTTCGAACACTCGACGAGCAACGGCCGATTCGGATAGGGCAGCACGCGCGAAGCGCGGCTTCTCCACCTGCTTCATCATCGAGCCCCCCTCTACCCACCCGACGCCCGCACCATCCAGCACGCCGCCCGAAAGTGCACGTCCTCCCCCCGCACATAAGGCTCAAATGCACACCGCGCCGCCGCGCCGACCCGCGCCCTCAACGACGCATCCGCCTGCCGCAACGCCTGCCCGACCGGACCGAAGCGGATCAGATAATCATGCAGTTCCCGCTCCGGCAGCGTGCAATCGAGATCGACCGGCACGATCTCGATCTCCCGCCAGCCGCTCTCCGCGAGAATCGCAGCCACCCGCTCCCGATTGGCGAACCCGAACTGTCCCGGCGCGCCCGGCACGCGCGCGGGCATATCCGGCAGCCACGGCCGGGCCGTGCGCTCGGCCAGCGTCATGAACGGATTGTCCTCGGGGCCGCGCCAGGCGGCGAAGATCAGGCGCGCATCGGGCGTCGCCGCGCGCCGCAGGTTCATGAACGCCGCCACCGGATCATCGAAGAACATCACGCCGAAGCGCGACAGGATCGTATCGAAACCCGCAGGCTCGAAATCGTGCCGCTGCACATCGGCGCACACGAACGCGACATCCGCCCCCTCCTTCCGCGCCCGCTCGCGGGCCGCCTCAAGCATCGGCTCGGACACATCGACACCCACACAGCGCGCCTCCCCGCCAAGCCGCCTTGCGACGGCAAGCGTCGTCGCGCCGGTACCGCAACCGACGTCGAGCACGCGACGCGGCGCCCGCTCGCACACCGCATCGGCCAGCAAGACCTCGAACGGCCGGAACATCTGATCGGTAACCGCCTGCGCATCGACCCACACCCGCCCCGAATGGCCATTCCACAGCGCATGCTGCCCGCCGCCCCCCGATTGCCTGTCACCCATCTCGATCCCCTCGTTGCACGCGCTCGACGCGCGAAAGCTACACTGTGCCAATTCAAGTCGGCTTGAGGTCAAGAGCGTGAGCACCCTGGATATCACCGAAGTCGCGCAGCGCGCGGGCGTGCCGGCATCGACGCTGCGGTTCTACGAGGAGAAAGGCTTGATCGTGTCGAGCGGCCGGCGCGGGTTGCGTCGGCTGTTCGGCGCCGACGTGCTCGACCGGCTCGCGCTGATCGCGCTCGGCCGCGCGGCGGGCTTCTCGCTCGACGAGATCGCGCCGATGCTCGCGTCGCACGACGGCCCGCAGATCGACCGCCGGCAATTGCTCGCGAAGGCCGACGAACTGGACCGGACGATCGCCCGGCCCAGCGCGATGCGCGACGGCCTGCGACAAGCGGCCGCGTGTCCCGCGCCGAGCCACATGGAATGTGCAACCTTCAAGCGGATCCTGCGTCTTGCCGGCGCAAACGGCGAACGACGCCGGAAAACCACGGCCGCGCGGCGGCGCGGACCGGCTCAAACGCGTCGCTGAACGGAAAGCGCATTCCTTGCCTGCGCGTTCAGGTCTCGAGCCCGCATGAAAACAACGCCCACGACGACATGAAGCCCCTGGATCTGACACGCTTCGATCTCAACCTTCTGGTTGTACTGGAAGCCCTTTGGGCCGAACGACACGTCGGCCGCGCCGCGGAACGATTGCATCTGTCCCAGTCCGCCACCAGCCACGCCCTGTCGCGTCTGCGCACGGCGTTCGACGACCAGCTTTTCATTCGCAACCCGCGCGGGATCGAGCCGACGCCGCTGGCCGTCGAGTTGATGCCGCGCGTGGCGGCGGTGCTCGAATCGGTCAGGCTCGTCGCCAGTCCGCGCGGCCCGTTCGATCCCGGCCGCTTGGAAGCGACGCTCTCGGTCGCGGCCACCGATCACGCCATCCTGACCGTCCTTGCCCCTGCGCTCGCCAACATCCAGGCCGCGGCACCGGGCGTCGTACTGAAACTCAGGCCCGCCGATGCCGAATCCGCGCTGCGCATGCTGGACGCGGGCGAACTCGACATCGTGCTCGGGTCCGGCTCGTTTGCCCAGATCCCGCAGCGCTTCGATTGCGAGCTGGCCCACAAGGAACGCTTCGTCGGCATCGCGCGCAAAGGCCACCCGGCGCTGGTCAAGCGCGGCAAGAAGCTGCACATGGCGCTGGATGACTTCAGCCGGCTGCCCCACCTCCTCGTCTCGCCGCGCGGCGACACACGGGGCGCAGTCGACGATGCGCTGGAAGCCCTCGGCCGCACGCGCAAGGTGAGCGCCACCTGTCCCAGCTTCCTGGCCGTTCCGTTCATGGTCGGCGCATCGGAATCGATTGCCGTGATCGCCGAGCGCGTCGCGCTGCGCATGCAGGACACCGCGCAGGTGAGCCTTTTCGAGCTGCCTCTGGCCTTGCCCACCTGGGAGGTGTTCGTGATTCGCGCCAAAGGGCGCGCCAACGAACCGGCCGTCCAGTGGATCACGAACCTGATGATCGCCGGCTAGACGCCGGCGGGCGCCGGCTGCCGTGGGCGCGGCCAAGGGATCATGAATCCCGTGCATCGACATGGTGTGCCAATGCCATTGGATCGAATCACCCGGACCGCCTAGAGTGCGGTTGTCCTTGATTCGATCCGCCAGGAACACCCCATGAAAACCGGCCCCACCTTGGTCATGATCCCCTGCTTCGCGGGCGCGCCGTGGAAGCTCGACCAGTTGACCTGCCTGCAGGATCGCCCCATGCGTACGCTCCGCTTGCCGGACGACGTGGACGACCTGGAAACGTTGGCCAGCTTCATCATCGGCCAGGTGAAGGATCTCGACAGCTATGTGCTGGTCGGCGATTCATACGGCGCGGTCGCGTCGATCGCGGTTGCGACGCGCCGGCCGAAGGACCTGAAGGGCCTCGTGCTCTCCGGCGGCTTCTCCAGGAGCCCGATCACCTCGCCCTTGCTCAAGACGCTGGCGGCACTGGCGCCGTTCTTCCCCGGGCCCTTCTATCGACAGCTGACCCTGAGGTTTCACGCAGCGCAGCTGGCTTCGTCGTTCGACAAGGAGGGGGATATCCCCTGGACCACCGACAAGAGCCGCGATTTCTTCATCAGGGAGACACCGCACAGGGCCTACATCAACCGCGTGCGCTCGATCGAGAACACGGACTACACGGCCCTGCTGAAAGCGATCAATGTCCCCACGCTGATCCTGACGCCCGAGGAGGACAAGCTGATCGGCAAGGAAGCCGCGGGGATTCTCCTGAAGGGCATCAAGAATTCGCAGGAAGTCATCATGCCGCGCACCGGCCACATGTTCCGGTTTTCGCACCCTCTCGCCTATTCGCTGGAGATCAGGAAGTTTCTGGAGCGGGCGTCGCTGTGAGACAGGAGCAGCCGGGCGCCTCGAAAAGCTTGCCGGCGAGCCCCTCGAGCCGTCAGCCACGACGCGGCGATAACACGGTCAGCCAGACCGTCCGCCGCGCCGGCTTCCGGATCAGCCCCGCCGTTCCGCGAAATACGCCTTCACCGCGCCGACGAACGTATCGATATCCGCGCGCGACACGTCGCAATGCGTGACGAACCGCGACGCGTACAGCATCTGCGTGAGAATCCCGCGCGCCTTGAGCCACGCTTCGAGCGGCGCGCAGTCCGCTTCCGGGAACGTCGCGAACACCATGTTGGTGGCCTGCGACTGCACCGTCACCTGCTCGATCTCCGCGAGCCCCTGGGCCAGCCGTTCGGCGTTCGCGTGATCCTCCGCGAGCCGTTCGACGTTGTGGTCGAGCGCGTACAGGCATGCCGCCGCCAGCAGGCCCGACTGCCGCATTGCCCCACCCAGCACCTTGCGCCAGCGCTGCGCACGTTCGATCAATGCCGTACTGCCGACCAGCACCGAGCCGACGGGCGCGCCGAGTCCCTTCGAAAAACAGATCGACACCGAATCGTACGGCGCGCACAGCGTCTCGATCGATCGCCCCGTCGCCACCGCCGCATTGCACACCCGCGCGCCGTCGAGATGGGTCGCGAGGCCGCGGCCGCGCGCGAACGCGACCGCCTCGTCGACGTAGGCGGCCGGCAGCACCTTGCCGCCGATCGTGTTCTCGAGCGTGAACAGCCGGGTGCGGGCGAAGTGATTGTCGATCGGCTTGATCGCGGCGGCGACCTTCTCGATCGGCAGCGAGCCGTCGGCGGCATTCTCGATCGGCTGCGGCTGGATGCTGCCGAGCACCGCCGCGCCGCCGCCTTCGTATTTGTAGGTGTGCGCAAGCTGGCCGACGATGTATTCGTCGCCGCGTTCGCAGTGCGCCATCAGCGCGGCCAGGTTGCTTTGCGTGCCGCTCGGCAGGAACAGGCCCGCGGCCTTGCCGGCCCGCTCCGCGACGGCAGCCTGCAGGCGCAGGACCGTCGGATCGTCGCCCCAGACATCGTCACCCACTTCGGCGGCAGTCATCGCGGCCAGCATCGGCTGGCTCGGGCGGGTCACGGTATCGCTGCGTAAATCGATCATCTGGGGTCCCTGTCGAAAAATCGGCACGCGCGCGCGTGCCGTGAACGGAACCTCAGAGTGTACGCAAATCGCTCCCGTCGCGCGCGGACCGTGGCGACCACGGCCCGCGCGCCGCGTCAGTATCCGGGCGGCGGCGGTTGCACGCCCGGCGGTGGAGGCGGCGGCGCATATCCGCCGCCACCGCCGCCATAGCCTCCGCCTCCGCCATAACCACCGCCACCGTAACCACCACCACCGCCGCCATAACCGCCGCCGCCGTAGCCGCCACCGCCACCACCTCCTCCGCCATCGCCGTAATACCCGCCGCCGGAACGCACGCGTCCCGACACCGGCACACGTTCGCCGGCCGCATACATGCATTGCGTGTACGCATAGTCATAGCGGCGTTGCACGCTGTAGGCGGAGCCCTGCGCCGCGCCCATGCCGAGCACGCTGCCCGCGAGCAGGCCCGCACCCGCGCCGACCGCCGCGCCGCGCCCGCCGTTGAACGCCGCGCCCGCGGCCGCGCCCAGCGCGGTGCCGACCGCCGCGCTGCCGAGCGCGCTCGCGGTGGACGCCTGGTTCGCGGACACGCCGCCGACCTGCTGATACGCATACTGCCGACAGTTGCCGTCGTCGGCGCGGAACTGGTCGAAGGTCTTGCCCGTGCCGGGCAGCGCCATCACGCTCGGCCCGTCCGGCATCACCGCGCAGGCGCCCAGCAGCCCCAGCGATGCGAGCAGCGCGCCGCGGCGCGCATATCGGATTGCCTGATTCATGTTCATCGCCTTCCGCTCAAGGTTGAGGACGCGGCGGCACCGCACGCCAGCCGGATTTGCACTGCTTCACGTAGGGGTAGTACTTCCTCGACGCGTCGCAGTAGTACCAGGAGCCGTCGTCGCCCGGCGGCGCGCCGGCAGCCGGGCCGGCCGGCCCGGCCTGGGGCATCGGCATCGGCGCAACCTGCCCCTGCTCGATGTATTCGGGCGGCGGCGGCGGTTCGACCGGCACCGCGACGACGGGCGGCGGATAGTAGTAAGGCGCCGGCACGACGGGGTAGTAATACGGGTAGCCCGGGCCGATATACACGCCGACCCGCGCCGCCTGCGCGACACCGCTCGCACAGATGGCGGCGGTCGCCGCGAGGCCCAGGACGATCTTCAGCCTGTTCACGTCAGACTCCCTGCTTGCGCGTTCATGACATTCCTTCGGGTTTCGACACCCTGAACGCTATGCCCGCGGCCCGCACCGAACAATTACACGGGGCCCCGGCGATCTTGCCGGACGTTACAACGGTGACGGAACCCGCACGCGCGCAAGGCTCCGCCCGCGCAGCGGTGTTACGCCGTAACGCCCCGATACAACACTGTCAGAAAGATAACGCGCAAAACACGCTGCGCACCGGCCGCGCGACCACGACGCGTGCGTTGCAGCGCCGGGGCCGGATCGCCGGCCGCACGCCGTTCCGGCTCAGCGCGCGCGCCGCCGCGCCGCCGCCCATTCGGGCCGCTTGCCCAGTTGCCCGAACAGCTCGACGAGCGCCTCCCGCACCTTGAGCACCGCGTTGCTGAGCAGCCCGCTGTCCGCCCAGCACAGCGACAGCTCGCGCACGAACAGCGGATGCGCGACGCGCGCGAGCTTGAGCTTGTGTTCGTCGAGTTCGAGATGCGCCGCGGTCCACGGCAGGATCGTGACGCCGAGCTGCGCCATCACGGCGGCGAACAGCAGGCCGGTGGAACTGGCTTCGAGCTGGATGTCGTAGGGCAGCCCCGCCTCGCGCATCGCCCAGTCGACCCGGTTGCGGATCGTGTTCGGCGCGCTCGGCAGGATCAGCGGCATGCGCGCGAGGTCGGCGAGCGGCACCGGCCCGTCCGGCAAGGCGAAATCGGGCCACGCGATCAGGTACAGCGCCTCCGTCATCAGCCGCCGCATCGCGCGGCCGCGCGTCGGCGCCTCGTCGACGACGATCGCGAGATCCACGCGCGCGCGGCCGATCAGCTGGTCGAGATCGGCGCTCGGCGCCTCGATCAGTTCGAGCATGATTCCCGGAAAGCGCTCGCGCATCAGCCGCGCGAGCGGAATCGCGAGCACCCGCGCGGTGCTCGACGGCATCCCGATCGACACCCGCCCTTGCGGCAGTTCGGCGTCGCGGCGCAGCAGCTCGCGCGTATCGTCCGCCTGGCGCAGCAGTTCGAGCGCGTGCCGGTACAGCGTGCGGCCGGCGGCGGTAGGCGCGACGCCGTGCGCGCTGCGCTCCAGCAGCTGCATGCCGAGGTCGCGTTCGAGGTTGCGCACCTGCTGGCTGACCGCCGGCTGCGCGATGTGCAGCGCCTCGCTCGCATGCGTGACGTTGCCGTGCTCGACCACCTTGACGAAATACCGCAGCTGCCGCAGATCCATGCCGATCTCCCCGATGCGCACGCCATAAGAATTTCCGATGGCGTTAGACGAATAACATATTTTTCCACGATGCCCGGCGTTCTTATACTGAACTCACAAAAAAACCGGCGCAGGCCGGCAAGGAGACAAGGATGGTCAAGGCGATCGCCGCATCGGCACACGATGCGAAACCGGGGCGCACGCCCCTCACGCGCGAACAGATCAAGGGATTCTGGGCGGTGTACGCGGGCTGGGTGCTCGACGGCGTGGACTCGGTGATCTACGCGCTCGTGCTGGTGCCCGCGCTCACCGAGCTGCTGCCCGCCTCGGGCATCGCGGCCACGCCCGCCAATCTCGGCCTGTACGGCTCGATCCTGTTCGCACTGTTCCTGGTCGGCTGGGGCCTGTCGTTCATCTGGGGCCCGCTCGCGGATCGCTTCGGCCGCGTCCGCACGCTCGCCGCGAGCGTGCTGATCTACTCGGTCTTCACGGGCGCCGCGGCGTTCACGCACGACGTCTGGATGCTCGCCGCGTGCCGGCTGCTCGCGGGCATCGGCGTCGGCGGCGAATGGGCGCTCGCCGGCACCTACGTCGCGGAAAGCTGGCCGGAGGATCGCCGCAAGATGGGCGCGGGCTATCTGCAGACCGGCTACTACTTCGGCTTCTTCATCGCCGCCTGCCTGAACTTCACGATCGGCGCGGCCTACGGCTGGCGCGCGATGTTCCTGTGCGGGCTCGCGCCCGCGCTGCTCGCGGTGTTCACCGTGCTGCGCGTGCGCGAGCCGGGCCAGTGGCGTCGGCGCGAAGCGCGCGAGCCGGCCGCCGCCGCGCCCGCGCGGCAGCCGCTGCGCGAGATCCTGTCGCCCGCGTACCGGCGTCGCACGCTCACGAGCGCCAGCCTCGTCGGGGTCGCGATCGTCGGGCTGTGGGCGGGCTCGGTCTACGAGGCCAGCGCGGTGGTGACGCTCGCGACCCGCGCCGGCATCGACCACGTGGGCGCGCAGCGCCTCGCGTCGATCGGCGCCGCGCTGCTGTCGATCGCGACCATCGCCGGCTGCCGCGTCGCGCCCTGGCTCGCCGAACGGCTCGGCCGGCGCGGCGCGCTCGGCGTCTACTTCGTCGGCATGGCCGTGTCGATCGCGGTCGCGTTCGGCTGGGTGTACTACCTGCCGAACGGCCTGCCCGCGTTCATGGTGTCGCTGCTGTTCCTCGGCTTCTTCGGCGGCAACTTCGCGATCTTCTCCCTGTGGCTGCCCGAGCAGTACCCGACCCGGATCCGCGCGACCGCGTTCGCGTTCAACGCGTCGATCGGCCGCTTCCTGGGCGCCGGCGTGAACTTCCTGCTCGGCGCCGCGATTCACTGGCAGGGCTCGCTCGGCGTCCCGATCGCCTGGACCGCCGCCGCGTTCGTCGTCGGCCTGCTGATCCTGCCCGCCGCCCACGAGACCCGTCACGACACGCTGCCCGCCTGACCGGCGGCCCGCCCTTCCTTTTTCCGCAGGAGCATCGCATGAATGCATTGCAAGGCATCAAGGTCGTCGATCTGAGCCGGGCGCTGTCCGGCCCGTTCTGCTCGATGTCGCTCGCCGATCTCGGCGCCGACGTCATCAAGGTCGAGCCCGGCCCCAGCGGCGACATGAGCCGCAGCTGGGGGCCGTTCGATCGCGGCGTCAGCACCTACTACCTGTCGTGCAACCGGAACAAGCGCGGCATCTGCGTCGACTTCCGGCATCCGGACGGCCTCGCCGCGGTGCGCCGCCTGATCCGCGACGCGGACGTCGTGATCGAGAACTTCCGGCCCGGCACGCTCGACGCGATGGGCCTCGGCTACGACACGCTGAGCGCCGACAATCCGCGCCTCGTGCTCGGCAGCATCACCGCGTTCGGCGCGCACGGGCCGCTGCGCGACTGGCCCGGCTTCGACCAGATCGCCCAGGGCTATAGCGGGCTGATGAGCCTGACCGGCTTCGCCGACGGCGAGCCGACCCGCACCGGCACCGCGATCGGCGACCTCAGCTCGGGCATGTGGCTCACGACCGCGATCGTCGCCGCGCTGTTCGAGCGCACCCACACCGGGCGGGGCCGGCAGGTCGGCACGTCGCTGCTGGAGAGTCTCGTCGGACTGCTGAGCGTGCACGGACAGCGCTACCTGAGCCTCGGCGACGTCCCGCGCCGCACCGGCAACGCGCACGCGGTGATCGCGCCGTACGGCGTATTCGAGACCGCCGACGGGCCGCTGAACCTCGCGCCGATCACGACCGACATGTGGCGGCGACTATGCGAAGTGCTCGACCTGCGCGGCCTGGTCGACGATCCGCGCTTCGCGACCAACGAGGCGCGGGTCGCGCATCGCGACGCGCTCACGGCCTTGCTCGAAACCCGGCTGCGCACGCGCGGCAAGCGCGAATGGACCGCGTGCTTCGTCGCGGCCGGCCTGCCCGCGGGGCCGATCCACACGCTCGACGAAGTGTTCGACGATCCGCAGGTGGCCCATTGCCAGTTGGTCGACACGCTCGATCACCCGACGCTCGGCCCGCTGCGCCAGGTCGTCACGCCGCTCGCGACGCCGGCCGACGATGCAACCGGCGGCGCGCCGCGCAGGCGCCGCGCGCCGCCCGAACTGGGCGAGCACACCGTCGAGGTGCTGCGCGAGGCCGGCTTCGACACCGCCGCGATCGACTCGCTGCTGGCCGGGCGCGCGGTGTTCCAGCATGCGCCCGAACTCGCGGGAGCGCTGTCATGAGCGGCGCATCGACCGGTTGGTTCGTCGAGGTCGAGCGCGTCGATCCGCGCATCGGCCGCATCAGCTTCGGCAATCCGGCGCGCCGCCACGCGCTCGACGCGGCGCTGCTGGACGCGCTCGACGCGCGCCTCGACGCGCTCGCGCGGGACGACGTGACGGTCGTCACGCTCGCGAACGGCAGCGACGACGACGTGTGGAGCGCGGGCCACGACCTCGGCGAACTCGCGCACGATCGCGATCCGATCGCGCACGGCAAGCCGCTCGAACGCGTGCTGCGGCGGATCCGCGCGTATCCGGGCGTCGTGATCGCCGGCATCTCGGGCTCGGTGTGGGGCGGCGCGGTGGATCTCGCGATGAGCTGCGACCTCGTGATCGCGGACCCGAGCGCGCGCTTCGCGATGACGCCCGTCAACATCGGCCTGCCCTATACGACGAGCGGGCTGCTGCGCTTCTTCCACAACCTGCCGATCCACGTGCTCAAGGAGATGTTCTTCACCGCGCAGCCGCTCGACGCGGAACGGGCCTCGCACCACGGCCTCGTGAACCGCGTGGTCGAGCGCGCGCAACTCGACGCGACGACGCTCGCCCTCGCGCGCACGATCGCCGACAAGGCGCCGCTCGCGGTGCAGGCGGTGAAGGAGCAGCTGCGGGTGCTGGAAGATGCGCGGCCGGTGCCCGTCGACGCGCTCGAACGGATCGCGGAGCTGCGCCGCGCGGCCTGCGCGAGCGACGACTTCACCGAGGGGCTGCGCGCGTTCGGCGAGCGGCGGCCGCCGGTGTTTCGCGGCAGGTGACGCGCAGCGGCGCATGCGGCGTGCGCGCGCCTCGTGCGCCGGGCCGCCCGGCGGCGCGCCGCCGGTTCCCCTGCTGCGGCGCGGTGGATTGCCGCAGGTGCGACAGGACGCCGCGCGGCGCGCGCCTCGGACGATTCCGCCAAATTTGATACCAATCAATGATTTAGATCCGAAACACCGGGATCAGCGCTTGACCTCTGCGACGAGTTGGCACATTTCGCGCCGCAACACGCTGCGCGATACTCGCCGCAACCCTGTCGCCCATCCGAATCGCGCGCGGCGCGGGGTCCGCCGGCAGCCCCGCCGGCGGGTGTCGTCAGCCTCGGTCTACACGTATGGAAACCGCATTCTCGGCCCTAGATCTGGCCCGCCTGCAATTCGCCTTCACCGTCTCGTTCCACATCGTCTTCCCGGCGCTCAGCATCGGCCTCGCGAGCTTCATCGCCGTGCTCGAATACCGCTGGCTCAAGACCGGCAAACCCTATTACAAAACCCTCTGCCTGTTCTGGTCGAAGATCTTCGCGGTCGCGTTCGGCATGGGCGTCGTGTCCGGCGTCGTGATGAGCTACCAGTTCGGCACCAACTGGTCGGGCTTCTCCAGCTTCGCCGGCTCGGTCACGGGCCCGCTGCTGATGTACGAGGTCATGACCGCGTTCTTCCTCGAAGCGGGCTTCCTCGGCATCATGCTGTTCGGCTGGAACCGCGTGAGCCCGCGCGCGCACTTCGGCGCGACGCTGATGGTCGCGATCGGCACGCTGATCTCGACCTTCTGGATCCTCGCCTCGAACAGCTGGATGCAGACGCCGCAGGGCTTCGAGATCGTCGACGGCAAGGTAGTGCCGACCGACTGGTTCCAGATCATCTTCAACCCGTCGTTCCCGTACCGGCTCGCGCACATGGCGATCGCCGCGTTCATCGTCGCCGCGCTGGTGGTGGCCGCGACGGCCGCGTGGCACCTGCTGAAGGGCCGCCGCGACCGTGCGGTGAAGAAGATGTTCTCGATGTCGCTGTGGCTGCTGCTGGTGCTCGCGCCCGTGCAGGCCATGATCGGCGACCAGCACGGCCTCAACACGCTCAAGCACCAGCCCGCCAAGATCGCCGCGATCGAGGGCCTGTGGGAAACCGAACGCGGCGGCACCTCGCTCAACCTGTTCGGGATTCCCGACATGCAGGCGGAAACCACGCGCTACGCGGTGTCGGTTCCGCACCTGGGCAGCCTGATCCTGACTCACAGCTGGGACGGCGAGATCCGCGGCCTCAAGGAATTCCCGCCCGAGGACCGGCCGAACTCGACGGTCGTGTTCTGGAGCTTCCGCATCATGGTCGCGCTCGGCTTCGCGATGATCGGCCTCGCGCTCGCCGCCTGGGCCCTGCGCCGGCGCGGCCGCCTCTATGAATCGAAGTGGTTCCAGCGCGCCGCGCTCGTGATGGGGCCGACCGGCTTCATCTCGCTGCTGGCGGGCTGGGTGACGACCGAGGTCGGCCGTCAGCCGTGGGTGGTGTACGGCGTGATGCGCACCTCGCATGCGGTGTCGCCGTTGTCGACGCAGCAGGTCGGCCTGTCGCTGCTGACCTTCGTGATCGTGTACTTCCTCGTGTTCGGCACCGGCATCTACTACATGCTGAAACTCATGAAGGCCGGCCCCGCGCTGCCCGGCGACGGACACGACGACGCGCACGACGCGCGCCCCGACCACACCGGCCGCCGCCCGCTGTCGGCGACGAATCACCTGATCGACGCGGCCTGACGCAGCGACCGCCCAAGCCTACGAGGTAAAACAAATGGATGTCACCGTCATCTGGGCCGCGATCATCGCATTCGGCCTTTTCATGTACGTCGTGCTGGACGGCTTCGATCTCGGCATCGGCATCGTGTTCCCGTTCTTCCCGGACGAGAAGGAACGCGACCTGATGATGAACACCGTCGCGCCCGTGTGGGACGGCAACGAGACCTGGCTCGTGCTGGGCGGCGCGGGCCTGTTCGCCGTGTTCCCGATCGTCTACTCGACCGTGCTCTCGGCGCTCTACCTGCCGCTGATCTTCATGCTGGTGTGCCTGATCTTCCGCGGCGTGTCGTTCGAGATCCGCGCGAAGGCGCGCCGCACCAAGCATCTGTGGGATCTCGCGTTCATCGGCGGCTCGGCCGGCGCGACCTTCTTCCAGGGCATCGCGCTCGGTGCGTTCCTGCAAGGGATCCCGATCAAGGACGGCCAGTTCGCCGGCCACGCGTTCGACTGGCTCACGCCGTTCAGCCTGCTGACGGGCCTGGGCCTCATCGTGACCTACGCGCTGCTCGGCTGCTGCTGGCTGGTGGCGAAGACGGAAGGCGACCTGCAGCGCCGCCTGCACCGCGTGGTGTGGCCGCTGACGGTCGTGCTGCTCGGCTTCATGGCGGTGATCAGCCTGTGGACGCCGCTGCAGGACCCGTCGATCGCGCAGCGCTGGTTCGACTCCGGGCTGTTCTGGCGCCTGCTGCCGGTGCCGTTCCTGGTGGCCGGCTGCGCGCTGTGGATGTACCGCGCGGTGCACGCCCGCCACGACATGACGCCGTTCGTGCTCGCGCTGCTGCTCGTGCTGCTCGGCTACGTCGGCCTGCTCGTGACGCTGTTCCCGTACGCGATTCCGCAGACCATGACGATCTGGGAGGCGGCCGCGCCGCGTTCGAGCCAGACCTTCACGCTGGTAGGCGCCGCGGTGATCCTGCCGATCATCGTCGCCTACACTACGATGGGTTACTGGGTATTTCGAGGCAAGGTACGACATGAAGACCAGCACTACTACCATCACTGAGCATCGCGCCGACGGCCGCGCAGGCGGCCCTGATCTTCCCGGCGCGAAGCGCCGGCTGCCCGGCTGGGTCTGGTTCGTGATCCTGTGGGCGGGCGGCGTGGCAGGCGCCGTGTCGCTCGGCTACGCGTTCAAGATCTTCATGAACCTGACCTTGTTTGCGGCGACGAAGTGAATCCGGCGCGATGAGGCCGGGCCCGGCGACAGCCGCTACGCCTGCTTCCGCACGACGCCCAGCTTCAATCCGAGCATGCCGAAGATGCGGCTCATGGTCTGCACGGTGCCATCGCTGCGCCCCTGTTCGATATCCTGGATCGTCTTCATCGAAACGCCGGCGCGCTTCGCCATCTCGGCGCTCGTCAGCCGCATCGTGCGCTTCAGATGGCGCACGGACTCCTGCAACGTCCACTCGGGATGCGCGAGCACGTCCTCGATCGCCTGCCGGCGCAGCGACAGTTGTTCGGGCACCGGGAGCATGTTGTAGCGCTTGTCCATCGCGGCGTCCTTCGCGTCAGCGCAGTGCGGCCATTTCATCGGCCAGCCGCTCAAGCCCCGGCCGAAGATACGCGTACACGTCCGGCTCCAGCCCGAAGTCGACACCGTGCTTGGCAATCTCGCGCAAGCGTGGCGCCAGATCGTTCAGCCGCGCCGCCAACGCGCTGCGATCGAGCACACGGTGGGTTTCGCCGGGCTCCGGTTCGCTCGACCGGACGATCGCATCGAGTACGCGTGCGTCAGTGCGATGTGGCCGTCGAAGTCGCGCTGTAGCGCCGTGTTCCGTGCGTGATTGTCCTTGTTGCCCAGCGCCAGGTTCGCCACATCGCGACACAGATATTCACCCACCTCGATCTGCGGATCCGTGCATTGCCGCACGAGATGCCAGCACACCTCGTCGTGCGTCGGGACGACGCCAAAGCCAGCTTTGCCGGTCAGCGACGCAATGCTCTCCTGGGCAAGACGCAAGATCCCTGTATCGCGACGCGCGCGATCGAAGCGCGGGATGAACAGCGAACGCCCGTGCAACGCCAACGGAGCATGTGTACGCAGCCCGATGAACTGCGCGATCGCCATGTACGGCGCCTCATGCCTGAGAATCTGTGCGAGGCGTTCGTTCGTGCCGCGCCCGAACTTGACGATGTAATGCGCGGCTGCCCGCTCGTCCGGAAGCGTGTGATCCAAGTAGAAAAGGCCGTCGTCGGCCCGAGTCAACAGCAGCTTCGGCCACTCGCCCTGCACACCCGACGAGCCCGCAACGAAAAATCCGTGCGCAGCAAGATATTCACTGAATGCGTCGCCGCGCGCCGCGATTTCGTCCTCAGTGAAGCCCTGTAACGGCCCCTGCCTCTCGGCCAGCCATTGTGCCGCTTCCTTCACGCGCAGATTGCCGATCGAATTGCCTGCGCCCGAGAGCAGTAACGACCAATCGGCCGCCTCCTCCGCCGTCTCCGGAAGCCCCAGACGGCGCAGCAGTTCGAAACGGCCGAACCCCTGCGGTAGCAAGTCGATCAGGAAAACAGGCCAATGCGGCTGCTCCAACGGTTCGAGACCAACCGGAAAACGGCATGTCACGGAGTGCGCGTCGCATGCCGGCCCATGCGTGACCGCCCACTCGACGTCGTATCCCGTGTAGGTGCGACAGCGCCATCCCTCCTCGGGTTGACCGAACAGGTTGACGCTGGCGACGTCTTGCCAGACGCCGCCAGCGTGGAGTTGGATGGTGCATGTGCGAGTCATTTTGGCAGAAATCTATATATTTTATGCAGATTGATGTGCATAAATTATATAGATTTCCTCCGAAATAGGCGAAGCCTGTATCTACACCGCGACTCAAGGCCGGCCGCGCAACGCCGCTTCGATCTTCCGATCCGTCTTGTACTGGCTCAACGCATACACCGACCAGATCGCGGCCGGCAGCCAGCCGATCACCGTGATCTGCAACAGCAGACAGATGATGCCGGCGATCGGACGGCCGATCGTGAAGAACTGCAGCCAGGGCAACAACAGGGCGAGCAGCAAACGCATGGAAAGATCCTCTCGTGATGCGGCGGGAGCCGGCGCCGGACGGCGTCGGCAAAGGCCCGCCTGCTTCGGGTTATAGCAGACGCGAACTTAAACGCTTCTTAAACGCGCACGCCGGCAGCCCCGGCCGATTCGCCGAGCCGCGCTTCGATATCGCGCGTGAGCCGGTCGAGCCAGACCCGCAGCAGGCCGTTCGACAGCGACAGCGGCGCCGAATACGCGAGCACCTTGTAGACGTCGTTGCGGCGCACCTTCGACGCCCGCGCCGGATCGAGCCACGCGTCGTTCTCCACCAGCAGCAGCAAGGTCTTGAGGCCGATCAGGATCGGCCACAGGCAGGCGAGGCGCAGCCGCATCGCCTGCGCGGGAATCGCAAACGTATAGTCGATGCCCGCGCGGAAGTGATCGAGCGTGAGCCGCACCAGGTCGACGAGCAGCGGCCGCGCACGCCGCGACGCGTCCGGCCCCGACAGATCCTCGGGCGCGAGGCCGTGCCGGCCCAGCAGCTCGACCGGCAGATAGCAGCGGCCGATGCGCAGATCCTTGCCGCAGTCGCGCAACACGTTCGTCATCTGCAAGGCCTTGCCGAAACGGATGCCGCGCGCCGTCATGGTCGCGGCATCCGCGGTGAGCACGCCCGGCTGATGCGCATAGGTCATCGCGGTCCAGAATTCGCCGACGCAGCCCGCGACCAGATAGGTATAGCGATCCAGTTCGTCCGGCCGGCGCAGCGCGACGATCTGTCCCGAGGTTTCGTCGGGGAAGGTGCGCAGGTCGAATTCCATGCCTTCCGTCAACGTGGTCACGATGCCGCGCACCGCCGCGCGGTCGCCGTCGTCGAACTGCGCGAGGATCGCGAGCGCCGGTTCGAGCGATTCGAGCAGGGTCTTCTCGTCGGACACCGTCTGCTGCCCGGCGACCTCGCCCGCGATCCGGCGCAGCGCGTCCGGATCGGGCGTGCCGTTCACCTGCGCGCGCAGCGACAACAGCAGTTCGAGCCGCTGAGCGGGCGCGATCAGCGAGGTGTCCGCAATCGTGTCGGCGGCGCGCGCGAGCAGGTAGGCGAGCCCGATCGGGTCGCGCATGCCTTCCGGCAGCACGCGCAGCGTCAGGTAGAACGAGCGGGAAACGCCTTTCAGCAGGGGGCCCAGCAGGAAAGCCCGAGGTGGTGTGGCCATGTACGGATCGGTGATGGAAATCGGAAGCTGCCGAATTGTAGCTCGACGCACCGGATCCCGGCCGCACGAGGCGGGTGTTCGGCGCGCGGTGTGATGCGTACAATCGCACCCATTTTGAACGAACTGAGGTAGCCGCCATGGCCATGAAGAAAACCGATCTCGAGAAGAACAAAGCGCTCAAGCTGACCCAAGCCATGAAGCAGGGCTCGGCCGCCCGCTTCGGCAAGAATGCCGAAGCCGCCCCGATCGACCGTCGCGAGCGCCGCAAGCTCGAACAGGCGCAGGGCCTCGTGCCGTTCGCGTGCAAGCTCAATGTCGAGCTGGTCGCGCGCCTGAACGCGCAAGCGGCCGCGCATCCGGAAGGGATGACGGGCCTGTTGACCGAGATGCTGGAAAGCGGGCTCGCGGCCCAAGCGAAGTAAGCGCGGCGGAGCCCCGGCGATCGGGGCTGCGCGCGCCTGACGCCGCCGGGGCTCCAAGTGAAGCGCGGCGGCGGCAGGCGGGCCCTGCCGCCCCCGCCGCCACACGATCTCCCAGCCAAGCGCTCGCCCGGGCGCGCCGCCAACCGGCCGCTCCACCGCCCTCGCCGATCCGGCCCCCAGCCCATCGGGCACGCGCCCGCCCCGTCCTCACACCACCGCCGGAAAATCCAGATCCGTATCGTTGACGCGATTCACGAGATTCGTGAACGTGATCCCCGTCACCGTCAGAATCACCTCGATCACCTGCCGTTCGCTGAATCCCGCCGCGCGGAACCGTTCGAGCGCGTCGGCCGGCACCGTGCCGCGCGTCGTGACGAGCGTGCGCACGAACGCCACCAGCGCATCGCGCTTCG
>NZ_JAAGNW010000015.1:0-6299 GCF_010645215.1 Burkholderia multivorans | reverse complement strand
TCGCATCCGGCGCGAGGCCGGCGAACTTGCCCGCGAGCGTGTGCGCGGCCACGCAGTAGTCACACCCGGCCGCCTCGCTCACCGCCAGCCGCACCGTCTCGATCTCGGCCTTCGACAGCGTCCCCTTGCCCACCACCGCGTCGACCGCCAGCATCGCCGTCAGCGCGTCCGGATGATGGGTGCCGATCGTCGCGTAGACATTCGGCACCTTGCCGATCGCCTTGCGGATCGTCGCGAATACCTCGGCGGTCGCGCCGGCGGCGTCGGTGGGCTGGATCGTGGTCAGTCTGGACATGATGTCTCTCCTGGGGAAACGGGTTTCGGAACGCCGCACGTCACGGCATGGAAACCAGTCTAGATTCATCAAGCGAGTTCTTTAATGCCATAATTTCGCTAATTCATGCTCAATCGTCTCATGCACTCGCCATGGATCTGCTCAGTCGACTACTCACGCTGATGCCCGTCACGGGCCGGCTCGACGCGCGCTGCCACTTCGGCGCGCCGTGGCGGCTCGACCATCCGGCGTCGGGCGCACGCGAGATTCCCTATCACGTGCTGCTGCGCGGCGAGGCGCAGGTCGACGATGGCCATGCCCCGCCGTTGCGGATGCGGGCGGGCGATATCGTGCTGTTTCCCTCCGGTGTGCCGCACGTGCTGCGCGACGCGGGCGGCGGCGCGGCGCAGGCGTCGCATTCGCGCGACGAGGCCGGGCTCGAGATCGTCACCAACGACGGCGACGGCCCGCCGGCCGACCTGCTGTGCGGCCGCTTCCTGCTGCCCGAGATGCCGCGCCCGCTGTGGCGCGACGACCTCCCCGCGCGGATGCTCGTGCACAGCGACAGCGACGCGGAAGACGCGCCCGGCGCGGCCGAGCGCGAGGCGCGCGTCGCGGACAGCCGCCTCGCGCGCCTGATCGGCCTGATGCGGGAGGAAGCGCTGGAGCGCGGCCCGGGCAGCGCGACGCTGATCGACGCACTGTCCGGCGCGCTGTTCGCGCTCACCCTGCGCCATGCGAGCGTCGGCCCCGCGCCGCCGGGCGGCCTGCTCGCGCTCGCGCAGCGGCCGCGCCTGCAGCCGGCGCTCGCCGCGATGCTCGACACGCCCGACCGGCCCTGGACCCTGCCCGACCTCGCCGCGCTCTGTCACATGTCGCGTGCGAGCTTTGCGCGGCACTTCGACGACGCGATCGGCCGCTCCGCGAGCGACGTGCTGGCCGAGATCCGCATGGCGCTCGCGAGCCGGATGCTCGCGCACGATGCGCGGCCGGTCGCGGAGATCGGCGAGGCGGTCGGCTATCAGTCGGAGGCGGCGTTCCAGCGCGCGTTCAAGCGGCTCGTCGGGCTCACGCCCGCGCAATGGCGGGCGCAGGCGCGCCAGCGCGCGTGAGGTCGCCGCGACACCGGCTTCCCGCTTCTCCCACACCACGCCAGGCGCTACCCGAAATCCATCATCACCGACTTGCTCTCCGTGTACTGATCGATGACGGCACGCCCCGGTTCGCGGCCCAAGCCCGATTGCCTGAAGCCGCCGAACGGCAACACATTGGTCACCCCGGCGTTGCCGCAGTGCGCCGCTTCGCGCGCGCGGCGCAGGAAGTTGCGGCTGCAACGATCCGTTGCGCAGGCCGGCGTCATACGGCAGGAAAGCGAGCCGCGACCTCGCTCCGGCAGCAGCGCTCGTATGCAAACGCCGCTGTATCGGGGCTCGGCGGCCCACTGGAGCGGGAACGGAAAAGCGAGTAGCCACGACCCGGGATCCACGCAAGAATTTCGACCTACCTCACGGGAAAAATGCGGTGCGCGGCGCCGCTGCCCGCGACGGGTCACAGGAATTCGCCATGGATTTTCAACCCCGTGTTTCACGTTACGTCGAACTCGTCGCCCACCCCGAGGGCGCGCTTCAGTCGAGCCATTTCGCGATCGCCGAGGCGCCCTTGCCGCCCTTGGCGCCTCATCAGGTCCTCGTGCGCAACCGCTGGTTCCGCGTCTCCGTGTCGACGCGCCTGATGGCGAGCCGCGACGCGAAGGAAATCAACGGCATTCCGTTTCCGCCGCCCAAGCCGGGCGATGCGCTGGCCGACGGGGCAATCGGCGAGGTGATCGCCGCTGCACCGGAATCAGGGCTGCGCGTGGGCGAAACAGTGCTTCATCGGCGGGGCTGGCGCGACTATGCCGTTGTCGACGCGGCTCAGTGCACGGTGTTACGGCGCGACCCCATCGAACCGGCCGCGTACCTCGGCCACGGCTGGACCGCCTACGCGGCGTTGACGCGCGGCATCCAGGTCAAGCCCGGCGACACCGTCTTCGTCTCCAGCGGCGCCGGCGCGATCGGCTCGATGGCGGGGCAGATCGCGCGCCGGCTCGGGGCCGGGCGTGTCATCGGCAGCACGCGCAGCCCGGACAAGGCCGCGTGGATGAAAGAAGCGCTCGGCTATGACACCGTGATCGTCGACGACAACCGACCCTTCGTCGCGCAGCTGGGCGAAGTCGCGCCGGACGACATCGACGTCTTCGTCGACATGGTCGGCGGCGAGCAGCTGAGCGCCGCGGTCACGCTGGCGCGAGAGGGGGCGCGCTTCGTGATTCTGGGGGCGCTCGTCGCGGAGCTGCGCGCCGAACGCTCCAGCTCCATCGCGCCGGTCGAGATCGATACGTTCCGGCTGCCGATCAAGGGCATCACGCTGCGCGGCTATAGCGCCGACGACGACAAACCCGAAGCCTTCGACGAATGGCTGCAGCGCCTCGACGAATGGCGCGACGAGCAGCCCGTTCAGCTGACCTGCACGACCTTCAGCGGGCTCGAGCAGGGGCCGGCGGCGCTGCAGGAAGCCTGTGCGGGCAAGCTCAAGGGCGTGGTGATGGTCGAACTGTAGGACCAGGTCAAACGAGATGAATCGGAATCGGGACATCGAGCTTCAGGAGAAGTGCATGACGAATACAAGCGTGGCGATTGTCTTTCACAGCCAATATGGTCATACGGCGCGGCAGGCAAGCGCGGTCAAGGACGGCGTCGAACGGGTGGCGGGCGCCAGGGGCGTGCTGCTGCCCTGCGCGGATGCGCCGGCGCGCTGGGACGAACTCGCCCGGGCCGACGCCATCATCTTCGGCGCGCCGACTTATATGGGCGGGGTGTCGGCCGAATTCAAAGTCTTCGAGGAGGCCACCTCCAACGCCGTCATGGCCAAGGGCTTCCTGTGGCAGGACAAGATTGCGGCCGGTTTCACGAATTCCGGCGCGCACGCCGGAGACAAGCTCGCCACGCTCATGCAGCTCGCCTTGTTCGCCGCGCAGCATGGCATGCACTGGATCAATCTCGGCTTGCCGCCTGCGAACAATTCGACCCGGGGTTCGGCGGAGGATCTCAATCGCCTGGGTTTCTGGCTGGGAGCCGCGGCGCAGTCGAATACGGACCAGGGCCCCGAGGCTGCACCGCCCGAAGCGGATCTGGCTACCGCGCGGCATCTTGGCGCGCGTGTAGCGGAAGCGGCGCGGCAATTCGCACGCGGCCGCGCGGCGTGGTGGGATGGGAAGGCCGCGGATCGCTCGGAGGGACGGGTCGGCGCGACGGTGGGGATCGATCTGGCGTGAGCGTCGGTTCAGGCGGCCCGCAAGGGCCGTTCGACTCGCACGCTCAACTGCTTTTTTTCCAGTTGGCGCCCAACTATTGGTATGAGATAACAGGGTTATCCCTAGGATGGAGCCTACTCATGGCCACGCTCGAAGCCTTCCGATCCGTACTCGACGATCCACGCACGCCCGACATGATCCGTCATTACGTCGTCGACGCATTGCAATACGCGCTGCGCAATTATGGTCAGGTGTTCAGTGCAAAAGAGGTCGAGTGGCTGGCCAGCTGGGACGATGCGCGTATTCCGCTCGCCGCGCGCAATGAACTGTCGAAGCGTATCCCCGTCACCTCGCTTTGATCGCTGGGCTTGCGGGTTGAAACGTCTCGGGCGGCAAACCGCTCTCGATTCGTCATGTCGCTCGCGCTCGACGCTGTTCGGCGGCGTTGTGCCTCGATCCTGTTGTTGCGCTTCGGCTAGGTCCGACCGGATGTTGGTATGGAAGAGATCAGGACGGCCCCGCATGATGTCTTGTGACCGTCGAATGCGACAGCGCGGCCATTGATGCGAACCATTTCGTCGCCTTCGAGAATCTCGCATTCGCCAAGCCCTGCCTGGCAGGCACAACGGTCGCCCATCCGGGCGACCGCCCGTCCCATCACGTTCGAACTGTCGCTGCCGGTCCTGACCCGGCAGCCACGATTGGTCGAGTCGCCGACTCGAATGACACCGCGCATGATGACCTCGTCTCGATCTATTTGAATGGATTCGCGCCGCTCGTCTTCTGGTCCCACGCGGCCTTGATCTCTGCATCCGGCGGGCTGACCATGATGATGCTCGTCGTTCCGTTCGGGCGACGGTTCACGGTCGCGCTGGCGCCGCCGTTCTGGTAGCTGGCGATCAGCCCCAGGCCAATTTGCACAAGCGGAGACGTCACGCCGGTGTTGCCGATGCGTGCGCCGATGTCATAGCCCTCCTCGACATCGTTCAGGCTCGGTGCCGAATCGCCGATCTGCGCCAGCGCCCGGTTCAATGGAATCATCGAGAGCCGATCGCCGGTCGTGTCGTAGAACACGCGCTTCGGCTCCTGGCCGTCCGGCAGGGCCGCGCGCGCCTGCTCCCAGCCGGCTTGCAATGCGGCAGCTTGAGCTGAAGTCTTGAGGGGCTTTCCATGGTCGTCCGTCAACTTCACGTCGACCGGGCGATGCAGATAACCGAGCAGCGGTGCGTTGTCGAATTTTTTGAGTTGCCAGGTGGTCCACCGCACCGGGAGGTATGGCGTCGGGGTGAAATCGCCGGGCCCTCTGTTGTCGATGGTCTTCCAGAATTCAGGCAGTTGGGCATGCCACCAACTTGACGACATGGAACCAAGCGCGTGCGGGTTTTTAGCGCCCGCCTTCCTTTGTTGTTCGAGATAGTGAGCCTTGAAGCTGCCCGGACCCCGATCGCTGTGCTTGGCCCAAAAGAAATTCCACAGCTTGATGATGTCGTAGTCCGTATTATTGCGATTGATTCTCGAGGTTTGCTCGACGACAAAAGGGCGAATCAGCTTGTCAACGCGATCGGAACGTGAAACCAGCAACGCTGCGACGCTGTCCGGGAGTGCTGGGATGATATGGCCGGCTTGCGGGGGAACACCGCCGCCAGGGGCTACGAGGAGCGACCGTAGTATTGAGCCATCCGAACAGTACACAACGGCTTCCGGAACATCGGGGTGAGACTCGAAGAACGAAAACAGCCTCTCGATCATTACCACACCATCGTCCGTATTGGCGTCGTCTTGCCATAGCAACAGTGTGGCACCAAGACTCGCTTTTTGACGAAGATCGACAATATCCTCGGCAGGTCGGGAGCCGTTTCGTCCATCCTTAGCTGGCCCCCAGATAATGACCGGCACCGGCCAATATTCAACAGCCCGACGGGTCGCAAATTTGAAGCCGGTTCCAGAGACAAGACCAAAATTACTATACCTTTGTCCATCATTGTCCGGATAATCTTCCGGATTTCCTGACATATATGTTTCGTGGTTATCTTTTTTGGCTTCGATCTCGCTCCATATTTCGTGGTTGGTCTCCCATCCGGTAACGACACCCATGCTTCGCACCTCCAATACGTACTTGCTTCCCATTTGAGACAGCATCGCAGACGAGCCGTTGAAACCATACACTTTACTGAGGTCGCGTTCTGCCGTATTGCTTGAATTCGGTCGTACTGAGATAGCTGCTAACCCTGTCAATCTATGCGTCAGTGCGGCGCTGATTCCATATATCAGAGCAATGAATGCGGCGGCCACGAGCACTCCACTTCGAATGTGGCTTCCCATATGCGGCATCTCCTGGCCCGTTGCTTCCCAATATTGATATGACCTCATCATGACCAAGACTATCCAGATAAGTGCAGCAAGAACAACGATCATCATGTAAGGCCATAGGCGCGGTTTGGAGACCATCACCGATACTCCTGGAAAATTTCCTCGAGCATCTTGTTTCCATACATCTGCCGAGCACTCCGCCTCTGCCGTTTTCCATATTCAACATCCAATTCCCGTGAAAGAGCAGCAGCAGTTAAAGTCAGCTCGCTGGTCACTAGTGGGGGTGGCATACTCGATACGTACTGCTCAGGGAAATTTCCATCCAAATAGTAATCCGAGCATGCCTGAATAAAATCTCGTTCCTTCTGACTTAATCTCGCGTAGTTTGCATTTTTCTCAACTCTTTTCATCGCCCCTCGATCC
>NZ_JAAGNW010000149.1:11722-17213 GCF_010645215.1 Burkholderia multivorans | reverse complement strand
ATCGGGCAGGAAGAAGCCGCCGATCATCTCCTTCGCCTCGGCGAACGGCCCGTCGAGCAACTGCGTCTCGCCCTGGCGAACCCGCACGCGCGTCGCCTGATCGGCCGAGACCAGCGACTCGACCGCGCGCAACACGCCGCGCGCGCGCAGCGCGTCCGCAAAGCGGGCCATGCGCGCGTACAGCGCCTCGCCTTCCTCGCGGGTGCGCGTGGCGCGTTGGTCGGTCGGTTCGACGATCAGCAACAGGTAGGACATGAGGCGCTCCGTTGAAATGGCATACGGCCGCGCACGCGCGCGGCCCGGCACAACCGCGCTCGCATTGTGAGCCGGGACGCGGCGCGGGTCCACCCGGGCGCGCCCCGGTTCGGCTCGGGTTCGGCTCGGGTTCGGCTCAAGCGCGGCGACCTGAGCGGCGGGCGCGCCACGCGGCCCAGGCCGCCCCCGTCAGCAGCCCCGCGACGTGCCCCTGCGCGATCACCGGCCCGCCGAGCCAGGCGGCCTCCGCGTGCGGCGTGCCCGCGGCGAGTTGCCAGCCGACCCGTGCGGCGATCGCGAGCGGCGCGAGCCACAGCACGGGGTCACGACGCGCATACGGCCACAGCGCGAGCATCGCGAGGCCGTACACGACGCCCGACAGCCCGACATAGCGCGCCACCTCCGGCGCGCCGAACCACAGCAGCGTCCCGCAGCCCGCGGCCAGCCCGCCGAGCGTGGTGAACGCGCGGCCGCGCGCGGCGAGCACGCTCGCGCACAGCCCGACGCAGGCGACGTTGAGCAGGCAGTGCGCCCAGCCCAGATGCACGAAATGCGCGGTGACGAGCCGCCAGACCTCGCCCGCCGCGATCGCGGCGCGGTCATAGGCGAGCGCATCCCGCACCCGCGCAGGCAGGGCCTGCAGCAAGACCGGCAGCAGCGCCGCGACGCCCCAGCCCGCGCGCGGCGCAAGCCAGGCCGGCGCGGCGGCATCGGTGGGCGGGAGCAAGGGACGATTCATGAGCACGCAGAAAAACATAGCCGAATGACCAGTTGATGTCCGAACCTTACATACGTCTGTCATTATGCTTTCCTAGTCTTTCAGGATTCCCACTCATCGGACCTGCCCATGCGCCCGCTGCCCTCCCTCTTGATTGTGCTGTCGCTGCTCGCCGCCGGCCCGGCCGGCGCCGCCCCGCTTCCCGCCTGCGGCGGCGGCGGCGCGACGCTGCTCGCCGACATCCAGGGCGGCGCCGGGCCCTCGCCGCTCGCCGGCCAGACCGTATCGATCGAAGCCGTGGTGACCGCGGACTACGGCGGCGCCGACGGCTTCGGCGGCTTCTTCGTCCAGCAGGCCGACGCCCAGCGCCAGCATCGGCCCGGCGTCTCGGAAGGGCTGTTCGTCTATGCGCCGAAGCTGCGTGCGAACGCGGGCGATCTCGTCCGCGTGAGCGGCAAGGTCGAGGAGAAATTCGGGCAGACCCAGCTCACGCTGTCGGGCGGCATCGCGGTATGCGCGAGCGGCCAGACCGTCACGCCCGCGGCGCTCACGCTGCCGGTCGCCGATCCGTCGACCTTCGCCGCGTACGAAGGCATGCTCGTGCGGCTGCCGCAGAAGCTGACCGTGAGCGAGGTCTACGAACTGGGCCGCTACGGCAGCGTGCTGCTCAGCAACGGCCGGCTGCGCAATCCGACCAACCTCGTGCCGCCCGCGCAGGCGAAGGCGCAGGCCGACGCGAATGCGCTCAACCGCCTGGTGCTCGACGACGGCTCCAACAAATCCAATCCCGCCTCCGTGCCGTATCCCGCGCCGGGCTTCAGCGCGACCAACACGCTGCGCGCGGGCTACACGGTCAGCGGCGTCGAGGGCGTGCTCGAAATGCGCTATAGCGCGTGGCGGCTGCAGCCGGTGCCGGGCGCACCCGCGCCGAGCTTCGACGCGGCCTCGAATCCGCGCGCCGCGGCGCCGGCGCGCGCACCGAACGCCGACCTGCGGGTCGCGTCGTTCAACGTGCTCAACTATTTCAACGGCGACGGCAAGGGCGGCGGCTTCAAGGATCCGAACAATCGCGGCGCGCAGTCGGCGGAAGAATTCGAGCGGCAGGAAACCAAGATCCTCGCCGCGCTGCGCGGGCTCGACGCGGACGTGATCGGCCTGATGGAGATCGCCAACAACGGCTACGGCGAACTGGGCGCGGTGCGCCAGCTCGCGGCCAAGCTGGGCGACGGCTGGCGCGTGGTCGACCCGGGGCTGCCGAAGCTCGGCGGCGACGCCATCGCGGTCGCGCTGCTCTACAACAGCCGCGCGGTCGAGCCGGTCGGCCGCCCCGCGACGCTCGACATCGACAACAAGAACCGCCAGCCGCTCGCGCAGACCTTCCGCCGTATCGGCGGCGCGCGCGGCGTGACGATCGCGGTCAATCACCTGAAGTCGAAGAACTGCCCGGACGCGGCCGGCGACGATCTCGACCAGGGCGACGGCCAGGGCTGCTGGAACGCCACCCGCGTGCGCGCGGCGGGCAAGCTGGCCGACTGGCTGGCCGGCAACCCGACCGGCGCATCCGCCGACGGCGTGCTGCTGATCGGCGATCTCAACAGCTATGCGAAGGAAGATCCGGTCCGCCTGCTCGAAGGGCGCGGCTACGTGAACCTCGTCGCGCGCTTCGTGGGCGATTCGGCCTACAGCTACGTGTACAACGGCGAAGCCGGCTACATCGATCACGCGCTCGCCTCGCCGACGCTCGCCTCGCGCGTCGCATCGGTCAACGAATGGCACATCAACGCCGACGAGCCGATCGCGCTGCAATACACGTTCAGCTACAAAAGCAAGGAACAGCGCGACACCTACTACTCGACGGATGCATATCGCTCGTCCGACCACGACCCGGTGCTGATCGACCTCGCGCTCGCCGATCCGCCGTCCGCGGAAGTCCGCGCCGGCACGGGCGGCGGCGCCACCGAGTCGGGCGGCGGCGCGCTGGATCCGTGGTTCCTGCTGCTCGCGGGCACGGGCGCGGCGCTCGTGTTCGCGCGCCGCGCGCGGCGGCGCTGACGCTTGGCCGGGCCGCGCTCGGCCGGGCCACGCTTGGCCGGGCCACGCTCACCCCACTGCATCACGCGCGCGGCAGCACCAGCGTGAAGGTACTGCCCGCGTCTTCCGCACTCTCGACGAGCAGGTCGCCGCCGTGCGATTCGGCCACGAGGCGCGCGACATACAGCCCGATCCCGCTGCCGCTCTTCTTGGTCGAATAGTGCAGGCGGAAGATGTCGTCGAGCATCTCGGCCGGCATGCCCTTGCCCGTATCGGCGATCTCGACCGTCGCACTGGCGTCGGTCGACGCGGTCGTCACGGTCAGCGTGCCGCCCTCCGGCATCGCCTCGATCGCGTTGTTGAGGATGTTCAGCACCGCCTGCTTCAGCCGGTCCGGATAGCCGTTGACCCAGATCGCGTCGCTGCCGAGCCGGTTCACGGGCTTCACGCCGCGCGACTCCGCATACGGATGAACCAGCTTCGTCACCTGCTCGACCAGCAGCACCAGGTCGAACGACGTCTGCTGGCTGACGGGCGGCCGGGTTTCCTCGATCAGTTCGTTCAGGAGTCCGTTCAGGCGTTTCAGCTCGCTGACGATCACGTCGACGTGCTCGCGCGCCTGCGCGGTGTCGCCGTGGGCGTCGTCGAGCGCGGTCTGCAGCAGATGGCAATTCAGCGACAGCGCATTGAGCGGCGCGCGGATCTCGTGGGTGGCCGACGCGAAGCGCTTGACCAGGTTGCGCATCTGCGACGCCTGCACGAGGTCCGCTTCGAGGATGTCGCCCGCGTGCTTGGCCTTCAGCAGCACGAGGAAGCCGTTGCCGTCGTCCTCGTCGAGCCGGTACGCCTCCACGCGCAGCGGGATCGGCTGGTCGTCGTGCCGGCCCACCAGTTGCGCGCGCAACGGCGCGCCGCCGCTCTCCATCGCGACCAGCCGCTCGCGCAGCTCGTCCGCCAGGCAGGCGGACCACGCATCGGCCGCATCCGCCTCGTCGCGCGCGCCGATCAGGTCGAGCGCGGCGGGATTCGCGAACTCGACCTCCGCGTGCTCGTCGAGCAGCATCGCGCCGACGGTGAGCACCTGGCTCAACGCCGAGAAGCGGCCGCGGATCGAGCGGCTCGGGTTGCGCCACAGCGCGGTGGATTCAGGCTTGCCGGTCATTCCCGTGGCTCCAGGTCGAAGCTCTTGAGCTTGTTGTAGAGGGTCTTCACGCTGATCCCGAGCATCGACGCGGCGCGCGTGCGCACCCCGTCGGACGCCGCCATTGCCGCCTCGATCAACTGCCGCTCGGCATCCGCGAGCGGCGTGCCGGCCGGAATCAGCGCGGCATTCGCGGGCAGCGCAGCGATCGCGGCCGGCGCGTCGCTCGTCTCGGGCGCGAGGTGCGTCGGATCGAACTCGATCGCATCGATCACTTCATCGGCGAGGATATACGCGCGCTGCACGATGTTGCGCAACTCGCGCACGTTGCCGGGCCAGCCATGCGTCGCGAGCCGCGCGAGCGCCGTCGCCGAGAAATGCTTGGTGGTGCGTTCGGCCTCGTTCAGCATGTCGAGGAAACGCTGCGCGAGCAGCGCGAGGTCATCGCCGCGCGCGCGCAGCGGCGGCAGCAGCACCGGAAACGTGTTGAGACGGTGGTACAGGTCGAGCCGCAGCACGTTGTCGCGCACCGCGCGCTCGGGCTCGCGGTTGGTCGCCGAGATCAGCCGGAAATCCGCGTTCAGCGTCTCCTTGCCGCCGACCCGATGGAACGTGCGGGTTTCGAGGATGCGCAGCAGCTTGACCTGCTGGTCGGCCGGCATCTCGGTGATCTCGTCGAGAAACAGCGTGCCGCCCGCCGCCTGCTCGAACACGCCGGCGTGCGCGTGGGTCGCGCCGGTGAATGCGCCGCGCTCGTGGCCGAACAGCGCGCTCTCGATCAGGTTCGCGGCGATCGCGCCGCAGTTCAGCGCGACGAACGGCCCCTTCGCGCGGCGGCTCAGCTGGTGCACGCTGCGCGCGGCCACCTCCTTGCCGGTGCCGCTCTCGCCGCAGATGAACACGTTCGCCTCGGTCGGCGCGACCCGGCCCAGGTGGTCGTAGACCTTCTGCATCGCAGGCGAGCGGCCTACCATCTCGCCGAAGCGCCCCATGTCGCGCAGCGTGCGGCGCAAGGTCTCGACCTCGGCATGCAGGTCGCCCGTGCGCGGTACGCGCGCGAGCAGATTGCGCAGCCGCGTGACGTCCACCGGCTTGCCGAGGTAGTCCCACACGCCGAGCCGCAGGCTCTCGACCGCGGTCTCGAGCGTCGCATTGCCGGTCATCACGACGACCGGCACGCTGCGCCCCGGCGCGAACTCGGGCAATTCCGGCAACAGGTCGAGGCCCAGCCCGTCGGGCAGGTTCACGTCGACCAGCACGATGTCGGGCACGGTCTTCTGCAGGCATGCGCGCGCCTGAGCGAGGTCGGCGGCTTCGTCGGTCGAAAAGCCGTCTTTCTGTGCGAT
>NZ_JAAGNW010000149.1:0-11712 GCF_010645215.1 Burkholderia multivorans | reverse complement strand
GTCGTCTTCGATGATGAGGGCGTGAGGCATGGGCGTGAAAGTCAGGCTCGGGTTCGTCAAGCGCGGCGACGCATGCGGCGCCGCCCGCGCGGC
Organism: Burkholderia multivorans; assembly: GCF_010645215.1. Taxonomy (GTDB): domain Bacteria; phylum Pseudomonadota; class Gammaproteobacteria; order Burkholderiales; family Burkholderiaceae; genus Burkholderia; species Burkholderia multivorans_A. The sequence goes on along the minus strand of NZ_JAAGNW010000149.1, from coordinate 11,619 downwards.
AACATCGGCAGAAGCACGACGGATGCCAGCCCCGCTCTCCGCCGTGCGCCGAAGGTAGCACGGAACCCGCTCGGGCCCGCGCGCGCGTCGGCAAGCTTTTCCCATGCAGCCCGAACAAGCCGCCGCGACCCGGACAGAGTTACCGGCATAAAACGCCCTGCCCCCGGCAAGATTTTCCAGCCTGTACGCCAGCCTACATTTCCTGACATTTTGTTTCATCTGGCCGCGCGCCTTACGGTACAAGGGTTTCCGCGCATTGTGCGAAGGCTTGGCATGGCGCTTGCGAAACTTGGCGCAGGAATGCGACTCCCATGGTACGGAGTTCGCCCGTCATCCTGATCTCACCCACTACCCAGGGAGCATGAACATCATGGCACTTACCGACAGCGTCGAACACAAGCTGGACCGCGGCTTGTCCGAGGTGCGCCGCACCGGCCGCCGGGTCGCGCGCAGCACCCGTTCCGCCGCCCGCGACCTGCACGCCGATGTGAAGGACGACATGCGCTCGCTCGTCGACGAGCTGGACGACCTGCTCAAGAACGGCAACGACGGCGACCTCGCCGCGCTGCGCAAGCGCCTGCAGGGCCGCCTCGACGAGGCGCGCGGCACGCTCGAGGACGCCGCCGACAGCGCGTCGTACCGGCTGCGCGAATCGGCCGAACGGGTCTCGCAGGTGGTGCGCGAGAACCCGTGGCAGACCGCCGGCGCGGTCGCCGGCCTCGCCTTCATCGCCGGCCTGCTGCTCGCGCGCCGCTGATCCGGCGGCGCGACTGCACGCGGTCGCGCGCCTTCCCGAATTCCAACCCGCACGACAAACGAAGGAGAAAAAACATGCGTAAAGCACTTGTGATGAAGGCCGCCGCGGCCCTGGTGCTGGGCAGCCTCGCACTCGCCGGCTGCACCACCACGCCGGACAAGCCCGCAACCGCCTCGTCCGACGCCTCGACCCGCCAGTCGATCAACGCGAGCGTCGACGCGACGCTGTCGCGCCTGTACTCGACGGTGCCGGGCTCGCGTGAGCTTGTCGGCAAGTCGCGCGGCGTGCTGGTGTTCCCGAGCGTGCTCCAGGCCGGCTTCATCGTCGGCGCGCAATCGGGCAACGGCGCGCTGCGCGTGGGCGGCGGCACCGTCGGCTACTACAACACGTCGTCGCTGTCGGTCGGCCTGCAGGCGGGCGCGCAGTCGAAGGCGGTGATCTTCCTGTTCATGACGCAGGACGCGCTCGACAAATTCCGCAACTCGGAAGGCTGGTCGGCCGGCGGCGACGCCTCGGTGGCGCTCGTGAAGATGGGCGCGAACGGCGCGATCGACACCACCACGGCCACCGCGCCGGTCGAAGCGATCGTGCTGACCAATGCAGGCCTGATGGGCGACCTGTCCGTGAACGGCACCAAGGTCACGCGCCTGAAGCTGTAAGCGCGGCGCGCCCTCGCCCCACCCGAAACGCCGCGGCTTCCGCCGCGGCGTTTCGCATGATGGCGCCGCCCCTATCACGCGGGCGGCGTTGCAGGCATACTCCGGGCATTGTGCGGCGCCCGCCCGGCCGGGGGCGGCGCCGCTCACCCTCTCTGCAGAGCACACCATGGATAGCGGAACCGTACACCAAAAATTCTTTCATCTTCTGCTGTTCGTCGTCACGATCGGGCTGTGCTGGATCCTGCTGCCGTTCTTCGGCGCGATCTTCTGGGGCACCATCCTGGCGATCCTGTTCCAGCCGGTCCAGCGCTGGCTCGCCGCGCGCTTCGGCAAGCGCCGCAATCTCGCCGCGCTGGCCACTCTGCTGCTGATCATCCTGATCGTGATCCTGCCGCTCGTATTCGTGGTCGGCACGCTGGTGCAGGAAATCGCCTATGCCTACCAGCAGATCAAGGACATCCAGCCGAACCTCACGCAATATTTCAAGGAAGCGATGCATGCGCTGCCGCACTCGGTGCAGCGTGTCCTCGGCAACTACGGGCTGGCCGACATCCCGAGCATCCAGAAGAAACTGACGGACGGCGCGGCCGCGATCAGCCAGTTCGTCGCCACGCAGGCGCTCAGCATCGGCCAGAACACCTTCCAGTTCGTCGTGAGCTTCGGCGTGATGCTGTACCTCGTGTTCTTCCTGCTGCGCGACGGCGGCGAGATCGGCCGCCGCGTGCGCCGCGCGCTGCCGCTCGACGAAGAGCACAAGCAGCACCTGCTGGCCAAGTTCACGACCGTCGTGCGCGCGACCGTGAAGGGCAACATCGCGGTCGCGATCGTGCAGGGCGCGCTCGGCGGGCTGATCTTCTGGATCCTCGGGATCCAGGGCGTGATCCTGTGGGGCTCGCTGATGGCCTTCCTGTCGCTGCTGCCCGCGATCGGCGCGGGCCTCGTGTGGGTGCCCGCCGCGCTGTACTTCCTGATGGCGGGCGAAGTGTGGAAGTGCGCGATCCTGGTCGCGTTCTGCGTAGGCGTGATCGGGCTCGTCGACAACCTGCTGCGCCCGATCCTGGTCGGCAAGGACACCAAGATGCCCGACTGGGTCGTGCTGATCTCGACGCTCGGCGGCATGGCGCTGTTCGGCATCAACGGCTTCGTGATCGGGCCGCTCGTCGCCGCGCTGTTCATGGCGAGCTGGGATCTGTTCGCGCGCGGCGAAGCCGAGGAGACGCGCTGAACGCAGGTCGCGCCAACCCCGGAAAAAAACCGGCTCAGGCCGGTTTTTTTCCGGGGCGACGCGGCGCACGCGTCATTCGAACGTGAAGCGCAGGGCCTTGACGATCGTCTCCTTGCCCCACGTGAACGAGCAGACCCGGCCGGTTTCGAGGCTGACCGTCTCGCCGCCCTTGGTCTGGGTCTCGCTGACCGGCGTGCAGCCGCCCGCGATCGTGACGGTGGGCGTGCCCTGCTTCGACAGCGGGAATTCGACGCCCGCATCCTCCGGCACCGTGTGCGTGAGCGACACTTTCTCGATGTAGTCGTCGGGCAGCATCAGCACCGGCGCGTTGTCGACCCACAACGTGTAGTAGTCGTGCTGGAACGGCGTCTGCTCGATGCAGATTTTCGACGTATGCGCGCCGATCGTCTGCGACTGGCACAGCGGCGCGGCCGCGCACCACGAACCGCCGACCAGCAACGCGACGCCCGCGACGCGGCGGGTGAAGGAAAGAACAGTCATGACGCCCCCTCGAACAGGAATGTAGGAATATGCGCGGCGCGCGCGCCGGCGGCAGCCGCACGGGACCGCGGCGGCGCGGCGCCTATCTTACAAACGAACGGGGCGAAACAGAAGGGGGCGGGTCAGCGCGTGACGAGCCAGATCCCGGCCAGGATCACCACTGCGCCGAGCGCCTGCGACGGCCGCAGCGCATGTTCGTGCCATGCGGTGAAGGTGAGCACGAGCAGGATCGAGACCGCGACCATCAGCGGATACGCAGTGCTCAGGTTCGCCTTGCGCAGCGCGAACGCATACAGCACGAAGCCGATGCCGTAGGAACCGATCGCCGCGCCGCGCAGTGCGAGCGGCAGCAGCGCGGCGGCGTCGGGCGCGGCCTCCTTGAGCGCGGCGAAGCGCAGCAACACGCTCGCCAGACCGCCGAACAGACCGCTTGCAACGAGTGTCAGCCAGCCCATGCTCAGCCCTCCCCGGCCGCGCGGGGCTGCGCGCCGCCGTCGAAGATCTCGCCGAAGCGGGTCGCGCCGTGCAGCGCGATCAGCACGATCGCGGGGAACACGACCGAGAAGTTGCGCGCCTCGTCGCGATAGCCGAAGCACACGAACAGCGCGAACACCGGCAGGAACGCCGCGAGGAAGTACTGCCGGTCGCGCGCGGGCGCCGCGCGCCACGCGGCGCGGAAGAACACCGCGAGCGGGATCAGCATCAGCGGGTTCTGCAGGCTCGGCGTGAAGATGCCCTTGCCGATCAGATTGTAGAACGCGAAGTACGACGACGGCGACAACCAGAAGCGCAGGTTGTCCAGCACGTGGTACTCGACGAGGCCGCCCGCGTTGGTTTCATAGCCCTGCATGATCAGGTGCCGGCTGAACGCGCACAGCGCGAGCTGCGCGACGAGCCAGCCGACGCGGCGCGCGAGCGATGCGTCGCGGTCCTGCAGAAAGAACAGCGCGAGCGGCACCAGGAAGAAGGTTTCCTTGTTGAACGAGAACAGCGCGACGATCAGCGTGCACGCGAACATCCGCTGCCTGAGCGTGAAATAGCACGCGGCGAACACGCCGAGCAGCTCGACGAAATCGTAGTAGTAGCCGCCCTGCTGGAAGGTCAGCGGATAGACGAAGCTGAACGCGGCGAGAAAGCCTAGCGCCTCGCCGAAGCGCAGCCCGTACAGGCGGGCGAGCTGGTAGACGGTCAGCAGCGCGAGCACCGTCGACAGCACCGTCACGATATAGACGAAGTGATAGGTGAGCGCGACGGTCGGCGTCCAGAACGCATCGGGCATGCCGGCGAAGTACGCGCGGCGCAGCGAATCGTGGCGCACGATCGACCGGTAGAGCGTGTCCCGGCGCGCCTCGCCGAGCTGCGTGACGAGCCACTTGCCGGCCTTTGCGAGCGACGCGCGATAGACGAACGGCCGCGGCGCGGCGCCGTCCATCATCCCGACCAGACTGTAGCTGTGCGCATAGTCGACCTTCTGCTCGTCGCGGAAACCCCATTTCAGCAGCATGCTGTTGGTGATGTTGCCCGCGCACACGAGCAGCATCACGAAGACGATCGAAAAACGGCAGAAGGCCAGCCAGCGCCGGCGGTGTTTCGGTTGCATGAGATCAGTGAAGCGACAGGAAATGGGCGGTGAGCATCACCGCGACGATCAGCAGCAGCACGCCGAGGCTGCGGCGGTTCTCGAGCAGGTGGACGATCGGATCGTCGTGCATTTCGCCGCGCACGGTACTGATCCACAGCCGCGAGAACAAATAGATGAAGCCGAGCGCGGCGCCCCACAGCAGCGGCGGCGTCGCGTAGCGGGCCATCGTGTCGGGCGCGTTGATGAACAGTCCGAACACGATCACTGCCGCGAGCGACGCGCCGATCCCGAACGGCCACAGCACCTCGAGGTCGGCCACCTGGTAGTCGCGCCCCGAGGTGGCGGCCTGGCCGCGCTGGCGCAGCGACACCAGCTCGGCGCAGCGCTTGACGAGCGCGAGGCTCAGGAACGTGAACACCGAGAACGCGAGCAGCCAGTGGCTGATGCTGATATCCGCCGCGATCGAGCCCGCGACGATCCGCAGCGTATACAGCAGCGACAGCATGATCACGTCGGCCAGTACGCGCGTCTTCAGGAACCAGCTGTACGCGGTCGTGAGCACGAGGTAGAGCGCCAGCATTCCGGCGAAGGCCGGCGACGCCGCCAGCCCGATGCAGAACGACAGGATGAGCAGCACCAGCGCGCAGCCGACGCCGTGCAGGATCGGCAACTGACCGCTCGCGAACGGCCGCAGGCACTTGCGCGGATGGCGGCGGTCGTTGTCGAGATCCCACAGGTCGTTCGCGATGTAGGTGGCCGATGCGCCGAGCGACATCGCGATGAACGCGAGCGCGAGGGTCGCGAGCCGGTCGAGGTCGAAGAACGCGAACGCGGTGAAAAGCGGCACGAACAGCAGCAGGTTCTTGAGCCACTGGTGCACGCGCAGCGCGCGCCGCCAGACCGGCCAGCCTGCTTCGAGATTGCTGAATTCGCGCTCGACGCTCGCCTGCGCGCGCACTGCCGCGCCGACTTCCGGCGCCACGCCGGCGAGGATCGCGCCGCCGCACGCATGCCAGATCGGCAGATCGGCCTTGCTGTCGCCCGCATAGACGAAGCGCGCGCCGACCTGCTCGTGCACGCGGTCGAGCTTGGCCTGTCCTTTCAGGTTGACGCCGGAGCCCGTCGCGAAGACCTCGTCGAACAGGCCGAGATGGTCGGATACGCGCGCGGCGATCGAATGATGGGCGGCCGTCGCGAGCACGATGCGACGCCCGCGCGCCTTCTCGGTGCGCAGGTAATCGAGCAGCGGTTCGCGATACGGCAGCGACTCCGCGCCGAAATCGGCGTGCGCGGCCACCTGTTCCTTGAAGGCGCCCCGCCCGCCCAGCAGCCACCCCGGCAGCTTGAGGAGGTTCAGCGGATTGCGCTTCACCACCTGCACGACCGATTCGGCGAGGGTATCGGTCAAGGTCAGCGTGCCGTCCAGATCGACGACAAGCGGTAAATCTCTGGTCTCTTGCACTTCCGCACCCGAAAACTTCTTGTAGTTATCTCTGCACGCGTGCGGGGCGCAGCGCCCCGCATCATTTCACTATGAGAATCAGCGGCGCGAATTTACCACATCAATGCGGCTTTTCAGGTCAGCAATATCAATGCGAGCAAGAATTTGTTGTTCGATGCGGTGCATGAATTCCGTATTGGGCGGATGTAATGCGCGAGGGTGCGAGATTGAATGGGCAAGGCTCGACTCGACGCCGGGGATCGTCGGGAATGCGTCGCTCCCGGCAAGCGCGTGTGCGCAGCACAGACAAGATCGCCAATCCACGAGACGTTGAGATGAGACTCGCCCTGGGTTACCTGCACGAAGTCTGGATGTGTCCCGACGAGCACGGCAGATCGCTTCCGGCATGCATCCCATTCGGCCCGGACGGGGACGGCGCACGTGCGCTCAACGAGCCGGGCAGCGAATGGGTCTGGACGCTTTGGGCGCATTCCCACGCGGAAACCATGGATGTTTACTATGAATTCGCGGGCTACGGCGCCTATATCGTGCAGAACAACGTCGAGCGTCAGCCCTATTCAACCGATGCCTGCGAACGCCAGAAGGCGCACTTGCTTCGGAAGTAATGCCGCGTCGCGGGAACCGACTTCGCGGGCAAACGACCGCGTCGCGGAAACATGGAAAGCGGCTCCGGGTCGGCAACGGCCCCTCCCCACCGGAAAGGAGCCGCTCTCTCCACTCGGACTCAGAACGTCGTCCGCATCCCCACCATCACACTGCGCCCGCCCTGCGGCGCGATATCCCGCACCACCGAACTCGCGTAGCGGATCTCCTGATTGGTCAGGTTGTCGCCGCGCACATACGCCAGCCACTGCGTCGGGCCCATCCGGAACTTGTAGGTCAGCACGAGCCCGAGCGACGTGTAGCTGTCGGTCGGCAGATCGTTCTCCGGCACCCGGTGCTGCGCCCACGCATGCGTGAGCTGCGCGCGCGCGCCGAACGGCCCATAGCCGTAATCCGCGCTCAGCGACGCGCGCAGCGGCGCGATGCGCGGCAAGGGCTCGCCGGTTTCCGCGTTGCGCGCATGCGTGTAGTCGGCGCTGAGCCCGACATCGACACGATGCGCGCCCTTCTCGTACACCCGCCACTTGCCGTCCAGCTCCACCCCGTAGAACTCCGCGCGCACGCCGCGATACACGGCCTCGCGCAGCGCATCGTCGGTGCCGGGCGTCACGACGTCGCCGTCGTCGTCGACGAGACGCCCCGTGTTGTACTCGGTCAGGTAGTTGATGAAGCGGTTATAGAACACCCCGACGCTGCCGCGATTCGGGCCGCTCGCATAGCGCAGCGACAGATCGGTCGACACGGCCTTTTCCTTGCGCGCGTCCGGATTGCCGATCAGGTACTGGCCGGTCGCGTCGTGCGGCCCGTTCGCATACAACTCGTAGAAGGTCGGCGCGCGCTCCGTATACGACACATTGCCCGCCACCGACCAGGCCGGCGCGAGCTTGTACAGCGCCCCGGCCGACAGGCTGCCCGCATTGAAGTCGCGCGAACGCGCCCCCACGAAACGCGCATTGCCGGCCGGCGTCGGATCGAGCTTCACGTGTTCGAGGCGCGCGCCCATGCTCAGCTTCAGCGCGTCGGTCGCCTGCCACTCCTCGAGGCCGAACAGCGCGACGTTGGTGGTCTGCGCGGTCGGCACGAGCGCTTCTTCGCCGAGCGCGGAAAACGTGTTCTGCGAAAGTTGCACGCCGATCGCGCCTTCCAGCGGCCCGAGCGGACGATGGCGCGCCTCGATGCGCGCCTCGTAGCCGTGGTTGCGGAACGTCGTGCCGGTCACGCCGTCGTCGATTTCCTTGTGCTGATAGTTGGTGTACGCGAAATCGAACTTCAGCCGCGAGAACGGGCCGCTCAGGTTGCGCAGTTCCGACGCGAACGCGACGCGCTCCTGGCGCATCCGCAAACGGACATCGCTCTCGGCAACCGAACCGTAGTTCGATTCGAACCCGCTATACGACAGGCCCGCGTAACCATCGGCCCAGGTGTACGAGCCGCCGACCGAGCCGCCGTGCCAGCGGCCGTCGCTGTTCGGGATGCTGCCCTCGGGCTGGTTCGCGTCCGGGCCGTCGAGCGCGCGCTGACGCGCCGAGTGCGCGAAGCCGGGGATCCGCAGCTTGCTGGTCTCGCGGTCGTACGCGTCCGCGTGGAACGCGAAGCGGCCATTGCCGCCCTCGCCCGTCGCCGCACCCGCGCGCGCGTTGTTCGCGCCGCCGTAGCTCGCGTCGAGCGCGCCGCTCACGCCTTGCAGCGCCTCGCGCGGAATCCGGTTGTCGATCGTGTTCACGACGCCGCCGACCGCGTTGCCGCCGTACAGCAGCGCGGCCGGTCCGCGCACGATCTCGATCTTCTCGATGCTCAACGGATCCTGCGGCACCGCGTGGTCGTACGACAGCGACGACGCATCGTAGGCGGCCACGCCGTTCTGCAGCAGCCGGATCCGGTCGCCGTCCATGCCGCGAATGATCGGGCGGCCGACCAGCGGGCCGTAGGTGGTCGTCGAGACGCCCGGCAAGCCGTTCAGCGTCTCGCCGAGCGAGTCGCCCCGGCGCAGCGTGAGCGCATCGCCGGACACGGATGCGGTGGGCGCGATCAGGTCGGTGTCGCCGAGCGGGTTCGCGGTCACGAACACCGGCGCGAGCGTCGCGCGCGGCAACACCGGGGCATCGGGCGCCGCGGTCTGCTGAGCGTGCGCGAAACTCGCGATCAGCAGCAGGGAAAACGGAGGGAGTTTGCGTAACGAAACAAGATCGGGACGAGGGTGGTCGCGCATCGCGGTGGTCGCTGTGGATGAATGGATCGGACAGGACCGACGCGACATGTCCCGGTGTGCATTCTCGACACCGAAACGATATAACGTATCATATCGAATACGCACGCCCGCCCTGTTGCCTACCCCATGCGCGCGCGGTCCGGCCGCTGAAAGCGATCCGTCGGCATACGAGCATGGATTTGGATATGTTATATCATTTCAAATCCATCACCAATCCCTTACGGAACGTGCGTGTTTGAACCTCGCCCTGTGGGTCGCCTGTCAAAGACGGCCGGCATGCGGCGGGGAGCGTGATACTGTCTGGCCCTCGAAATTCGACGCCCGCCTGACCGATTCACGCATGAAATCCCTCTGGACCATCCTGCCGCTGTCCCTGCTGACCGCCATCGGCCTGCTCGCCACCGACCTGTACCTGCCCGCCGTGCCGTCGCTGCCCGCCCAGCTGGGCGGATCGATCGCGAGCGCGCAGGCCACGCTCGCCGTGTTCTCCGCCGCGCTCGCCCTGTCGCAACTCGTGTGGGGCGCCGCCGCCGATCACTTCGGCAGCCGCCGCACGCTCGTCTTCGCGGTGCTGCTGCAGATCGCGGCAGGCGTGGTGTGCGCAGCGGCGCCGTCGATGACGATGCTGATCGTCGCGCGCGTGGTGCAGGGCTTCGGCGTCGGGGCGGCCATGGTGGTCGTGCCGACGCTGATCCGGCAACGCTTCGCCGACCACCGCGCGGTGCGCGCGCTGGCGTGGCTCGCGATCATCGAGAGCGTCGTGCCGGGGCTCGCGCCGGTGCTGGGCGCCGCGCTGCTGCTGGTCGCCGACTGGCGCGCGACGTTCTGGGTCATCGTCGCGCTCTCCGTGCTCGTGATGCCGGTCGCGCTGCGCGCGCTGCCTGCCGATCCGCCCGCCCGCGCGCACGATGCGCCGCGAGGCGGCTATCGCCGCCTGCTGCGCTCGCCGATCTACCTCGGCTATGCGCTCGGCCACGCACTGTGTTTCGCCGCATTGCTCGCGTTCGTCGCGAGCGCGCCGCAACTGGTCGAGCTGTGGCTGCACGAAGGGCCGTCGACCTTCGCGCTGCTGCAAGCGTGCGGCGTCGGCGCCTTCATCGTCACGTCGGCGCGCAGCGGCCGCTGGTCGGATCGCCACGGGCTCGACCGCGTGATCGCGCTCGGCGCGGCGCTGCAGGTCGTCGCGGCCGCGTGGTTCATGGTCCTCGCCTATGCAGACTGGCGCTCCACTGCGCAGGTGATCGGCGCGTGGATGCTGTTCTGCGGTTCGCTCGGCCTGCGCGGGCCGGGCTGGATGGCGCGCGCGCTCGCCGCCGAGCCGGCCTCGGCCGGACGCGCGGCGGGCCTCCTGATGTTCTTCGGGCTCGGCGGCGCAGCGCTCGCGACCCAGGCGGTCGCACCGTTTCTCGCGCTCGGCATGAAGCCGCTCGCCTGGATGTGCACGGGCTTCACGCTCGCGAGCGCGCTCGTGATTCTCGCCGGCATCGCGGCGCGGCAGCGGCGCACGCCGGATACGGCGCGCGGTGTGCTGGCCGAGAAAGGTCCCAGGTAAGCGACAGCCGCTGCCGCGTCATCGCTCCGGAATGCAGAGCGTCCTCGGTTGCGGTGTGCGAAACGATTCGTCGGCGGAATGATCGGGCGCGGTGATGTGCGCCTCGTAATAATTCAACGCACGCGCCGCACGCCGTGTCCGGCGTGTAAACCGTGTCGCCAAACGGCTTGCTGCGCCAATGCTTCGCAGGCCGACACGCCCCCCACCGATACATCTGCAATACGCGGTAAAGAAGCTTAATTTGCCGAAATTGACTTGGCGGGGCTGCGCTCCAACAATGGACCCTGCTTCGAGTCCATCGTTTCGCGGTCCCAGCTGCGGTGGTTTTGGAGCGACCAGACCCTCCAGTCATTCATTCCCCCCCTCCTGACTGGATTAATTGCCGCGCCACGGCTTTTGCCGTGGCGCGTTTTTGTTTTCCGGCTGCGCGTCACCTCGCCGTCACACTGTGAACGGCATCGGCATCAGCGCGGCGGAAGATAGACGAGCGGATCGACGGACGCGCCCTTGCGGCGGATCTCGAAATGCAGCATCACGCGATCCGCATCGCTGTCGCCCATCTCGGCGATCTGCTGCCCCTGCCTCACCACGTCGCCTTCCTTGACCAGCAGCGTGCGGTTGTGCCCGTAGGCGCTCAAATAGGTTTCGTCGTGCTTGATGATCACGAAGTTGCCGTAGCCGCGCAGGCCGTTGCCCGCGTACACGACACGCCCGCCGGCGGCCGCGACGACGGGTTGGCCGGCGCGCCCCCCGATGTCGATGCCGGGATGTTTCGCTGCGCCGGCGGGTTTCAGCACCGTTCCGTTCGCCGGCCACATGAAGGTGATCGCGGCCACCTGCGCGTGACCGACGGGCGCGCCCGCGACGGGCGGCCGGGACGCCGGGCCCGCGCAGGCGCCGAGCCACGCGAGCGCGGCGACGCATGCAGTGCGGCGCGCAAGCGCGGACAGGAAAGATCGAGCTTCGTGCGGGATCGGGGGCGGCATACTCGTCGACATCACGGCTCCTGTGTGCGTGCAGGCAGGGAATGACGCGGCATCGGCACAACGCCGCGCATCGATGAGTAATA
>NZ_JAAGNW010000148.1:8609-17674 GCF_010645215.1 Burkholderia multivorans | reverse complement strand
CCAGCTCGATGCCGCGGAAGTCGACCGGCGCGCCGACCGCGAGCCCGCGCAGCGACTGGTTGAAGTTCAGCACCACCTGGACCGGCGCGCCGTCCGGGGCGCGCATCGCGTCCGTCTCGTCGGAGCCGAGCCGGAAGGTCGTGTCGTTCGGCGCGGTTGCGCCGGCCTTCTGGTCCGGGGGCGCCTGGAACGCGATGCCGCCGAGGATCACGGTGGCGAGCGACTGCGTGTTGAGCTTCAGGCCGCTCGAATCGAGCCGCAGGTCGACGCCGCTCGCCTGCCACCAGCGCGAGTTCAGGCCGACGTACTGGTTGTACGGCGCGTTCACGAACACGTTGAAGGTCACGCCCGTGCCTTCCTTGTCGAGCGAGAAGCCGACCACCTGGCCGACCTGCACGCGCCGGTAGTAGACGGGCGAGCCGATGTCGATCGAGCCGAGCGAATCGCCGCGCAGCACGTAGGAGGTGCCCTTCTGGTCGCCCGTGACGGCGGGCGGGGATTCGAGCCCGGTGAAGTCCTTCTCGGTGTCCTGCGAGCGGCCCGCGTCGACGCCGATGTAGGCGCCCGACAGCAGGGTGCTGAGACCCGACACGCCGCTCGCGCCGACCCGCGGCCGCACGACCCAGAAGCGCGAGCCCTTCGCCGCGAAATCTTCCGCTTCCTTCTTGAGCTGCACGTCGACCAGCACGTGCGACAGGTCTTTCGACAGCGTGATCGTCTTGACCATGCCGATCTCGACGTCCTTGTACTTCACCTGGGTCTTGCCGGGTTCGAGGCCCTCGGCGCTGCGGAAGCTGATCGTGATCTCGGGGCCGCGGTCGAGGACCGACTTGACCACGAGGCCGATGCCGATCAGCGCGGCGACGAGCGGCACCAGCCAGACGAGCGACGGCAGCCAGCCGGAGCGGTGCGTGATGACGGGCTCGGGCGGGGGCGTCGGTTGGCCGCCCCCCGCATTCGGAGCCTGGTGCGGGTCTTGCGGACTATTCATGATGATTCCCTGAGGTTTCGACGGGGTCCCAGATGAGGCGGGGATCGAACTGCAGCGAGGCGAGCATGGTCAGGATCACGACCGCGCCGAAGGCGAGTGCGCCGGGGCCGGCGGTGATCACGGCGAGCGAGCGGAAGTGGACCAGCGCGACGGTCATGGTGACGACGAAGACGTCGAGCATCGACCAGCGGCCGATGCGTTCGACGAGCCGGTACAGCTTGATGCGCTGCATCGGCCGCCACGCGGAGCGGCGCTGCGCGGTGGTCGCGAGGATCACGAGCACGCCGAGCTTGAGCATCGGCACGAGTACGCTCGCGACGAACACGATGACGGCGAGCGGCCATTCGCCGGACACCCAGAAATAGACGACGCCGCTCATGATCGTGTTGTCCTGCACGCCGACGATCGAGGTGGTGCGCATGATCGGCAGCAGGTTGGCGGGGATGTAGAGGATCACCGCGGCGATCAGCAGCGCCCAGGTGCGGTTGATGCTGTTCGGGATCCGCAGGTGCAGCGCGGCGCCGCAGCGCGCGCAGGGCTCGCCGGCGGGATTCCGCAGCTTCTGCACGTGGCCGCACGCATGGCAGCTCGCGTGGCCCGAGCGGGCGGCGCTCAGCGGGCTCACCGGACGGCCGCCTTGCCGCCGTTGCCGCCGGCGGGCGCGGCGCGCCGTGCGGCGAGGTCGTCGGCGAGATCCCACAGGGTGCGCGGGTCGAACATCACGACGACGGCGAGCATCAGCGTCAGCGCGGCGAAAGCAAACAGCGCCGCCTCGGGGATCACGCGCGCGAGGCTCACCATCTTGACGATGGTGACGAGCACGCCGAGCATGAAGACCTCGATCATCCCCCACGGGCGGACCAGCTGGATCGCGCGCAGCACGTGGTTGAAGCCGGGCGGCACGTAGCCCGCGCGCAGCGGGAACAGCAGGTACAGCAGCGCGGCCAGCTCGATCAGCGGGAACAGCAGCGTCGAGCAGAACACCATCGCGGCGACGATCCGCATGTCCTGGTTCCACAGCGTCTCGAGCGCGCCCATCAGCGTGGTGCGCACGCGCATGCCGTTGAGGTCCATCTCGAGGATCGGGAAGGCCTGCGCGATCAGGAAGGTGATCATGGCGCCGAGCGTGAGCGCGCAGATCTTGTCGATCTGCGTCGAGGTATTGCGGTAGAGCAGCCCGTCACAGCGCGGGCAGCGCGCGATCTGTTTGCCGCTCAGGCGCGGTTTGTGCAACAGTGCGTCGCATTCGTGACAGGCAATCAGGTCGTTTCTATCCATATGGAGCTGGGTTGCGCGGTGTCGTGGGCGACGGGTGGGCAGGCTGGAACCCGCGCCAATCTTACCAAAAGGCGATTTTCGCAGGGCTGGAGGCGGGCTTCGGCCACCCGACCGGGCGGCGGCCTGGATGACAGAATCGTCATTTTTGCATGCCTGCTGCTGCCCGCAGGTTGAGGTAGCATGGCGGCCTTGACCTGGTGCGGCGCGGCTGCGCCCCGCCGGTCCGGCTTTTCGCTCACCTGAGGAACCCATGGCAGCGAGTCCCGTCCCCGCGCCGACATCGTACACGCGCACCGCGATCGCGCTGCACTGGCTGATCGCGCTCCTGATCGTCTGCGGCTTCGCGCTCGGCTGGGTGATGACGGACATTCCCGGCTTCACGCCGACCAAGCTCAAATACTACTCGTGGCACAAGTGGCTCGGCGTGACGGTGTTCGCGCTCGCGATCCTGCGGATCCTGTGGCGCGCGACCCATGTGCCGCCGCCGCTCGCGAACACCATCCCGGCGCTGCAGCGGTTCGGCGCGCACGCGGTGCACGTCCTGCTGTACCTGCTGATGTTCGCGATTCCGCTGAGCGGCTATCTGTACAGCTCCGCGTCGAACATCCCGGTGGTGTACCTCGGCATCGTTCCGCTGCCGCGCCTGATCGACCCGGATCCGGCGCTCAAGGAACTGCTGAAGACGCTGCACGTGACGCTCAACTACGGCTTGCTGGCGCTCGTCGCGCTGCACGCGGCGGCGGCCGTCAAGCACCAGTGGCTCGATCGCGACGGCGTGCTGTCGCGCATGCTTCCCTTTCTCAAATAAGGATCGCCCATGAAAACTTCGTTCGTCCGCCCCCTGGCCGCACTGTTCGTCACCGCCGCGCTCGTCGCTTCCGCCTCCGCGCTAGCGCAGGTCGATCTGGCGAAGAGCAAGGTCTCCGCCGTGTCGAAGCAGATGAACGTGCCGACCGAGGGCGTGTTCAAGAAGTTCAGCGCGCAGATCAAGTTCGACCCGGCCAAGGCCGCGCAGGGCAGCGCGCAGGTGACGATCGACGTCGCGAGCTATGATCTCGGCGACAAGATGTACAACGATCAGGTCGCGGGCAAGGAGTGGTTCGACGCGAAGACGTACCCGCAGGCGACCTTCGCGTCGTCCGCGATCGCGCCCGCGGGCGGCAACAAGTACAACGTCACGGGCAAGCTGACCATCAAGGGTCACGCCGAGACGATCACGGTGCCCGTGACCGTCACGCAGAACGGCGCGACGCAGACCTTCGACGGCGTGCTGCCGATCAAGCGCTCGGCGTACGCGATCGGCACGGGCGAATGGAAGGACACGTCGGTCGTCGCCGACGAGGTGCAGATCAAGTTCCACATCGTTGCCGCGAAGTAATCGCGCGGCGCGCATTTGCAGCAACCGTTGCGCCGTTCGAGAGGCGGCGCCGTCACAAGGAGAGAGAGTTGAAGAAACATCTGATGATCGCGGCCGGTGCGCTCGCCGCTGCGCTGTCGTGCTCGGCGTTCGCTGAATCGGCCACCTACCAGTTCGATCCGAGCCACACCTATCCGAGCTTCGAGGCCGATCACTTCGGCGGCCTGTCGGTGTGGCGCGGCAAGTTCGACACCTCGAGCGGCACCGTGACGCTCGATCGCGCGGCGAAGACGGGCACCGTCGAGGTGACGACCAAGATCGCCTCGATCCATACCGGCAGCGCCAAGCTCGACGAGCACCTGCAGACCGCGGATTTCTTCGATGCCGCGAAGTACCCGGACGCGGTCTACAAAGGCACGATCAAGTTCGAGGGCGACAAGCCGTCGAAGGTGGTCGGCAACCTGACGCTGCACGGCGTGACCAAGCCGCTCACGCTCGACATCGAGTCGTTCAAGTGCATGCCGCATCCGATGCTCAAGCGTGAAGTGTGCGGCGTCGACGCTGAAGGCGAATTCAATCGCGACGATTTCGGTCTCGACTACGGCAAGCAGTACGGCTTCAAGATGAAGACGAAGCTGCTGATCACGGCCGAGGCGGTCAAGCAGTAAGCCGCAGCGCGCTCGCCCAGAACCGCCGCGTCCGGATCCGGACGCGGCGGTTTGTTTTTGGGGCGACGGAAGATTGACGCGCGGCCGGGATGGGGCGCCCTTATAATTTTTTGCGCGGCGCGATCCGCCACGACAAACCCATACACGATCCAGGAGACCCGCATGCGCGTAACGCCCGTCGCTGTCCCATCCGTCGTTGCCGTTTCGCCGCGTGTGTGGCGCGCCGTCGTGGCCGCGTCGATCGGCAATGCGCTCGAATGGTTCGATCTCGTCGTGTACGGCTTCTTCGCCGTCACGATCGCGAAGCTGTTCTTCCCGACGGGCGACGACACCGTATCGCTGCTGCTGACGCTCGGCACCTTCGGCGCGTCGTTCGTGATGCGCCCGCTCGGCGCGATCGTGCTCGGCGCCTATGCGGACCGCGTGGGCCGCAAGGCGGCGCTCACGCTGTCGATCCAGCTGATGATGGCGGGCACCCTGATCATCGCGGTGCTGCCGACCTACGCGACGATCGGCCTCGCCGCGCCCTTGATCCTGGTGTGCGCGCGGCTGCTGCAAGGCTTCTCGGCCGGCGGCGAGTTCGGCAGCGCGACCGCGTTTCTCGCCGAGCACGTGCCGGGGCGGCGCGGTTTCTTCGCGAGCTGGCAGATCGCGAGCCAGGGCCTGACGACGCTCCTGGCCGCGCTGTTCGGCACCTTCCTCAATGCCGGGCTGTCGCACGCGCAGATGATGGCGTGGGGCTGGCGGGTGCCGTTCTGCTTCGGGCTGCTGCTCGGGCCGGTTGCGTACTACCTGCGCAGGCGGGTCGACGAGACCCCGGAATTTCTCGCGGCGGCCGGCAGCGCGCGGCCGCTGCGCGACACGCTGGCGTCGCACAAGGCGCGGCTCGCGACGGCGGTCGGCGTGATCGTGCTCGGCACCGTGGCGACCTACCTCGTGCTGTTCATGCCGACCTACGGCGTCAAGGAGCTGAAGCTCGCGCCGTCCGCCGCGTTCGCGGCGATTCTCGTCGTCGGCGCGATCCAGACCGTGCTCGCGCCGCTCGTCGGCCACTGGTCGGATCGCCACGGCGCCGTGACCGTGATGTTCGCGCCCGCGTGCGCGCTCCTCGTGCTGATCTATCCGGCGTTCGCGTGGCTCGTCGCGCGGCCGTCGTTCGCGACGCTGATCGCGGTGCAGGCGGGGTTCGCGGTGCTCATGACCGGCTATTTCTCCGCGCTGCCGGG
Organism: Burkholderia multivorans; assembly: GCF_010645215.1. Classification (GTDB taxonomy): domain Bacteria; phylum Pseudomonadota; class Gammaproteobacteria; order Burkholderiales; family Burkholderiaceae; genus Burkholderia; species Burkholderia multivorans_A. The sequence goes on along the minus strand of NZ_JAAGNW010000148.1, from coordinate 12,154 downwards.
GCTGCTGTCGGAACTGTTCCCGGTCGAGACGCGCACCACGGGGATGTCGCTCGCCTACAACCTCGCGGTCACGCTGTTCGGCGGCTTCGGGCCGTTCATCATCGCCTGGCTGATCGGCGCGACGGGCCTGCCGACCGCGCCGAGCTTCTACCTGATGTTCGCAGCGGTCATCAGCAGCGCGGCGCTCATGGTGCTGCGCCGGCGCTTCGGCATGCGCTGAGCGCGGGGGCCGGCCAAAGAAAAAGGCCGGTTCGCATCGAACCGGCCTTCGGGGACCCGGGTGAGGGCGGCGCTTAGACCTGCGCGCCCGCGTTCGGATCGTTCGGATCGTGCGCGGACTTCTTGTCCTTCACGAGATCCTCGCGGCGGATGCCGAGCCACATCGCGAGCGAGCCCGCGACGAACACCGACGAGTAGATGCCGAACATGATGCCGACCGTCAGCGCGAGCGCGAAGTAGTGCAACGTCGGGCCGCCGAAGAAGAACATCGACAGCACCATCATTTCCGTCGAGGTGTGCGTGATGATGGTGCGCGACATCGTGCTCGTGATCGCGTGGTTGATCACTTCCTGGACCGTCATCTTGCGTTCGCGGCGGAAGGTCTCGCGGATCCGGTCGAAGATGACGACCGATTCGTTGACCGAGTAGCCGAGCACCGCGAGGATCGCGGCCAGCACCGACAGCGAGAACTCCCACTGGAAGAACGCGAAGAAGCCGAGAATGATCACCACGTCGTGCAGGTTCGCGATGATGCCGGCGACCGCGTACTTCCATTCGAAGCGGAACGACAGGTAGATCACGATGCCGATCACGACGCAGAGCAGCGCGAGCATGCCGTCGGTCGCCAGCTCCTTGCCGACCTGCGGGCCGACGAACTCGACGCGCTGCAGCTGCACGTCGGCGTTCTGCGCCTTCAGGCCCGCCATCACCTGGTCGCTCTGCTGCGCGGACGTGAGCCCCTGCTTGAGCGGCAGGCGGATCAGCACGTTGCGCGAGGTGCCGAAGTTCTGCACCTGCGCGTCCGGGTAGCCGAGCGAGCCGAGCGTCGCGCGCACCGGTTCGAGCTCCGCGGTCTGCTGGTACTGCACCTCGATCACGGTGCCGCCCGTGAACTCCACGGACAGATGCAGGCCGCGATGGAACAGGAAGAACACGGCGGCCAGGAACGTCACGAGCGAAACCACGTTGAAGATCAACGCGTGCCGCATGAACGGAATGTCTTTACGGATGCGGAAAAATTCCATGTGCGTCTCCGGCGCTTATTGGGACGAACCCGGTTTCTTCGGCGGCAGGCCGGCCTCGGTGCGGCGTCGTGCAACCGGCTTGCCGGCGCGCGGCGCGCTCTTGCGGGCGGCGTCGGCGAGTGCGTTCACCGCCTCGGCGGCGTCGCTGTTCGCGTCCTGGCCGAGATAGGGGGCGGCGCCCGCCGCGTCGGCCGGCTTCCACACCTGGCCGATCGCGAGCGACTTGAGCTTCTTGCGGCCGCCGTACCAGAGGTTCACGAGGCCGCGCGAGAAGAACACCGCGGAGAACATCGAGGTCAGGATGCCGAGGCAGTGCACGATCGCGAAGGCGCGGACCGGGCCCGAACCGAACGCGAGCAGCGCGAGGCCGGCGATCAGCGTCGTGACGTTCGAGTCGAGAATGGTCGCCCACGCGTGCGCGTAGCCCTGCTGGATCGCGATCTGCGGCGCGGCGCCCGCGCGCAGCTCCTCGCGGATCCGCTCGTTGATCAGCACGTTCGAGTCGATCGCCATGCCGAGCGCGAGCGCGATGGCGGCGATGCCGGGCAGCGTCAGCGTGGCCTGCATCATCGACAGCACCGCGATCAGCAGCAGCAGGTTCACCGACAGCCCGATCACCGACACGATGCCGAACAGCATGTAGTAGGCGACCATGAACACGGCGATCGCGACGAAGCCCCAGATCACCGAATGGACGCCCATCTTGATGTTGTCGGCGCCGAGGCTCGGGCCGATCGTGCGTTCCTCGATGATCTCCATCGGCGCGGCGAGCGAACCGGCGCGCAGCAGCAGCGCGAGGTCGGCCGCGGCCTGCGGGGTCGGCTGGCCGGTGATCTGGAAGCGGTCGCCGAGTTCGGACTGGATCGTCGCGACCGTCAGCACCTCGCCCTTGCCCTTCTCGAACAGCACCATCGCCATCGGCTTGCCGATGTTGTCGCGCGAGGTCGCGCGCACCGAGCGGCCGCCCGCCGCGTCGAGGCGGATGTTGACGGAAGGGCGCTGGTGATCGTCGAAGCCGGCCGACGCGTCGATGATGCGGTCGCCGGTGAAGATCACCTGCTTGCGCACCAGCACGGGCGTCTGGCCGTTCTGCATGAACAGCTCGTCACCCGGCGGGACCGGATCGGTCGCGCTCTTCGGATAGGTGTTGAACGGATCGGCGAGGCGCGCCTCGAGGGTCGCGGTGCGGCCGATGATGTCCTTCGCCTTCGCGGTGTCCTGCACGCCCGGCAGTTCGACCACGATGCGGTCGGAGCCTTGCTGCTGCAGGATCGGCTCGGACACGCCGAGCTCGTTCACGCGGTTGTGCAGCGTGGTCAGGTTCTGCTTGAGCGCGGCGTCTTCGACCGCCCTCTGCACCGCCGGCGCGAAGGTGCCGACCACCTGGAAGCTGCCGTTGCCCGAGCGGGTCGCCCATTGCAGTTCGCTGACCGACGAGGCGAGCAGCTTGCGTGCATCCTCGGCCGTGTCCTGGTCGGCGAAATTCGCGATCACCGCCTGGTCGACGCGGTTCACGCCGCCGTCGCGCAGGCCCTTGTCGCGCAGCAGCGTGCGGGCGTCGGAGGCGTCGGAGTCGAGCTTCTTGGTGAGCGCGCCGGTCATGTCGACCTGGAGCAGGAAGTGGACGCCGCCGCGCAGGTCGAGGCCGAGATACATCGGCAGGGCGTGCAGGGCGGTCAGCCAGCGCGGCGACGCGCTTTGCAGGTTCAGCGCGACGACGTATTGCGGATCGCTGGGATCGGCGTTGAGCGTCTTTTGCAGCAGGTCCTTCACGCGCAGCTGGGTATCGGTGTCCTTGAGCCGCACGCGGATGTTCGCGTTGTTCGAGCTCGTGTCGAACGTGATGTCGTCGGGGGCGACCTGGTTGGCCTGGAGCGCCGCTTCAACCTGGGCGAGGGTGCCCGCGTCGAGCTTGATCGTGGCCTTGCCGCTCGACACCTGCACCGCCGGCGCTTCGCCGTAGAAGTTGGGCAAGGTGTACAGAAGGCCGATGGCGAGCGCCACGACCATCACGACAAATTTCCAGAGTGGGTAACGATTCATGAGGGGCCCGGACGGGATGTTGGCTGGAAAGCATCGCGTCCGGCGCCGCGGTGCCCGGTGGGGCGGCGCGAGGGCCGGACGCTCGGGAAGGGCTTACAGCGACTTGATCGTGCCCTTCGGCAGGATGGTCGTGACCGCGGCCTTCTGCACCGTGATCTCGGTGCCTTCGGCGATCTCGACGCCGATGTATGCGTCGGTGACCTTCGTCACCTTGCCGACCAGGCCGCCGCTCGTCACGACTTCATCGCCCTTGGCCAT
>NZ_JAAGNW010000148.1:0-8599 GCF_010645215.1 Burkholderia multivorans | reverse complement strand
AGAGCATGTTGCGATGCTCCTTCTGACGCTTCATCTGCGGGCGGATCATGATGAAGTAGAGCACCGCGAACATCAGGATGAGCGGCAGGAAGCTCATCAGGCTCGATTCGGCGCCGCCTGCGGCGCCTTGCGCGTAGGCGTTGGAAATGAACGACAAGGACACGTTGGTCTCTCCGTTTGGGAAGATCTGAAAAATAAGCCGATTATTCTACCACCGGCCCCTACCGCGACGAACCCGCAAATGGGCTTGCGGATCAAGCTGTTAATGCCTCGAACGCTGCGGTAAGTGCTTGCGTAGAAAGCATATTGTAATATTCGAGCGCGCCGGCGGTGGAAGCTTTCCGATCAAAAATAGTACAAGTCTGAAATTTCAATGGGATGGCGGGCGGGACGGGGTGCCGGGAGGGCGCGGCGCCTTGGGTGGCGCGCTGCCGGATGTCGCGAGCGGAGGCGACGACGGTCGGGTCGAGCCCGGTTCGCGGGCAGGGGGAGGAGGGACGAAGCGTCGCGGGCCGATGCCGCGCCGTGGAGGCGGGCGATCGATGCAGCCCGGCCTGGTCCGGGAGACGGAAGGGGGTGACCCTTCCGTCTCCCGGGCGAGGCGTCCGCGCCCCGTCAGTCGACCCCTCTCGCCCGATCCTCCGCGAAGCGCAGGCGGAACGCGTCGAACGTGTGCGTCTCGATCGCCTCGCGCATCTCGCTCATCAGCTCGAGGTAGTAGTGCAGGTTGTGGATCGTGTTCAACTGCGCGCCGAGGATCTCGCCGACCCGGTGCAGGTGATGCAGGTAGCCGCGCGAGAAGTTGCGGCACGTGTAGCAGCCGCAGGTCGCGTCGAGCGGCTTCAGCGAATGCTTGTGCGTCGCGTTGCGGATCTTCACGTCGCCGAAGCGCGTGAACAGCCAGCCGTTACGCGCGTTGCGGGTCGGCATCACGCAGTCGAACATGTCGACCCCGGCCGCGACGCCCGCGACCAGGTCTTCCGGCGTGCCCACGCCCATCAGGTAGTGCGGCTTGTCGGCGGGCAGCTTCGGCGCGACGTGCTGCAGCACGCGCATCATGTCCTCCTTCGGCTCGCCGACCGACAGCCCGCCGATCGCGAGGCCGTGGAAGCCCAGCTCGGACAGCCCCGCCAGCGATTCGTCGCGCAGGTCCTCGAACATCCCGCCCTGCACGATGCCGAACAGCGCGTTCGGATTGCCGAGGCGCTCGAATTCGTCGAGCGAGCGCTTGGCCCAGCGCAGCGACATCCGCATCGAGTCGGCCGCTTCCTTGTGGGTGGTCGGCACGCCGTCGGTGGCGTAGGGCGTGCACTCGTCGAACTGCATCACGACGTCCGAGTTCAGCACCTTCTGGATCTGCATCGACACTTCCGGCGACAGGAACAGCCGGTCGCCGTTGATCGGCGACGCGAAGGTCACGCCGTCCTCGGTGATCTTGCGCAGGTCGCCGAGCGAGAACACCTGGAAGCCGCCCGAATCGGTCAGGATCGGCCGGTTCCAGCCCATGAAGCGATGCAGGCCGCCGTGCGCCTCGCTGGTTTCGAGGCCCGGGCGCAGCCACAGGTGGAACGTGTTGCCGAGGATGATCTGCGCGTGCATCTCCTCCAGCTCGCGCGGCTGGGTCGCCTTCACCGTGCCGTAGGTGCCGACCGGCATGAAGATCGGCGTTTCGACCACGCCGTGATTGAGCGTGACGCGGCCGCGGCGCGCGTGGCCGTCGGTCGTCAGCAGTTCGAACTTGAGGCCGTTGTGCGGACGGATGTCCGCGGACGTATCGTGGGATGAACCTTCGGTCATCGCTGGAACTCCTTGCCACCGGAAGATGCTTTGCATGGGACCGGAGTATGCGCTAAAGCGCTAACTCCGGATCGACAAGTCCGGCGCAGTTTGAGGAACGCCGCCGGGAAGCCGGCGGCGGGGAAAGCGGGATGGGCGGCGACGCGCGACACGCGTCGTCCGGCCCCGGATGTCAGGCCTGTTCCGCGCGCGTGAGCAGCATCGCGTCGCCGTAGCTGAAGAAGCGGTAGCGCTCGGCGATCGCGTGGCGATACGCCGCGCGGATCGTCTCGACGCCCGCGAACGCGGACACCAGCATCATCAGCGTCGACTTCGGCAGGTGGAAATTCGTCACGAGCCGGTCGACCACGCGGAACCGGTAGCCGGGCGTGATGAAGATGTCGGTCTCGGCGCGCACCGGCGCGAGCGGCCGGCCGGCCGCCTCGGCGTCGCGCGCGGCCGATTCGAGCGCGCGCATCGGGGTGGTGCCGACCGCGATCACCTTGCCGCCGCGCGCGCGCGTGGCGGCGATGCGGTCGACGAGCGGCTGGCCCAGCTCGTACCACTCGCTGTGCATCTTGTGTTCGGCGATGTTGTCGACGCGCACCGGCTGGAACGTGCCCGCGCCGACGTGCAGCGTCAGCGTCGCGTGCTCGACGCCCAGCGCGTCGAGCCGTTCGAGCAGCGCGGCGTCGAAATGCAGGCCGGCGGTGGGCGCGGCGACCGCGCCCGGCTGGCTCGCGAACACCGTCTGGTAACGCGTCTCGTCGGTCGCATCCGGGTCGTGCTCGATGTAGGGCGGCAGCGGCAGCCGGCCGTGGCGCTCGATCAGGGTCAGGCAGTCTTCGGGAAAGTGCAGCGTGAAGAACGGCTCGACCCGCTCGCCGACCGTCACGTCGAACGCGTCGGCGAGCCGCAGCGTGGTGCCGGCGGCCGGGCTCTTGCTCGCGCGGATCTGCGCGAGCGCGGTGCGCGCGCCGGTGATGCGCTCGACCAGCACCTCGATCCTGCCGCCGCTCGCCTTGTGGCCGAAGAAGCGGGCTTTCAGCACCTTGGTGTCGTTGAACACGAGCAGGTCGCCCGGCGCGAGGCACGACGGCAGCTCGGTGAAACGGCGGTCGACGAGGCGCGGGGGCGCCACCTCGAGCAGGCGGCTGGCGCTGCGCTCGGGCAGCGCGGTCTGGGCGATCAGCTCGGGCGGCAGATCGAAATCGAAATCGGAAAGCGTGAACATGCGGACTGGTTCGAGGCGGCCGGGCGCGCCGCGCATGGGGCGGGCGCCGCGCGAGCCGCTATGATGGCGGGGTTGCGCGGTTTGCCGGCGTCGCTCGTTCGGACGACGGGAAAGCCGCTATTGTACTTGCAAGCGATCTGCCCGATGCCCGTATCCGCCCGCCGTTCCGCCACCGCTGTCGCTGCCGCCGATTCCGTCGCGCCCGCCGAGGCCGACGGACCCGCCGACCTGGCCGGGTCCGCGGCGACGGATCCGCCCGCCGCGCCCGCGCCGCGCCGCCGGCGCACCGCCGACGGCCGCCTGGAGCCCGCCGCCGCAGCCGTTCCAGCGAAGCAGGCGAAGAAGGCGGCCCCCGCCAAGCCGGTGCGCACCGCCGACAAGCTCGCCAAGCTCGGGCTGACGCGCTCGATCGACCTCGTGCTGCACCTGCCGATGCGCTACGAGGACGAGACCACGCTCACGCCGATCGGCGAGCTGCTGCCGGGCGAGATCGCCCAGGCGGAAGGCGTCGTGGTCGACAACGAGATCACCTACCGGCCGCGCCGCCAGCTGGTCGTGAAGCTGCGCGACGACGCGGGCGCGGAACTGGCGCTGCGCTTCCTGAATTTCTACGGCTCCCAGGTCAAGCAGATGGCGGTCGGCCAGCGGCTGCGCGTGCGCGGCGACGTGCGCGGCGGCTTCTTCGGGCTCGAGATCGTGCATCCGGCGGTGCGCGTCGTCGACGAGGACGCGCCGCTGCCGCAGGCGCTCACGCCCGTCTATCCGAGCACGGCGGGGGTGTCGCAGGCGTATCTGCGCAAGGCGATCGACAACGCGCTCGACCACACGCCGCTGCCCGAGCTGCTGCCCGCCGCGGTCGCCGACGCCTACCTGAAGCCGCTCGAGGTGCCGCCGCTCGCGGACGCGGTGCGGATGCTGCACCACCCGGGCGTGGACGCGGACGAGACCGCGCTCATCGACGGCACCCACCCGGCCTGGGTGCGGATCAAGTTCGACGAGCTGCTTGCGCAGCAGCTGTCGCTCAAGCGCGCGCACGAGGAGCGCCGCACGCGCGCGGCGCCGGCGATGCCGACGCGCGCGCGCGACGACACGGCGTCGCTGAGCGCGCGCCTGTACGCGGCGCTGCCGTTCTCGCTGACGAACGCGCAGGAGCGCGTGGTCGCGGAGATCGCGCGGGACCTGACCGAGCCGCACCCGATGCAGCGGCTGCTGCAGGGCGACGTCGGCAGCGGCAAGACCGTGGTCGCGGCGCTCGCGGCCGCGCAGGCGATCGACGCGGGCTACCAGGCCGCGCTGATGGCGCCGACCGAGATCCTCGCGGAACAGCACGCGCGCAAGCTGCGCGCGTGGCTCGAACCGCTCGGCGTGTCGGTCGCGTGGCTCGCGGGCAGCCTCAAGGCGCGCGACAAGCGCGCGGCGATCGAGGCGGCCGCGCTCGGCACGGCGCAGCTCGTGATCGGCACCCACGCGATCATCCAGGACAGCGTGACGTTCGCGCGGCTCGGCCTCGTGATCGTCGACGAGCAGCATCGCTTCGGCGTCGGGCAGCGGCTCGCGCTGCGGGCCAAGGCGGCCGGCGCGGCCGACGGCGCGCAGGGCTTCCAGCCGCACCAGCTGATGATGTCGGCGACGCCGATCCCGCGCACGCTCGCGATGACCTATTACGCGGATCTCGAGGTCTCGACGATCGACGAGCTGCCGCCCGGCCGCACGCCGATCATGACCCGGCTCGTCGGCGACGCACGCCGCGAGGAGGTGATCGGCCGGGTGCGCGAGGCGGCGCTGGCGGGCCGCCAGGTGTACTGGGTGTGCCCGTTGATCGAGGAAAGCGAGACCCTGCAGCTGCAGACCGCGGTCGAGACCTTCGAGACGCTCGTCGCGGCGCTGCCCGAGCTGCGCGTCGGCCTCGTGCACGGGCGGCTGCCGCCCGCGGAGAAGGCGGCGGTGATGGATGCGTTCTCGCGCAACGAGGTGCAATTGCTGGTCGCGACCACGGTGATCGAGGTCGGCGTCGACGTGCCGAACGCCTCGCTGATGGTGATCGAGCACGCCGAGCGCTTCGGCCTCGCGCAGCTGCACCAGCTGCGCGGGCGGGTCGGGCGCGGCACCGCCGCGTCGGTGTGCGTGCTGATGTACAGCGGGCCCTTGTCGCTGGCCGGCCGCGCGCGGCTGAAGACGATGCGCGAGACCACCGACGGCTTCGAGATCGCGCGGCGCGACCTCGAGATCCGCGGCCCGGGCGAATTCCTCGGCGCGCGCCAGTCGGGCGCGGCGATGCTGCGTTTCGCCGACCTGGAGCAGGACGGCTGGCTGATCGAGCCGGCCCGCGAGGCGGCGGCGCGGCTGATCGCCGCCCATCCGGAAGTCGTCATCCAGCACCTCGCGCGCTGGCTCGGCGCGCGCGAACAGTACCTGAAGGCATGAGCCGCTTGCGCGCCGCAACAGCGCTTTTCGTCTCGGAAGGTTGGCGAATCGGCTCAACCGGTGTATAAATTAAATCTATCGCTCGTTTATTATTGATTGACCCACAATGACGCTTACTGAATTGAAGTACATCGTCGCGGTTGCGCGCGAGCGGCATTTCGGCCGCGCGGCCGAGGCCTGCTTTGTCAGCCAGCCGACACTGTCGGTGGCGATCAAGAAGCTCGAGGACGAGCTCAACGTGCAGATCTTCGAGCGCGGCGCCAGCGAGGTCAGCGTCACGCCGATCGGCGACCAGATCGTTACCCAGGCGCAGCGCGTGCTCGAGCAGACCTTCGCGATCAAGGAGATCGCGAAGCAGGGCAAGGACCCGCTCGTCGGCCCGTTCCGGCTCGGCGTGATCTATACGATCGGGCCCTATCTGCTGCCGACGCTCGTCAAGCAGATGATCCACAGCGTGCCGCAGATGCCCCTGATGCTGCAGGAGAACTACACGCTGAAGCTGCTCGAACTGCTCAAGCAGGGCGAGATCGACGCGGCGATCATGGCGCTGCCGTTTCCCGAGACCGGCCTGATGGTGCGGCCGCTGTACGACGAGCCGTTCGTCGTCGCGCTGCCGTCCGGGCATCCGTGGGAGAAGCGCCACACCATCGACGCGGCCGATCTCAAGCAGGAAACCATGCTGCTGCTCGGCAACGGGCACTGCTTCCGCGACCACGTGCTCGGCGTCTGTCCCGAGCTGATGCGCTTCTCGCAGACGGCCGACGGGATCCAGAAGACCTTCGAGGGCTCGTCGCTGGAAACCATCCGCCACATGGTCGCGAGCGGCGTCGGGATCACCGTGCTGCCGCGCATGTCGGTCGCCGAGGTGCGCCCGCACCGCCGCGCGCAGGATGCCGACCTGCTGTCCTACGTGCCGTTCGACGAGCCCGCGCCGGACCGGCGCGTCGTGCTGGTCTGGCGCAAGAGCTTCACGCGCATGCCGGCGATCGACGCGATCAGCGACGCGATCGCCGCGTGCGGGCTGCCGGGCGTGACGAAACTCGACATGCCCGCGACGCTCAACTGAGCGGTCCGCGCGACCGGGGTCCGCCCCGGTTTTATTTTGCCTATCTGATAGATAAATTTTATAGATTTGAGTATATCGATAGCAATTGATACGATGGCTCACATGTTCCAACCCACGGCGGCCGGCAGCGAAGGCCGCCCGACCACGACAGAGAGGAGGGGTGCGATGACCGACATCATGACCTGGGCCGCGCGGCGGAACCCTTGGCCGCGTTCGACGCTCGTCATTCAGGCGAGGCGTGCGATGCGGGGCTGGGAGCCGATCGCCTGCGCCTTCCTCGCGGATCGCGCGCTCGGCCACTGAGCCGGCGCAGCGCTGTTTGCCCCGCTACCGTTTGCCCATCGAGTTTCATGAAAGGAGTACCAGGATGACCGACAACAAGACCCTCACGAGCGCCGCGGGCGCCCCCGTTGCCGACAACCAGAACTCGCTGACGGCGGGCCCGCGCGGCCCGGTCGCGCTGCAGGACGTATGGCTGCTCGAAAAGCTCGCCCACTTCGATCGCGAGGTGATTCCGGAGCGGCGCGTGCACGCGAAGGGTTCGGGCGCGTTCGGCACGCTGCGCGTCGAGCACGACATCTCGAAGTACACGAAGGCGCAGCTGTTCGCGCAGGTCGGCAAGGAAACGCCGCTGTTCATGCGCTTCTCGACCGTGGCGGGCGAGCGCGGCGCGGCCGACGCCGAGCGCGACGTGCGCGGCTTCTCGATCAAGTTCTACACGGAAGAGGGCAACTGGGACGTGGTCGGCAACAACACGCCGGTGTTCTTCATCCGCGATCCGCTCAAGTTCCCGGACTTCATCCACACGCAGAAGCGCGATCCGTACACGAACCTGCGCAGCAACGTGGCGGCGTGGGACTTCTGGTCGCGCCATCCGGAAGCGCTGCACCAGATCACGATCCTGATGAGCGATCGCGGCATCCCGAAGAACTACCGGCAGATGCACGGCTTCGGCTCGCACACGTTCTCTTTCTACAACGCGGACAACCAGCGTTTCTGGGTGAAGTTCCACTTCAAGTCGCTGAACGGCATCGAGAACTACACCGACGCCGAGGCCGCGCAGGTGGTCGCGGGCGACCGCGAGAGCGCGCAGCGCGACCTGATCGATTCGATCGACGCGGGCCGCTTCCCGAAGTGGGCGTTCCGGATCCAGGTGATGCCCGAAGCCGATGCGGCGAAGCTGGCGTACAACCCGTTCGACATCACCAAGGTGTGGCCGCACAAGGATTACCCGCTGATCGACGTCGGCACGATCGAGCTGAACCGCAACGCGGCGAACTATTTCGCGGACGTCGAGCAGGCCGCGTTCACGCCGGCCAACGTGGTGCCGGGCATCGGCTTCTCGCCGGACCGCCTGCTGCAGGGCCGCCTGTTCTCGTACGGCGACACGCAGCGCTACCGGCTCGGCGTGAACCATCACCAGATCCCGGTGAACGCGCCGCGCTGCCCGTTCCACGCATCGCACCGCGACGGCGCGATGCGCACCGACGGCAACCTCGGCGGCACGGTGAACTACGAGCCGAACCGCTTCGGGCAGTTCGCGCAGGATCGCAACGCACTGGAGCCGGCGCTCGCCGCGGGCGCGGTCGATCACTACGACCACCGCGAGGACGGCGATTACTACAGCCAGCCGGGCGCGCTGTTCCGCCTGTTCGACGCCGCGCAGCGCGAGCGCCTGTTCGGCAATATCGCCCGCCATATCAACGGCGTGCCGGCCGAGATCATCGGGCGGCAGCTCGAACACTTCGCGCAGGCCGACCCGGCCTACGCGGCGGGCGTGAAGGCCGCGCTCGCGAAGCTGGCGAAGTAAGCGCCGCGCGGCGGGGCCGCGTGGCGACACGGTGCGGCCCCGCCGCGCAACCTGATGGAGGAACGAGCATGACTCGACTGATACTCGAACGCCGCGCGCTCGCCGCGCAGGCCCTGCCGGCCGCGGCACAGCGCCGCCTGCTCGGCTTCGCGGTGGTCGGCGGCGGCGCGGCGGTGCTGCTCGCGCAACTGGCCCGGCTGCTGGCGGGCGGCTGAGCGCGGCAGCGTGCCGCACGCCGCCGCACCCGGCGGCGCGGCGCGTGCACGCTACACTGCGCAGGCATCGCGAT